>CAADHA010000173.1 GCA_900696685.1 uncultured Planctomycetota bacterium
GGTGGGATGCGCTCCCGGAGCATCGCCTATCCCACCCTACGCCGCGTTGTGTTTCCCACGATCCGGTATACTTGCGCCTTCAACGACGGAGCGAGGCGTGGCGATTCACAAGGACATTCGGGCGTACAACGCGACCCTGTCGGCCGGGGACAAGCGCATCTGCGATGCCCTCAGCCGGACGATCGAGCGGAGTCTGCCGGAGGCGGAGAACAAGATCTGGCACCGGCATCCGGTGTGGTTCCTCAAGGGCAACCCGATTGTCGGCTACAGCAAACTCAAGGACTGCATCCGCCTGCTGTTCTGGAGCGGGCAGTCCTTCGATGAGGCCGCCCTGAAGGCCGAGGGGAGTTTCAAAGCCGCGGAGGCGCGCTATACGGCCGTCGACCAGATCGCAGCCGCTGATCTGAAGAGGTGGCTGGCCAAGGCGATCGAGATTCAGTGGGACTACAGGAACATCGTCAAGCGCAAGGGCCGGCTCGAACGGTTGAAATGAGCAGACGTGGCGCGCGGGGGTGTCTGACCCGCACGGACGCGCGGGGCCTGGTTCAGGGCACGTTCGCGCAGGCTGAAAGCCCTCATCACCATTCTGCATGCGGCGTTCACCCGCCCGCGATGGCGCCGACGATCATGAACGGTTCTTCGCCGCGGGCGACGGGGTCGGGCAGGGGGGCGTCGTCGGGTTCGTGCGTGAGGTCCTGCCGGCAGGCGAAGAAGCGGATGAAGGGGCGGCGCTGTTTGGTGATGTGGTCGCGGATTGTGCCTCGCAACATGGGGTAGCGCTCTTCGAGGGCGTCGAGGACCATCGCGCGCGTCGGCGCAGCCTCGCCGCCGATGTCGAGTGACACTTCCCCCTCCACACGAGCGAGTGTGCGAAGATGGAAGGGGATGGTGATGCGGATCATTGTGAAACTCCGCGTCGCGGGGGGATCGCCGCCGGAGCCCGCAGCGCGAGCAAGGATAATGGGAGCGCCGACGACCGCGATTCCTTGCTCGCGCTTCGTGCTTCTGAACTTTGATGACATACCGGATCGCGTTCTCAAGGTACCCGGCGTCATGTATCGCGTTGCAATTGCCGCCCTCCGTGAACCAGCGCCGACGGCCGGCGCGATTCGGGCTCTACTTGATTGTCTGCACCTCCACGCTCAACACGGCGGGCAGATCGCGCGCGATCGTCGTCCATGTGTCCCCGTTGTCCGCCGACGCGTAGACCTGTCCGCCTGTTGTGCCGAAGTAGATGCCGCAAGGGTCGAGCGTGTCGGTGGACATGGCGTCGCGCAGAACGTTGACGTAGCAGTCCTTCTGCGGAAGGCCGCTGGTGAGGGCATCCCATTCGTTGCCGCCGGTGCGGCTGCGGTAGACGCGCAACTTCCCATCGGGCGGAAAATGCTCGGAGTCGCTCTTGATGGGCACGACGTAGATCGTCTCCGGCTCGTGCGCGTGGACGGCGATGGGGAAGCCGAAGTCGGTCGGCAGATTGCCGCTGACTTCGCGCCAGTGGTCGCCGGCGTCGTCGCTGCGGCAGACGTCCCAGTGCTTCTGCATGAAGAGTGTGCCGGGGCGCGAGGGGTGCAGGGCCATGTTGTGGATGCAGTGCCCGGTCTCGGCGTCGGGATCGGGAATGTACTGCGACTTGAGGCCGCGGTTAATCGGTTTCCACGTCTTGCCGCCGTCGTCGGTGCGGAAGGCGCCGGCGGCGGAGATGGCGATGTAGATGCGTTTCGGATTGGTCGGGTCGAGGAGGATGGTGTGCAGGCCGAGACCGCCCGCGCCGGGGCCCCAGGTCTGACCTGAAGGATGGCCGCGCAGGCCGGCGAGTTCGTGCCAGGTCTTGGCGCCGTCGGTCGAGCGGAAGATCGCGGCGTCCTCGACTCCGGCATAGACGAGGTCAGGGTCGGTGAGGGAAGGCTCGATGTGCCAGACGCGCTTGAACTCCCACCGATGCTGCGTGCCGTCGTACCACATGTGGGTGGTGAGGGGCTTGCCGGTGTCGGCGGAGGTGTCGTAGACGAACTTGTTGCTCTGGCCGCCAGGGGGGTCGGTCGGGCTGGGCACCTTCTCGCCGCCGGGGATGGTCCAAGTCCTGCCGCCGTCGTCGGAGCGCTGGATGATCTGGCCGAACCAGCCGCTGGACTGCGAGGCGTAGAGGCGGTTCGGGTCGGCCTTTGAGCCTTTGAGGTGATAGATCTCCCACCCGGCGAAGAGCGGGGGAGAGATGGTCCACTTCTTTCGCGCGGCGTCGGAAGTGAGGATGAAGGCGCCCTTTTTCGTGCCGACGAGAACTCGGACTGCGGTCATGGTTCAATCCTCGGTGAATGAAATCAGAGTTGGCGAGGGGAGAGTGTCGCGTCAGGCCTCGACGATGGTCTTGAATCCGCCGTAGACCATGCGCTTGCAGTCGAAGGGAAACTTTTTCGGATCGGTTCCCATCATCTTCGCGATGCGCGGGTCCTTGCATACTCTCGCGTTGATGCGGTCGCGCTGGGCCTTGTTCTTGTACACGATCCAGGCGAAGATGACAGTCTCGCCCTTCCTGCACTGCGCCGGTTTGGTGAAGGGGATGACGCCCTTGATGTTGAGGTCGTCGCCGGCGCACTCACGGTATTCGAGCGCGCCGTACTCCATCCAGATCTTGCACGCGGCGCGGGCGATGCGGCGGTAGCGGGCGAGGTTCTTCGTGGGCAGCGGGATGAGAAATCCGTCGACGTAGGTCATGGGGACGCCCCTTCAACCGGCTTTCACGGGGATGGTGAGTCGGCGGCGCACAGGTCCGCAAGCATATCGTAGCCGACGCGGCTCGTGGAACCTCCCGATTCGCTCACGCTTCGGGCTCGCTGCGGGCGCGGTCGCACGTTTGCACGGGCGGGACGCCCATGCTCCGGCCGCGTGTCCCGCTGTGCGCTTCGCAGGACACGCGACCTGCGCCGGACCGCGGTAGACTGCTGCATCGAGGAGGCGGCGCATGACAATCGGACTTCCGGTCCTGTTCGTCATTCTGCTCTACGCCAATGCCGAAGAACTCGGCCTCAAGGGAGTGATCCTGGCACTGGCGTTCGTGGCAGGCGGGCTGAGCATCTCGCTCGCAATCGACCACCCCGCTCCGTTCACCATCACCACGGCTCTGGCCGACATCGGGCTCGTGCTGATGCTCTTCGGGGGCGACGTCAGAATTCGTTAAGTGACACCGCTGCTCTCACTCCCGGCTCTCTCCGCGCCTTTCGCGACTCCGTGCCGAGTTACGCCGACGCGACGCGTGGAGCCGTTTCCACCGGCTGCCCCGCGCGCTCCCACGCGACGAAGCCGCCCGCAAGATTCGTCGGCGTGAAGCCAAGTCGCTTCAAGTACGCGCACGCATAAGACGAACGCACGCCGCTGCGGCAGTGGACGATCAGGTCAGCGCCGGGCTCGAGTTCCTTGACGCGGGCCATGAGGCGCGTGTGGGCGATGTTGGTGCTGCCGGCGACGTGGCCCTCCTGGTGCTCGACGAGGCGGCGCACGTCGAGGACGTTTGCCTCGCCGCGGTTGATACGATCCGACACGGCAGCAACGTTCACTTCCTCGATCGACTCGACGCGACCCGCGGCGCGACGATATTCCTCGAACACCTCCGGCGCGATGAAACCCTCGATGCGATCGAGGCCGATGCGGATGAGCAGGCGCACCGCCTCTTCGAGCATCGCTGCATCAATGAGCAGGATGATTCGATCTTCGGCTTGAACGTAGCAGCCGGGGATCGTCGGGAATGACGAGTCAAACGGAGTGAAGAGACTTCCGGGCAGGTGCGCTTCACGGAAGATGCGCCACGGCCGCGTGTCGAGCACGACCGTCTCGCGCGGCAGCGTTTCGAGGTCGCGCGGCGTCAGCG
The DNA here is from genome assembly GCA_900696685.1 of uncultured Planctomycetota bacterium. GTDB lineage: Bacteria > Planctomycetota > Phycisphaerae > Phycisphaerales > UBA5793 > UBA5793. The sequence continues at coordinate 3,863 of CAADHA010000173.1, forward strand.
CCCGCGGGTGCGGCAGTGCCTTGAGCACCGGCGCGCCATCGCGGTTGAGCGTCTTCATGCGCGCGAAGTACATCGGCGGCTCCGGCTGGCCGCTGAGAACATAGTCGAGAAACGCATCGCGGTCGCCCGCAAGGCGGATGGCGGGGTTGAAGCGCTTCTCATAGCCGACCGTCGTCTGAGGCACCGCTCCCAGCGCCTTGCCGCAGGCGCTGCCCGCCCCATGCGCGGGCCAGACCTGGAGGAAGTCAGGCAGTTGCGCAAAGCGGCCGGCGGACTGAAACAACTGCCTTGCCGACGCCTCCTGCGCGCCGGCAACACCCACGGCGCTTTCGAGCAGATCAGGCCGGCCCGTGTCCCCGACGAAAACGAAGTCGCCCGACAGGAGTCCCATCGGTTCATCGGCCTTGCCGCCGCGATCGGTAACGAGGAAGCAGATGTGCTCGGGCGTATGGCCGGGGGTATGGACGGCGCGGAACTCAATGCCGCCGATGCGGAAC
>CAADHA010000174.1 GCA_900696685.1 uncultured Planctomycetota bacterium
CCGTATCTCGAACAGGAGACGACGGAGTTGATCATCGGAGCTGCCATCGCGGTGCATCGTGCGCTCGGGCCCGGCCTGCTGGAGTCGATCTACGAGCAGTGCCTCGCCTTCGAACTGGAGGAGCGGGGCCTCGACGTCAAGCGACAGGTGGCGATGCCCGTGGTCTATCGCGATCGGCAGTTCGAGCAGGGCTTTCGAGTCGACCTGCTGGTGAGTGACTCCGTCATCGTTGAACTCAAATCCTGCGAACAACTGCTGCCTCTCCACGAATCGCAACTGCTCAGTTATCTTCGCATAAGCGGCAAGCGCGTCGGCCTTCTCATCAACTTCAGCGTCGCCCGCCCCAAGGACGGGATCATCCGAAGAGTGCTCTAACCCTGTCTGCGCCTCCTTTGCCTTCCCCTCTGTGCGCCCTGTGTGCCCTCTGTGCCTCCGTGGTTGGATTTCAAGAATGCCCGCACCCGAGACCATCCCGACCGTCCCGCCGACCTGGGTCCTGCTGACCCAGGACGTGGCGTACCTTGTCGCGGCGATTCTCTTCATCTTCGGGATCAAGCAGTTGAGCTCGCCCCGCACCGCCCGGCGGGGGAACACGACTGCGGCGGTGGGCATGCTCATCGCGATCGTCGCCACCCTGTATATCCAGAACGTCTTGAGCATCGCGTGGATCGCGGTCGGACTGGTCATCGGTTCGGCGGTGGGCGCGGTGCTGGCGATCCGCATCCAGATGACGGCCATGCCGCAACTGGTCGCGCTCTTCAACGGCTTCGGCGGCCTCGCCTCCGTCCTCGTCGTCGGCAGCGAATACCTCCGCCGCAGCGATGACATCAACCTGCCCATCACCATCGACCAGGGCGCCACTATGGGGCTGAGCGTCCTCGTCGGGTCGGTGACGTTCACCGGCAGCATGGTCGCCTACGGCAAACTCCAGGGACTCATCGCCGGCCGCCCGCGGCAGTGGACGGGGCAGCTCATCGGCAACGCGGTCATGGCGCTTGCGTCAATCGGCGCTGCGGTGTGGCTGGGCCTCGACGACCAGAAGGGCTGGACGCTGCTGGTCATCGCTCTGCTGGCGTCGATTCTGGGCGTGACGCTCACCATCGCCATCGGCGGCGCGGACATGCCCGTCATGGTCGCCCTGCTCAACAGTTACTCCGGCATCGCCGCGTGCGCCACCGGTTTCATCCTCGACCCGCCCAACAAGGCGCTGATTGTCTCGGGCGCGCTCGTCGGCGCCAGCGGCATCATCCTGACCTCGATCATGTGCAAGGCGATGAACCGCAGCCTCGCCAACGTCCTCTTCGGCGGTGTGGGCACCGACGACAGCAGCGGCGCCGCGAGCGCCCGCCACGACGACCGGCCTGTCCGCACCGTCGATGCCGAGGAACTCGCCCTCATGCTCGACGGCGTGCGCAAGGTCATCATCGTGCCCGGCTACGGCATGGCGGTGGCCCAGGCGCAGCATGCCGTGCGCGACCTCTTCAACCTGCTGCGCGGGCGCGAGACGGAAGTCTACTTCGGCATCCATCCCGTCGCCGGCCGCATGCCCGGACACATGAACGTGCTCCTCGCCGAGGTGGACATCCCTTACGACAGGCTGCTCGACCTCGATGCCTGCAACCCCGAGTTCGAGACGGCGGAGGTGGCGATCGTCCTCGGCGCCAACGACGTGGTCAATCCCGCGGCGCGGCACGACAAGTCCAGCCCGATCTACGGCATGCCCATCCTCGACGTGGACAAGGCCCAGACCGTCATCGTCTGCAAGCGCTCCCTCGCGGCCGGCTACGCCGGCGTCGAGAACGAACTCTTCGTCGCCCCCAACACACTCATGTACTTCGGCGACGCCAAGAAGAGCATGAGCGACCTGTGCAAAGCCATCGGGGAGTTGAACTGACGTGAGCCCACCGCGAGGTCTCTGCGCGCAATCGCCGAAGCCCACGTTCAATGAACGTGGGCTTGGTCGTTGACGTCGCTGCGGGCAGTCAGTTGAACTGGGGATGAAAGATTCGAACTTTCACTAACTGATCCAGAGTCAGTCGTGCTACCGTTACACCAATCCCCAAACGGCCTGAGAGCCTTCACCGGCCCCTGAAATGTATCACGTTTCGGCGGCGAGGCAAGTTCGTTCAGGCCGGCCGAATGCCCGCCGGCGCTCACGAAAGGGGAGGCGGGCGGACGTCGGCCCCACCCGTTGCGCCGACGTCCGCTGACCGGCCGCCTGAAGCGTCCAGCCTGCCCCCATGTCTGCTTCTCGGGCCGGGTCGGGGCGTTCAGCCGGCCTCAGCCCGAGGGTGTGCGTCGTCGTAGGCCTCCCGCAGGCGCTGCGTCGTGAGGTGCGTGTAGATCTGCGTCGTCGAGAGCGACTGGTGGCCGAGCAGTTCCTGCACGCTGCGCAGGTCGGCGCCGTTGCCGAGCAGGTGCGTCGCGAAACTGTGCCGCAGCGTGTGCGGGCTGATGGTCGAATCCAGACCCGCCTCGCGGAGATACTTGTCAAGTTTGCGGCGGACCGAGCGCGAACTCAGCCGCCCGCCGTGCTTGTTGATGAACAGCGGCAGGCGCTTGCCGGCCGTCTCCGCCTGCTTGAAACGAGGGTCCTGGTGCAGCATCGACAGGTAGTGGCGGATGGCCGCGAGCGCGTGCGAGCCCAGCGGCACGAGGCGCTCCTTCTTGCCCTTGCCGCGAATGTGCAGCGCTTCGCCGTACTCGTCGAGGTCGGCGGCGTCCAGATCGACCAGTTCGCTCACGCGCACCCCCGTCGAGTAGAGTGTTTCGAGGATGGCCCGGTCGCGGGCGCCGAGAAGTTCGCGGTCGTCGGGGGCGCTCAGGAGGCGTTCGATCTCCTCGACGGTAATTGCCTTGGGCAGGCGCTTGGCCTGCTTGGGAGTGCGGATCATCACCATCGGGTTGCCCTTGACCACGCCGGTCCGGTCCGCCCACTTGTAGAAGGAGCGAAGCGTGGCGATCTTGCGGGCCATGGTCGAAGCGGAGTAGTTCTGCTCGCTGAGATGCGCGAGGAAGGCGCGGATGACGTTGACGTCGGCCTGGATGATGTTGCCGGTCACCGTGGGTGCGGCCGACGATGCCGCACCTCCCCCTCCGCCGCCGGCCACGCGCGCCGCCTGGAGGGCGCGGCCTTCCTGCTCGACGTTGACGCTGACGTCAAACTCGTCGGCGAGATAGTCGCAATACTGCCGCAGGTCCGCCCCGTAGCACTTGGCCGTGTAGGCGCTGAAGTGCCGCTCGTGCAGGAGGTAGTTCAGGAACGACTCGATGATCTGAAGATTGGCCATGGGTGTGGTTCCGTGGGTGAGAGGGGACGAGGGGCTGGCGGCCGCTTGCAGTTCGCGAGCGACTAGTCCCCCCTGATCTCTTGGTGCCTTGATGCTTCGATACCTCTGATCGCGCGTGAAAACGTCTCCGGCGCCTCCGGATTCCGCTTCAGCACACGACGCTCTTTGAAGTCTTCTCTGGCTTCCATGCCGGTCCATCCTGTCCCTTCGCGGCCGCATCCGAGGCCGCTCGGGGTCAGTGGACCCGCGGGCGCCTAGGGGCCTGGCCGCTCGTTGCCTGCCGCCAGCCTCTGGAACCCCCGCATCCTCTCTTCCCTGAGCAGGTCGCGGAGCAGGCGATCGGCGGCATACTGCGTATACAGATCCATAACGACCAGATAACGCTCCCAGTTGAGCGCCGAGTTGGTCTGCGTGCGGCCCCGCGCGAACTGCTCGACATCGAGGCGCACGCCGTTGTCGGCGGCGTCGAGGATCGCGGAGGCGCTGGACGCGGGGGCGTCATGCGGCTCAAAGCCGCTCAATGCCGTGTCCGAGGGCGCGCGGCTGATGTTGTCGATCAGGTCGTCCGCCAGCGCCATCGACCGCGCTGTGTACAACTGGAGCGTCAGGCCCAGTCTCGGCGGCCTGTAGGGGTCGAAGGCGGTGATGGAGCCGACGATAATCCCGTCCGCCCCGATCAGCCTCGCCAGCGATCGCGCCGTCGCGGGCGAATCAATCGAGCCGATGTTCATGGCCCGCATCCCGTCAAGTACGCGCTGCACGGGCAGGGCGTCGATGCCGTGAATCTTCTGCACTTCCTGCGCGATGATGTCGGCGGCAGTCAGGCCGTCGGCGATGCTCACGCCCGACTCATTGGCAAGGGGGGCGACGGCCCACGTCGCCGGCTCAGCATAAGGACTCAACAGCGGACCGTTGATCACCGGCCCGCGCCGTGCGCAGCCGCTCATCAGCGCCGCAGCCGCCAGCATGGGCAGGAGCAGTCGTCGGTTCGTCATGGATTGCATACTTGTCATGGCGTCCTGCCATCCTCGACGGGCTCCGCCCGCCGGCGAACACTCAGAATCTCGATGCCTTCTCTCTTTTTCGGACCAATCGGCCTGCGGACTTGCAGCGTCCTTCAAGGTTCCGTGCTTACCCCTGCCACGCCCGTATTGGCCGCGTTCATCGCCGGGCCTCGGGCCGTCTGGATCGTGCGGTCGGGTCCGATGGCCCAGATGTTCTCGATGCCGGCCCGGTTGGAGACAAAGAGAATCCGCCCGTCGGGGCTCCAGGTCGGCTCGACGTTTGTATACTGCCCGTTGGTCAGGTTCACCTTGTTCGACCCATCGAGGTTGACGACCCAGATGTCCGCCCAGGTCTCGCGCTCCGTGCCGGCGTACTGTCCGGGCCGGCCCGGTTCAAGGACGGTGGTGAAGCAGAGCATCTTGCCGTCCGGGCTCCACGATGGGTTGATCGCCGCGGCGTTGGCGGCGCTGACGATCTCCGTCTGCCGCACCCCCTCGCCATTGACAAACTCGAGAGTCCAGATGCTGAAGAGGCGGCTGCCGCGCTCGCGCGGCTTCTGGAATGCGATGAGGTTCGACCCCGCGTCGGGGTTCCACTCAGGCGCCAGGCCGTAGCCGATGAACCGGCGCGAGTTGAAGTTGCCCGTCTCGGTCACCCACAGTTCCCACCGCCCGGACTGCTCGCTGAGGCGGCAGTAGACGAGGTGCTTGCCGTCCGGCGACCATGAAGGGTGAATCTCGTGCGCCGAATCGCTGGTCACCTGCACCGCCTGTCCGCCGCTGACCGCGTCCATGATGTAGATGTCGTAGTTGCCGCCGCGGTCCGAGCAGAAGGCGATCTGCGAGTTGTCCGGGCTGAACTTGGGCATGCGATCGCTGCTCGGATCGCTCGTGAGTTGAACGATCGTCAGGCCGTCCACCTTCTTGACGTAGATGTCCGGAGCACGGTTGTGCTGCGTGCTGGAATAGACGATGTGCGTGCCGGTTCTGTCCGCATCAGGTTCCGCGTCGCGGCCTTCGGTGGCGAAGGTCACCTGGGCGATGTTCTCGATCGCGGGCGCCTGCGTCGGACGGCCTCCGAGGCCGTCGATCTCGCCGAAGAGGCCGAGCCAGGGATCGAAACGCGAGCCGTCTGCGTTGGTGCGCGGGGGGCGCGCGCGGCCGTCGAGAGCGGTGTTACGGCCGGCCAGCGCTTCATCGAGACTCAGGTAGGCCGACGGGACCACGGGTGCGGCACCGCCCGATTCGATTGGCGCCGCGTTCACGGGCGCTGCCCGGACAGGTTCGGGTGGGGCGGGCGAGGCACTGCCTGAAGCGCTCTTTCCATTCAACGTGCCGCATCCGGAAACGACCAGTGCGAGGATGCCGACGCAACCGACGCAAGCCAATGAATCGCGCTTCCACATATCAGGCACTCTCTTTGTGCTCTTGAGGGACTTTCCGGTTCGTGCCGCGGCGGGTCCGATCTCCGCAACGCTCTTATCGGACGACTTCCGAGGCCTACTCCACGTTTCGCCGCTTTCGCGGCTTAGCAGTTATCGACCGATGAGAGTCGCGGCGTGAGCAGGATTGCGCCGGGAAACATTGCTCGGCGAATCGGGCACTCGTGTGCGAGAAAAAGCCGCAGCCCCGGTCATCGCCGGTTGAGGTGGCGCGAAGAAAAAAGAGCGAAGGCCGGCACTCCCCTTCTTCATGCCGGCCTTCGTTGACGCCCGGCCTCGCGGCCAGGCTCTGTTGATCTGGGATGCGTGCCCGCTGTTGCGATGCGCCGGCTCACGTGAGCCAACACCCACGATATGCGCCGTATCTGCGGCACGATCCCGAATCCGCGCGTTGTCTGTCTCTTCACCGTCCCGTCAGCCGCGATTCGCGAACGTGTCAGCCGGGACATGCCCGGCCCACCCACCGCGTTCGCCCGCTCCAGGCTTCATGCCTGCAGGCCGGCGCGGGCATCAGGGCCCGCCTACTGGTACAGTGTACACCATTCACGCGAGAACGCCAGTCAGATTCCCCGGAATCCGGCAAAGTTTGCCGAATCTACATCGCATCCTCCACTCGTTCAAGGGGTTGCGGAAGGCGGCGACCCGACGAAAAGATCCGCATTCTCCAGGATGCTCTTGGCAACGTCGGCAAGTGTTCGGCGGTTGTCGCGGGCCTGCTTCTGAAGTCGGCGCATTGCCGCGTCCTCGGTGATGCCCAGGCGCTCGACAAGAATCCACTTCGCTCGCTCGATGGTTTTGCGTTCTTCGAGGCGGCGGTTGAGCTGCACGATCTCCTCGCGGGCGGTACGGTGCTCAATGAAGCGAGCCCAGGCGATGGTCATCGCGGCCTCGAGATCGTCGCGCGTGACCGGCTTGAGCAGGTAGCCGAACACCCCCACATCCGCGCCGATGCGGAGGTATTCTGAGTCGGAGAAGGCGCTGATGATGATGACGGGGATGCCCATCTCGCCGTAGATGATTTTCGCGGCGTCCAAGCCGTTCATCCTCGGCATCTGGATGTCGAGCAGGACCATGTCGGGGCGGTTGCTTCGGCAGCACTCCACCGCCTCCTCCCCGTTCTTGCAACTCGCGGTCACTTCGTAGTTCAGGTCGCTGAGGTTGCGCGTCAGTCCTTCGACGACGAGATGTTCATCGTCGGCGATAAGGATGCGGCGAAGCCGGGCCGCGCTCCCGTTGGTCATACCCATGATGGCGCCACTCCACGTCGCAGGTTCTCGTTCTCTCCACGCCCGCCGATTCGCCGCGCACCGCAACAGCACGCACGACGGATCGTCGAGCGAACACTCCGCCGATTCCCGAGGACAAGGTCAGACGCCCACACGGCCTCCGCGGCAAACACCGGCTCCTGACGTTCCCGCGCTCTCAGTTTACCAGCCGGAAGTCAACGATGCAAGACGTGCCGGCGATCCGGTGTCGCCCGGGATTCCGGCATGACTGCGAAGCGACACCAGTTCCGGATCTGATTGACGGGACACA
>CAADHA010000175.1 GCA_900696685.1 uncultured Planctomycetota bacterium
AGAAACTCGCCGCGGCCGCGAAGTAGGTGCACGATCCGCCGAGCACGCCCGAGGCGCTGCTCGCGGGCGTGTGGACCGTATCGATCCCGATGGAGCCTGTAACGACCAGGGGCATGAGCAACTCCCGTGCTGAACTCAGGGCAGGAGCATAGGCCCCGACCCGCGTGCACCGGTGCGCTGCGCATCGCGCGCGATGCGTTCGCCCCGGCGCCTTCGCCGCGGGCCCCGGCCCGGGGTCTCCGGTTCGCGGCCGGACGAAACGCCTCCCCCTTGAATCCTCACGCCTGCACGGGCGCGGCGCCCGTGCTCCGCGCGCGGTGCGTGACGGCCATCGTGCCGAGGTCCTTGAGCACGCCCCACACCGGGCCGGGGAACTTGTGCACATCGACCATCACCTGCTCGAACGCATCAAGGAACCACCTGGCATCTTCATCGCCGATGATGAGCGGCGGAATGAGTTTCACGACGTTGGTCCGGTGCCCCGCGACCTGCGTCAGAACGCGGTGGCGTTCGAGCAGCGGCATCGTTACCGCCTGCGGAAAGAGGTTCTCATCCATGCGGTTGATGAGCGACCACGCGGTGCGCAGGCCCAGCGATCGAGGCTTCCCGAACTGGATGCCGATCATCAGCCCGCGCTGCCGCACGCCGTGAAGAAACTCGAAGCGCGGCATCATCGCCTGCACGCCGTCGCGGATCAGCGCGCCGACGCGATTGGCATTGTTCATCGCGTCGGTGTCGTCGAGGGCGGCAAGCGAAGCGAGCGCCGCGGCCATGGCCGGCGCCCCCTCGTGAAAAGTTGAAGAATGTACGATGGCGCGATCCATCGACGAGTAGACGCGATCGAAGATCGACTTTCGCAGCAGCACCGCCCCGACGGGGACGTACCCGCCTGAGAGGGCCTTGGAGAGCACGACCATGTCCGGCTCGCAACCGTCGTCCCACAGCGCGGCGAGGAAACGCCCGGTGCGGCCGACACCCGTCTGCACCTCATCGACGACGAGGAGCGTGCCGTATTTGCGGCACAATTTCATCGCCTCGGCGAGAAAGCCGTCGGCGGGAATGTTCACGCCCTTGCCCTGGATCGGCTCGACGATGAACGCGGCGACGTCGCGGTGGGTCAGCGCCTGCTCCAGCGCTGCTGGGTTGTCGAAGGGGATCTGGCGGCAGTGCGGCAGAAACGGCTCGAAGCCGTTGCGGAAACTCTCGCACCCGTTGAGCGAGAGCGCGCCGGTGGTCAGGCCGTGAAACCCCTTCTCGCAGTGAACGATGCCGGGCCGGCCCGTGGCGCAGCGGGCGAACTTGATCGCCGCCTCGATGCCTTCCGTTCCCGAGTTCGTGAAGAAGACGCGGTCAAGGCCGTAGGGGATGCGCTTCTTGAGTTCGGCCGCGAGGACGCCCGCCAGCAGCGGCGCATCCATCTGCACCCAGCTCGGCAGGTCGGCTTCGAGCGCGTCGATGATCGCGCGGCGGATGTCGGGGTGGTTGCGGCCGAAGTTGAAGACCGCGTACCCGCCGAGCATGTCGAGGTACTTGTTTCCCTCGATGTCCCACAGGTAGGCTCCCTCGGCCCGGACGTAGCAGCGGTCATAGCCGATGGTCCGCAGCACGCGGGCGAGCTGGGGATTGACGTGCTCGCGCAGCAGGTCGTAGTTGCGGCCCTGGTGGTCGCGGATGATTGTTCGGAGGTCGATGGGAACGGCCGTCTCCCTGCAGTCGCCCGGTCCGGGGCGTCGTGGGGCGCTGCGGAGCCGGCGCACAGGGCCGGCACGGTCGCATCCAACTCCCCGCCGGCCAAGACTCTACCTCGCGCGCGGCCGGCGGGCTACTGCGGACACGCCGCAGCAGAGGTCGGTCGAAGATGGCCTCGCAAGCCCGCACGAGGCGTGCGCGCCGCCGAAGCGCCGTCGGACCGGCCGGGCGATACACTCAACGCACCTGCTTGCAACGCACACGGAGGTGCATCCAAATGGCAAAGGGCAGAACCACCGGCACCCGCGCATCGAGTGCGACGAAACCTCGCGTGCGAGAGAGCGCCGACGCCGGTTCATCCCCGCGCGCGGACGCCGCAAGGTCCACTGCCGCCGTCGGGCGCATCTACGACATCGCCGACGCCGTCGTCAGGTCTTCGATGGCCCAGCGCGATCCGTTCGTGGACATGCCGACGCGCAGCCTCTCGAACACGAGTTTCAACAAGAGCAAGCGCATCCTCGAGATGGGCAGCGCCAGCCAGCGGCGCAATCTCTTCAACCTCGGGCAGGCCAAGAAGTTCATGCAGACCATGCTGCTGGCCAAGGGGTGCAAGGACCTCATCGAGCGCGGCAAGACGGCGAGCCTCCGCGGCATGTTCTACGCCGGGCTGCACACCATCGAGGGCACAAAGGAGAAGACCTTCGACGACCAGGCCGAGTCGGACGCGATCCTCGAAGACCTGGAAGTGACGCTCGAAGCGCTGCGCGAGGAACTCCACGTCTACGCCGACAAGCGCGGCGACATGGTCGGCAACATCACGCTCATCGACAACGGCGATGAGATCGACTGCCGCCGCATGGGCTCCGGCGGCTACGGCATCCCGAGCATCACCGAGCCGCGCGTCATCGAGTTCAGGAAGTGCGAAGCGAAGTTCGTCCTCCACGTCGAAAAGAACACGGTCTGGCAGCGCTTCAACGAGGACAAGTTCTGGAAGAAGCACAACTGCATTCTGACGCACGGCAACGGCCAGCCGCCGCGCGGGGTGCGCCGCCTGCTCCAGCGCCTCAACCGGGAACTCGGCCTGCCGATCTACTGCCTGCTCGACTGTGATCCGTGGGGGCACTACATCTACAGCGTCATCAAGCAGGGTTCCATCTCCCTTGCATTCGAGTCGCGCCGCATGGCCGTGCCCGACGCGAGGTTCCTCGGCATACGCGCGATGGATTACGACCGCTACAAACTCACCGATGATGTGCAGATCGCGCTGACCGACCGCGACCGGACGCGGGCCAAGCAGATCGCCGAGTACCCCTGGTTCGCCGAAAAGAAGCCGTGGCAGAAGGAAATCGCGGCCCTGTTGCGCAACGGGTTCAAGATGGAAGTGGAGTCGCTGATCACCAAGGACATTTCGTATGTGACCGAGGTGTATGTGCCGGACCGCCTCAAGGCGGAAGACTGGCTGGACTGAGCCGCGCTGCGTCCACCACCTACGCGCGCGGCAGCGCCGACGGGCAGGATCGCCGGAGTGTTGCCGAGGATTGCGGCATTGTGGCCCGGCGCGGAGATAAACGGGACAGGTACATTTATTTCTGCATGGAAACGCG
>CAADHA010000176.1 GCA_900696685.1 uncultured Planctomycetota bacterium
GGAACTTCGCCGCCTCACCCGCTCCACCAAGTATGTCGTCGCCGACGGCGACAGCCTGTGGAAGATCGCCGCCCGCGTCTACGGCAACGGATCCCTGCACACCCTCATCGCCGAAGCCAACCGCGACTTGCTGGGGAGCAGCACCGATCTCCAGATCGGCATGGAACTCGTCATTCCGCCCTATCAGAAGCCGGCGGATTGAGCGGCCAAACGCGATTGATTACTCAAACGTGTGCTCAATGACGTTGCTCGTGAGGCAAGTCGTGCGCTGGAGGGCTTGGATGAGAATGGTCCGGCCGCGCGCATGGGCGGGGACGAAGCGCGAAAAGACGGCGTTGCCTTCCGTGTCGGCGGTGGCGCTTCCCATGTAGACGGGGTTGGCGATGTTGACGCCGATGCTCCCGCAACCGGGGATCGGGAACTCGCCCGGCGCGAGGCCGTAGACGAAGTGGACGATGTCCGCCGGGCGCAGATCGGTGATGCGCCATTCATTCACTTCACCGGCGCGTCCGGGGATGGGCGGATCGAGGATCGGCGTGGGGCAGAGGTTGCCGTAGAACTGCACCCACACCCCGTCGGCGGGCGGGTTGCCGAGGATGGTGAGGAAGTCGGCGACGACTGTTCCGATGCGCGTCGCGCGCTCGCGCACGACGAAGTCGTCGGCGAACTGTTGGTCTCTGATATCATACCAGACGCCCCGTCCGCTGATCATGTTGATGTAGCCGTTGTCGTAGGTTTGGTCGTCAGCGATGAACAGCGTGTCGTGGAGTACGCGGCCCTCCGTCGTGACGACCTGCATTCCGGCATCGCCTGGGTACGCCATAACTCGCATGGGCGTCCAGGTCCAGATGCTGCCCCGATCGCTGTAGCGCCAACGATGCTCCATGGCACCGTCCTTCATGTGCGAATCGCCCCCAACGAGAAGGTCGTAGTCCCACACCTGGTAGAACACGTCGCCGGAGGGGCTGAGGTCCATCGGCTGGGCGTTGACCCACCACACGCCGCGCGGCAGGATGATGCCGGACGCGGACATGTCAACAGTCAATCGCATGCCGTAGAAGCGTCCGAAGACCGTGTCGACGAACGGCGTCGCCACCACTTCCTGGGCACTGGCCTGGTAGGTGACGGTCGCGATATCCCACGGGCGACATTCAGAGGGCTGTCCCCAGACGGGGATGACCAGCGCACCGAAGGCCATTCCCACCACCAGCACACAATTCGTATTCGGGCCGGGGTTTGACATGCGACACTCCTCCTCCTATGAGTACGCGCGAACTCTGACAGAGTCAACCCTCGTCCAAGGAGAACCACCATGTCGGCGAGCCTATTCCGCTTTGCGGTCCCCGCGTGCCTTGTGCTACTTGTCCTTCTTGTTCAGCCGGTATCGGCTCAACCTTCAATCGTTTCTCGGACGGTCGTCTCGATGGGCGACTTCAACTATCCCGTGAACGAAACGACGGTGGCGGCCTACGGTGACAAACTCGTCGCCATGTGGAATGTGATGGCGTGGAACGGGGCCAGTTTTCCACACCATCGAGTCGGCTACGCCGTAAGCGAGGATGGCGGCGAGTCGTGGACGGATATGGGTTTCTTTCCTCGACCGGACGGCTGCTCATCCGAGCAATTGGATCCAACAGTCGTCGCCGACCCACTCGGCGAGTTCGCGGGGGATTTTATCGGCGGCGCGGTGGTCAGATGCTCAGGGTCTTCGCCCGTCAGGGGACACGTCGCCCGGATGCCCGATACTGAGACGGAATTCGACGAGGCTGTCGAACTGTCCAACGGATCGCAGACCTGTAGTACCGACTATACGCAACTCGCAGTCGGTCCAGACCCGAACGATCCGCAAGGGGCGACGCACTTGTACATGACGTGCTTCACGCTCGGCAATGACATCGGTTGCACGAATCCCGAGTCGCTGGCGCTCTTTCGATCAGTCGATGGCGGCGAAACTTGGTCGAGTCGTACATTCGTGGAGGTGAACAGCACGATCCTCAATTTGGTCGCAGCGCCGTGGCCCGTTGTGACGTCCGACGGCACGCTCTACATCGCGTACAACCACCGCACGAGCTCAAGCGCCCGCGAGATCGAAGTCGTGGCCAACGCGAGTGCCGGGTCGGGCCAGTTCACGAATCTCACACTCAGTCACTCGCGCATCTCGTTCACATTCCCGGACAACGGCTTGATGTACGGGAACTACATCGCCGGCGACTTCCGCGTGTTCCACCCCCTCCAGATGGCCGCCGACCCGACGGACCCGAACGTCCTGTACATCGTCTATCACGACTTCGTCACGGCCCCGGAGGATCCTGAGGATGACGCCGACATCGATGTCTACATCATCCGAGGCGAGTACAACGGGCAGACTGAGGAGTGGGAGTGGAGCAGCCGCATCCGCGTCAACAATGACAGCGCCAATGTCGAGCACGATCAGTTCTTTCCGACGATCGTGGTCGATGACAACGGCGACCTGCACATCGCCTGGTTCGACACCCGCAACGACCCGCAGGGACCGGATGATGACGTCATGATCTCGCTCTTCTACGCCCACAGCGACGACGGCGGGCAGACCTTCACCAACCACGAGATCGATGAGGTTGCGATCGACACGCTGGTGCTCCAGCAGGAGACCTTCATCGGAGATTACATCCGCATCACGATGGCGGATGACGCGGTGGTGATCGTGTACAACGCGACGGGCATGCTCATCCCCTGGCCGTTCACGCTCTACGTCGAGCAGATTCACTCGGCGCGGATTGTGTGGGAATGAGGCCGTGCGTGGGAATGACGCGCCGCCCGCTCACATCGCCGACGGCAGGCCGATGCAGCGGCGCCAGGATGACACCTGGCCGAGGTGCATCATGATGTGGTTGGCGAAGAGGAAGTGCAGCGCGTGGCCGATGAGCGGGAAGCGGGCCTTGTAGCGCTCGTGCGTCGTCTCGCGCTGCAACACTTCATCATCCACCTTCTCAAGGTACTCGATCATCACCGCGTGGCGGCCCCGCAACTCGTCCATGATCTCATCCCTGGGCGGATAGATCGAGGCGTTGTCTTCGCACTTGCTGCCCGGCTCGAAGAGTTTCGTGAAGCGCTCGTTGAGGCGGGCGAGATCGCTCCGCCCCAGCAGCGGTCCGAGCGTGCGGTCGGGATAGAGCGAAAGGTGGCCGAAGCACCACGCGGGGTGGTTGATCGTCGGGTGGGGCTTGCAGGCGAACTTCTCCGCCGGAATGTCCTTCGCCAGGCTGTCCGCGTAGCCGAGGGCCAGCCGGAGATTGCTCGCCAGGAACTGTGCGGAAGAGGTCATCGATTCTCACTCCTCTTGATGGGGTTCAGTGGCACGATGCGATTGTATCTCCTCATCAGGCATCTCACGACCCGACGTACTTCGCGTAGATGCCGCGCGCGACCTTGGGGCGGCTCGTGCCCTTGATGATCGCCCGGCCGTTGGCAAAGACGGTCAGGTCGATCGGACCGGCTGAGTCGCGCACGTGGGCTCGAAGCAGGAATCGATTGTGCTCGACCTTGCCATGCGCCTCGAGGCGCGCCGCGAGCAAGGCGAAGTCGATCTTCGATGTGGTGCGCGGCACGATCTGCACCGCCTCGCGCCCGCACAATGAGGCCGTCGCACCGGCGAACTCGCCGCAGAGGTGCTCGAACTTGCCTTGCCCGCAGCAGAGGCACTCGCCGGCGCGGTAGGCGCCCGCGATGTTGAGTCTCTGGTGCTCGCCGTGCCAGAGGTCGATCGTGGTGAGGCTGCGGCTGACGGCGTCAAAGCGGCCCGCGAGAATCTTGATCGCTTCGGCCGCCTGCATGTTGGCGATCACGCCGACGATCGGCCCCAGCACGCCCGCCGTGTCGCAGGTGAGGCTCGTTCCCGCCGGGGGCGCGGCGTCAAAGAGGCAGCGCAGGCATGGACCGGCGTGGTTGTCCCACTCGCGCGGCGGCCGGCCCGCAGGGGAAGCGTGGGGAAGAAATGCCGCCGTCATCCCGTGCGTCGCCACCGCGCCGCCATACACATACGGAATCCCGCGTTTCACCGAGACATCGTTGAGCAGGTAGCGCGTCTCAAAGTTGTCCAGGCCGTCCACAATCACTTGCGCGTCGCCGACGATCGCTTCGACGTTTGAAGGGTTTACGTCATCGACAACGGAGTTGACGGCGATGGTCGAGTTGATGCGGGCGAGGCGCCGCCGCGCCGCCTCCGCCTTGGGCAGGGCTTCGGCGAGATCCTGCTCGTCGTAGAGCACCTGGCGCTGGAGGTTGGTCAGTTCGAGCAGGTCGCGATCGACAATAGTGAGCCGCCCGACGCCGGCGCGTGCGAGCGAGTCGGCAATGCACGAGCCGAGCGCCCCGCAGCCGATCACCGCCGCATGCGAGCCGAGCAGACGCTCCTGCCCGGTCAGGCCGATCTCGTGCAGGATGATCTGACGGTGGTAACGGGCGAGGTCGGCCATGCGCGGATTCTAGATGGCCCGCAGGCGGTCACACTCGCCGCCCGTCCGAGAACGTCGAAGTTTGCCGCTCTTGCCGAGGCCGCACGATGCGTCGTTGGCGCGCCGCCACGATGCCCCGTTGCTGGCATCGCATACGCGTGAATCGGATGCTTGTTTGACCGGCGGTTGAGAAGGGCGCTGACCCCGCCGCCGGATAACTTGAAGATCGATCCGCATCACCAGGGAGGACGTGAACCATGAACGCAAACCGGAAACACCTCAGTGCAATGAGCCTTGCGGCCCTTGCCCTCGCCGCGTCCGCCGGCCTTGCCCGCGCCGACGCGATCATGGGCGCCCCCGTCTTTGCGCCCCCCGGCCTGTCAACGGCGACGATCGAGTTTCGGGGGTCGAGCGCCGGTTACACGGGCGAACTCTACTTCCTCGGCTGGGGCACGGAGGACGACATCCTCCACCACGCCGAGAACACGCGCCACAACAACCTCGGCCAGTGGCTCTTCAACAACCACTCGAGCGCCGTCGGCGCGCAGGCCGTCCTTGATGGGATGTTCGACTCCGGCGCGGTGCTGCACTTCGCCTATGAGATCATCCATCCGCGCAATCGCCGCGACCTCTTCCGCACAGACAGGGAGGCGGACGCGAACAACTTCGCGTGGGACAGCGCGACGGGTTCTTTCGCGGTCGAAGACCTTCGCCGCGACTACAAGCATTACGACGGCGACTTCAACGATGCGATTTTCACGATCAACTTCCAGCGCGTTCCCGCGCCGGGCAGCCTCGCGCTTCTGAGCCTGAGCGGCATCGTCCTGGCGCGCCGCCGCAAACGCTGACACGGCCTCCATCCCCGGGGCGCCGCAGGCCGGCTCAAGCGGCCTGCGCATCCTCGCCCACAGTCCATCCTCCTTTCAGGTCGGCGCGCCTCGGATCATCCCGTCCGAGGCGCGTCCGTCTTTCGCGGCGCCTGTCCTCAGTCGCCGGTGACGGATCGCACAACCGGCGGCGAGCGCAAGCCCGCAGTTGAGATACTGCAGGGAATCCGCACGCGATCGCGGCGCTTCAGTTCTGCGCCTTGATGAGCGTCCACGCGGGCGGGCTGAC
>CAADHA010000177.1 GCA_900696685.1 uncultured Planctomycetota bacterium
CGGACCGAGGAGCAGTGGCTGGAACTGCGCAGCGCCCTGACCGCCGAGCGGCAGTGCCGGCAGCGCGGGGAGATTCTTGATGTGCAAACCCACGCCCTGCTCGCCCGTATCCGCCACGCCCCGGCCGTCAGCGACGCACGGGCCAACCTCGCGCGGCTGGGCAAGTCAGTGGAGCAAACCGTGAAGGCGGCGGTTGAAAGGTACGGGAAGGGTGAGTAAACGCGTCCGGGAGAGCGTGCAGTGACGCGCTGTTCTCATTTTCACCACTCCCACTCGTACTCAGACGTCTCTCCTCGCAGCCCCGCCATGCTGGCACGCAGCACGAACGTGTCGGTGTATCTCCAGTACTCGATCGGTCGGCCGGTGAGCGAGTCTGCCGGAGTTTCCATCTCCGATGGTTCCGGGTACGCACCGTGCGCAGCGCGATAACCCCGCAGCCGAATGGCATGGCGAGCAACGTTGGTCTGGTTCTCAATGCTCGCCGTCACCTTGCAGATTCGCTCGATGTCCTCAAACGTGCTCAACCCCGCCGGCAACCTTGCGGACGCCGACATCGGATTCACTCGCGTCGCCACAGCCTGCTCGTAGTACGGCAATCTCGATTGCTCGATGAACGACCGCATCGTGCTCAGGTACCACACCAGACCATCCGCCAAGTCCTGCGCGATCGGCTGTTGCTCGATGGGACCGGCAGCATCACCTCCCGCCGCCTTGCGAACAGCGACTATTGCCAGAGATCCCTCGTGAATCAGAGATCGGCGAAGATACGAGCGATAGTCGCGAGCGTCAAGGGCAGCCGCGATGACCGCTGGAATGGTGTCTTTGCTCTCGAAGATTCGCCTGATCGACTCGGTCGCGAGCGCATCGAGGGCCTGGCGCATCTGGATGCCGATGGTGTGGGACTCCGAAGCCGTGTGATCTCCCAAACGCATGATGGCAACCAGCGACTTCGCCGCGCCCTCAAGATCGTTCTGATCTGCCCGAACGATCGCCTCGACAACGAGCAGCCGGCCCATCGCACGCACTTGCGTCAGGTACTCGACAGCGGCCGTTCGGCTCTTCGTGAGCGGCGTTTCCCAGTTGCAGTATGGGACCTGCACAGCCTCATGAATGAGCGACAGTTCTCGCTCGAACGACTCAAGCAGATACTCAAGGGAGCGAACCGAAGCGCTCCAGGGATCGCGGATCAACTCTGCATCGTTGGGAGACAAATCCGCGAATGAGCCGGAAATCGAGCGATACATTTCGGCTGCATTGCGCGAGTCGCGACCGGATGGCCGCGGGGCAAGGCCACTGGGGTGCTCGACGCCGCCGGCCGCTTTCCACGCACCAATCTCTGCCAGAACTGCAGAAGGGACACCTGCAACAGTCGATCCCTCAGGCTCCTCTTGTGATCTGCCGCACGAGATCACGAATGTCGAGCAGACGATGAACGTCAAGGCAACGACGCCCTTCTTCACCAGTCGTCGATGACCAGAGCACTTTGGCATAAGCACATGTCCTTCTCCTCGTGGTGAGGATTCCGCCTCAGCTCCCATGGGCGGTTGGATATATCAATACACTCTCAAAGTCCAAAACACTCGAACTGAGCCATTCGAGGTCCCATCCACTTGGAACGGACCACCATCTTGTCACCCATCGGTCGCATCAGCCGTGCCGCGGAGGATATGAAATCCCATGTATCCTGCCGCCATCGCGCCCGAGAATCCGGCGCCGAACGGCCCCAACTCATTGAGGTATGTACGCTTAATGTATGACAATGAATGTTCTTCCAGGAGTGGGGCAGCCAGTGCATACATGAACCATGCACACATCGCACCCCAGCCAAGCCAAGATAAAATCACCGCAATCTGGATCGTTGCATGACACCATTTTGGTGCGAGGTGGCCGGCAACCGGGACGCAGATTGATGCGACGATCAGGCCCATGAAGACACGCCATGCAAAGGACACGACGTCCACAGTTGGTTCGCCGGAGACGAGTGCAGAGAGTGCTGAAGACATAGTGCCGCCCCTTCCAGACCTCGAGGCCTTCGATTAGTTCGGGCTAGTGTGCGAGCAGATTACCGTCGGCCTGAAGCTTATCCTCGCACAGGCCACGACAGTACTCGGTTGCCTTTGCGATCGCGCGTACACTTCCGACAATCGTCATCGCGTCATTTACAAAGGGCACCCACTTACCGGCAAAGCGAAGAGATCGTCGAAATAGTCCTTGCTTCCTGGGATATCCATGTGGACCCGGATAAGACTCAAAAAGCTCTTCCAGAGTGCCGTGGCCCGGAAGACCGGGATACCAGTTTTCCGCAGGTTCGATCACTGGATGGAATGGATCCGGAGAGATGCCAGGGCTAAACTCGTGTATAAGAGTTGGCCACAAACCGGAGATAGGAAGGCGGTTGAGTGCAATTGCAGCTGCGGCTCTGGCCGCAATCTCAGCCAGTTTGAGCGCCATGCAATTCGATATGCACAGGTTGTACTCTGTTGTCGCACTGAATTGATGCCGGTAGTTCGGCGAATTGCGCCACCCGCCCGCCCTGACTGGAGTTCCATCCGGCGGGAGCGGGTCATAGGTATTCATCGGATCGCCGGCCCAATACACCGGTCCGGGAGACCTACAGAACTGACTGGGATCGAAGCCCGGCGCCATGAGCGGATTGAAAATGTCCGGGAACGGGGTCCGGTTGAACGGATTCGAGTATGGATTGAAGCGCGGCTTGAGCAGTTTGCCCCAGAACGTCGGACTTCCGCTTGGCGCCATCGGACTTGGATCAGGCCGGTTGAAATTCGGCAACGTGAAGGGTGGCGCAAATGAGGGCGGGTACGGACTCAGCCCCGCGGCGTCGGTGAGCGTAGCGGCTGAGCCGGCGGCGTACTGGTAGAAGTTGCTGCCGCTGTTGTGGCCGATCGGATCCCGCTGCAACCACCTCCCCATCTTCGGATCGTACTCGCGGTGTCTGACGTGCCACTGCGAGCGTTCGTCGTTCCAGGTGTAGCCGGCGTAGCCGATGTCGTTGCCGGTGGTCGCCGAGCCGTTGCTCGCGGTCAGGACATTGCGGCCGCCGAGGGTGCCCGAGTAGGCGCTGAAGGCGTTGAGGTCCGCCTGCGTCACCGCGCCATCAAGGTTCAGGTCGGCGAGGATGTTGTAGGGCTGCGAGCCGTTCTTGATCGCGGTGATGAGCGTCTGGTCCGTGCCGTCCACGAGGTAGTCCCCATCCGCCTCGCCGAAGGGGAAGACCTCCGGCTCGCCGTAGGCAGTGTAGAAGATGCGCTCGACTCCATAACCAGCGTCAGTCACCAGCATCAGGACATTGTAGTTCGCATCGGTGAGGAAGTACCGGCGTTCCTCGGGCGGGCCGGAG
>CAADHA010000178.1 GCA_900696685.1 uncultured Planctomycetota bacterium
ACATCGTCCGCGACGCGGCGACGGCGCTGAACCGCGACGAGCGCATCGTGTGGTACCGCGTGCGCAGCGAGAACTTCGAGTCGATCCACAACCACAATGCTTATGCCGAGATCACGCGCGACAAGCGTTCGACGTGAAGCGCCATGACGGCGCTGGAGCCGATCCTGGCACTCATGGCGGTGGCGGGGCTGGCGGCGCTGCTGGCGCTGCTGCTGCGCGCGGCGGGCCTGTCGCGCACCGCGGTTCTTGCCGGGCTGATCGCCGGCTCGCTGGCGGGAGCGACGGTCTTCGGGCGGGTTCTTCCCGAGTGGCATGAGCGGCTCTTCGTCGGCGGCGGGGCTGAGCGGCAGGCCGTTGAGCACCTGCGCGGCCGGCAGGGCGCCGACCTCGCCGCCCTCGCGGCCACGGGCGTCTCCGATGCCGCCACGCTCGAGATGAAGGCCCGTCATGCGGACGAGTCGGCCGCCGCTCTCGCTGCGTACGAAAGCGCCCGCGCGGCGCACCAGTCCCCGCGCATCATCGCCTGCGCCGTCCTCGCCCTGGCCCTGCTCGTCTCCGCGATGCCGCGCTCGCGCCCTCCCATCCGGTGGAGCGAGTGCATCTTCACAGCGATGTGGACGCTCGTGGTCGTGTGCGCGGTCATCGGCCTCGCGGTCGTGTTCGCATTCGGCGGCTCGCGCGGCGCGGCGGTGGCGCTCGGGCTGTGCTTCGCCTGCGCGGGCACGATCGTGCTGCGCCCCAGCCGCGACGGAGACGCGCCGGATGAGAAGGTTGTCCTCGTGCCCGGCGAACTGCGCGATCACCTCGTCAACACGGCGCTGGTCATCTGGTTCGTCTGCTTCGTCGCCGCGTTCATCTCGCTGCTGACGGCCGACCAGCGCTCCGGCGCACTGGCAGCGCATCCGGCTGTGCGCACGGCGCCGGCGGGCATCGTCCTCGGCCTCGTGCTCCAGTATCTGCCGCACCTCTGGCGCCACGCGCTGCGCATGATCATCCTCCCCTCGGCCTTGACGGCCCTGCTTCTCGCCGACGCGGACCTGCTGACGGCCGCGATCATCGGCCCGCTCATCCTCGCGCTCATCGTCGGAGGCGACGCCCGCTGGCTGGGGCTGGCGAGCGCGTTGCGCTGGCTCGGCCGGCCCTGGCGAGACGGGTGGGTGGCGACGATTCCCCTCGTGGACGTCGGCGCGATCCAGGCCTCGCTCGCGGGCGTGTTCTTCCTCGCCGGCGCGCTCGATGCGCCGCTCTTCGCCTGCGCGATCTTCGGCGCGGTGGTGTGCGACCTCGCCCAGCCCCTTCGGCCGCGCCTGCTGTCTATGCTCAGCGAGCCGGCGGAGGATCAGTCCGATTCCTGACCCGCCGGCACATCGAGCAAGGCGGAACCGAACGATGCACAGGGCGATCATTCTCGGCGGCGGCATGGTCGGCGGCGTCATGGCGATGGACCTCGCCGGCGATGATCGCTTTGACGTAACCGTCGCCGATCAGCGTGATGAGGCGCTGGCGCGACTCGCGCAGCGGGCGCCGAAAGCGAGGACGATCAGAGCCGATCTCTCCGATGCAACGGCCGTGAAGCGCCTCGTGGCGGATTACGACATCGTCCTCGGCGCGCTTTCGAGCACGATCGGCTTCCAGACGCTCCGCGCGGTGATCGAAGCGGGGAAGAACTACTGCGACATCTCCTTCATGCCCGAGGATGCGCTTGATCTGGATGAGTTTGCGCGCAGAAGAGGTGTGACCGCCGTGGTCGATTGCGGCGTGGCGCCGGGCATGTCCAACATGTTCGTCGGCTGGGCGCAGTCCCGACTCGACGCCGTCGAGTCGGTGGCGATCTACGTCGGCGGCCTGCCGCGGCAGCGCTCCTGGCCCTTTCAATACAAGGCCGGCTTCTCGCCCGCGGACGTGATCGAGGAGTACACGCGCCCCAGCCGGATCGTCGAGAACGGCCGCGTCGTGCTGCGCGAGGCGCTCAGCGAGCCGGAACTGCTCGACTTCCCGGGCCTGGGCACGCTCGAAGCCTTCAACACCGACGGCCTGCGCAGCCTGGCGACGACGATCAAGGCCGAGCGCATGGTCGAGAAGACGCTGCGCTACCCCGGCCACATCGAGCTCATGCGCGTGCTGCGCCACCTCGGCCTGTTCATCCACGAAGAGATCGAAGTCGGGCCGCAGCGAGTGAAGGTGCGCCCCATCGACGTGACGACGGCGCTGCTCTTTCCGAAGTGGACCTACCAGATCGGCGAGGAGGACCTCACGGTGATGCGCATCATCGTCGAGGGCACGCGCGATGGGAAGCGGATGCGCTGCACCCTCGATCTCAACGACGTCTTCGACCGCGGCAGCGGCTGCACCTCGATGTCGCGCACCACGGCGTTGCCGAACACGATCATGGCGCGGCGCATCAGCGAGGGGCGCTTCACGCGGCCCGGCGTCAATCCGCCCGAGTTCATCGGCCGCGAGCCCGGTTTGTTTGAGGACGTGATCGCGGAGTTGCGCACGCGCGGCATCGAGTACGCGATCGCTTCGCATGACGTCGCGTGAACGCGCTGTGGCGCCGCGTGGTCAGAGTCCGCCCTTGAGTTGCTTGCCCTCGCCCCACTTGGCGCGGAGGCGCGCCATGCCGCTGTCGACGTGGCGCGGCGCCTCTTCCGCTTCCTTCGCCTTGAGCGCCTTGAGCGAGAGGCTGATCCGGCGGCTGCCGGGATCGACATCGAGCACTTTCACCCGCACGATCTCGTCGAGCTTGACGACCTGGCTCACGCGGTTGACGCGCTCGTGTGAGAGTTCGGAAATGTGGATCAGTCCATCGACCCCGGGCGCGATCTGCACGAATGCGCCGAAGTCGGCAAGGCGCACCACCTTGCCGACGACCTCGGCCCCGGGCGCGAGCGTCGCGCCGGCGGTGGTGAATGGGTCGGCCTGGCATTGCTTCATGCCCAGCGAGATCTTGTTGCCCCCGTCGTCGATCTTCAGCACCTTGACGCGGACCGTCTGACCCTCGTGGACAACGTCCTCGGGCTTCTGGATACGTTCGTAGGAAAGGTCGCTGACGTGGACGAGGCCGTCCACGCCGCCGATGTCCACAAAGGCGCCGAAGGGCATGAGGCGACGGACGATGCCTTCAAGTTCCTGGCCCACGGCCAGGGTTGCGAGCGTCTTCTCTCGCTGGATCGCCGCCTCACGCTCCAGCACCGCCTTGCGCGAGAGGACGAGATTGCGCTTCTCGCGGTTGATGTCCATGACTTCGCATGTGAGCGACTGGCCGATGAAGGTGGTAAGGTCTTCGACGTGCCGGCGATCGACCTGGCCTGCGGGCATGAAGGCGCGGAGCGTGCCGACGCGCATCTCCAGACCGCCCTTGTTCACGCCGGTGCACTGGGACTCGATCGTCTGGCCCTTCTGAAGCGTGTCCCATTCACCTTTCTGAACGACGCCGGCCCGCCCGAGATCGACCAGGCCCTGCGGCCAGTCCACGCGATTGACGATGAAGTCGATCTGTTCGCCGATCTCCGGTTTGTGGTCGAACTGGGCCAGCGAACACACGCCGAGCATCTTGGGGCCGAGCTCGACGAAGACATCCTCAAGGCCGAGGCGCGAGACGGCCGCGGTGAGGCGCGCGCCGGGCTCGAGGCGCGGAAGGCGCGGCGACGCGCCTCTCCGCGAAGTGCGTCCGGCCGGCGACGCCCCGCCGATGATGTCTTCCAGGCTCATGTCGCCGAGCGCGGCATCAATCTCGGCCTGGAGTTCGCGGTCCATGTTCGATGGACGATCAGTCATTGAAGGGAATCTCGCTGGGGACGGTTGGGGAAGGCAACAGGAGATCAAGGCAACGAGTCATCAACGGATCGAGGTACGAAAGCCAAGGGCGCCGGCGGCGGGCGGAAGTCGGCCGGCCTGATCGCCATGCCGCACTGCGGAAGTGCACGGGTTGAAGGCGCGCCGCCGTACATGCTACATGCCCTCAGCCTTGAGGACGGCGTCCTCCATGAGGTAGAGGCCGAGGAGCCAGTTGGCCGCGAGGTACGGCTCGACCTTGAAGCGGCCGGTGATGCGGCCCCAGTTCATGAGCATCTGCTCGGCCGTGGCGGCGTCCCGCAGTCGAACCTCAACGGCGTCATAGGGCGTGGGCGGCACGCCGATGCAGCACCCGTCCCACGAGTTGAGCATGGCCAGCATCTCGTCGGCGCTCTCCGCCACGATCGGGAATGTCACGTAACCGACGATCGTCACGTACTTGCCGTCGAGCATCTTCACGCGCTCGGGCAACTGGAGGCGCTCGCGCCTCGGGTCGTACAGCTCGGATGTGGCCACGAGCATGTCCCAGGTGACCTGGTAGGGGTCCTCCTTGGTGCCTTTGCCGCGGATCACGAAGCGGTCGTCCGCGAGGATCGAGCCGTCTTCGCGCACCTCGAACTTCGAGGGCCGCGTCGTCGGCCTGGCGGGGTCGGCCTTGGGCGCGGGCTTCTCTTCCTGAGCCGGGACCGGGGCCCCTTCCGCCGGCGCCGTCTCGTCACCCTCCGGTTCCTTGCTTTCCGCGGATCGTTCGCCCCCTGCGTCGGCTGGGGCGGAGTCATCCTTCGGCGATTGGAGGGACGGCGCCTCGCCATCCGCGGGCGTCTGCGTCGCGCTCTCCTGGAGGTCTTTGATGAGCGCATCGAGTTCGGTCTCGATGTTCGACTTGCCCTGCAGATCCGGCGACGTGAGGACAGCCGGAGCGTTGGGCGCGACGGCGGAGTTGCCGCTTCTCGGGGCCGGCTCGGAGGCGACGCTCTCGACGCCGGGCGCGGCCGGAGAATCGTTCGACTCGGGCGCCTGCGCTGCGTCGATCGCCGCGGCCTTCTCCGCGGGCGACGGTGATGAGGCCCGCTGATCGTCACGCTCAGGTGCAGACGTGGCGGGCTGCGCCGCGATGGACTCGCCCGCGATCCCGTCGGATTCGTTCGAGGCTCTGAGGTCGTCTGCCACACCGGACGGTGCAGCGTCGCGCGACGGCGCCCCGGCGCCGCGCCCTCCGCCGCCGATGAGCAGCATGGCGGTGACGATCGCCAGGATTGCGATGAGTCCCCAGAAGACCTTCATGGACCGATCCTTCCTCCCGCACAATCGCCATCCTGCGCCGACTGTCGGGATCGCCCCACCACGGGCCTGTCAATGGTAGACCCCGCCAAGCCGCGCGTTGACCGCATTGACGCGCAAACCTGCGCCCCGCGCGCGGGCGGTCCGCGCGGCCGCTACCCGATCGGCCGCAGGTGCCGGGCGACGGGCGTGCGGTAGGCGGCGATCGAGGGCACAATGCCGGCCAGCGACGCGAGGACGACCGTTGCCATGACGACGTTGAGCGTAGTGGCGGCGTCGAGGCGCGGCGTGACGACAAGCCCGAGGACGTCCTTGAGGACCGCCGCGGCGACCTGCGAGCCGATCGCCCAGAGCGCGATGCCCGCCGCTGCGCCCAGAAGGCCGATCATCGCCGACTCGGTGAGCACCAGCGACGAAACCCGCGCCCGGCTGCACCCGAGGACGCGCAGGACGGCGATCTGCCGCCGCCGCTGCTCCATCGAGTTGTAGAGGGCGAGCATGATCGAAATGCCGCTGCTCACCATCACCACGCCCGCCATGCCCACGAAGAGCAGGTTCATGTCCCGGATGATGTCGAAGAGCCTCTTCGTCTCAGCGCCGGGCTGGGCGACCGTGATCGACGTGTCGCGCCGCATCATGTCGAAGACCTGTTGCAGCACTGCGGTCACCTGCGAACCCTCGCGCGTAGGCAGGGCGATGTAGATGCCGGTAATGAGCCGGTCGGCTGGAGTCAGGTCGGCCGCGGTGGTTCGCGTCGCACTCGGGTCCCCGCGAAGACGCCGGTCGTGCGCGTGAATGATCCATGTGCTCTCGAGGTCGGAGAAGAGGGCGCGGTCGTGGCTCGTGCCGGTGGGTTCGAGGATGCCGACGACTTCATACTGGAACTCGGGATGCTCGTGTCCCTCCTGGCCGATTCCGTGCGTCAGAACGATCTTCTCGCCGAGGCGCAGCCCGGTTCGCCGCGCGACGCCGGAACCGAGAACCACTTCGAAGGGAGCCTCGAAGTATCGCCCGGCGCGCAGCGCCCACGGCCGGTTTGCGTCCGGCTGAAACCTCGTGAAGAACTCGCGCGTCGTGGCCATGACGGGATGGCCGCGGTAACTGTCGCCCAGTTGCGTCGGGACTGCCCAGTTCGTCGGGTAACTCGACGTGATCTGCTCGTACTTCTCCCAGTCGATGGGGCGCTGCGGCGCATTGGCGTAGAAGATGCCGTTGAGCACGGAGACCAGCGCGCTGCTGTCGCGGCTCACGAGCAGATGCATGTTGCCCACGCCGCGGCTGAAGGCCTCTTCGCCCGCCTTGCGCAGGCTCAGGAGCAGGAGCATGAGCCCGACCGCGACGGCGACGGTGATGATGGTCGTGACGGTCGAAAACAGCCGGGCCTTCATCGAGCGGGTGATGATGGTCAGATCGGTCATGGCCATGTCAGCACCGCGCCTTCGCGGCCTCGCCGGCCAGATCGCCCAGCGAACTCTGCCGCTCGAACCGCTCCTTCATCGACGGGTCGTGGCTCACGCACAGCAGGGCCGCGTTCCTTTCCCGGCAGATCGCCTCGATGAGGTCCATCGCCGTGACGGCGTTCTCCGGATCGAGGCTCGCGGTCGGCTCGTCGGCGAGGACGAGCACGGGATCGCAGGCGACGGCGCGGGCGACGGCGACGCGCTGCTGCTGGCCGACGCTGAGTCGGTCCGGATCGGCGTCGGGGCGATCGATGCCGAGGTGTTCGAGGAGTTGCTCGGCCCGCGCGCGGTGCTCGCGCCTCGGGATGTCGGAGAACATCATCGCCGTCATCACGTTCTCGACGGCGCTGAAGCCGTGCAGCAGGTTGAAGGTCTGGAAGATGACGCCGATGGTCCGCCCGCGATGCAGGTCGCGCGTCGCGCCGTGGAGCGAATGGATGTCCGTGCCCCCCACGAAGACCCGCCCCTGCACGGGATCGATCAGGCCGGCGATCAGGTTCAGCAGCGTGCTCTTGCCCCGGCCCGATTCGCCGATGAGCAGCATCTGCTCGCCTCGCTCGAGGTCGAGGGCCGCCACGTCAACCACCCACGGCCCGCCGGACGTGTAGCGGAACTTGAGATCGCGGATGCCCAGCGCCAGCACTCGTCCGTCCACCTGAGTCTCCCGCCCGGCCATTACGTTGCAGCGCCGCTGATGCAGACGACCTTCGCCCGCACGTCGATCCGCACGCCGCCGGGCCACTGGAAGAGGCGCGGCGCACGCGTGGCCGTGTCCATGATTGCATCCACCGCGGGCCGGACCACCTCGCGCGTCAATTCATCGAGCGGGCTGCCCAGCCGCGCCGCCGCCCGGCGCAGACCCGCCCCGACGATCAACTCACCCGCACTCGCCAGGGCCGCACGGCTGAATTCGCTCGCGGCCGCATCCGTGAAGACCCGATCCACTTCGCGCTCGATCAGGGTCGCCGACTCGCGCAGCAGGTCCGTCGTGCGGTGAATCCGCCGGTCAAGCCCGGGAGCGAGGCTCAGCACGAGCGGCAGAAGTCTCGCCCGCACAGCGTTGCGCCGTTTGCCGATGTCGAGGTTGGACGGGTCCTCAGACCACTTCCACCCGCACGCGCCGCACAGGTCGATGCACTCCTGATGCGTGCGGTCAAGAAGAGGCCGGACGATATCGATGCCCCAGCGAGTGCTGCGCCAGGCGAGAGCCGCCAGTCCATCGGGTCCGGCGCCGCGAACCAGGGCAAGGAGGACAGTTTCAAGTTGGTCGGTCCCGTGGTGGGCTGTGAGAAGGGCGGCCGCGCCCGTGCGATGCGCTACCTCGGCAAGCGATTCATATCGAAGACGCCTCGCTTGGGCGGCGAGGTTGCCCCCCCTTGCGAGGGGATCGACATCGCAGACGACGCACTCCAGCCCAAGGCTTTCGGCCGCGATACGCACTTGCTCGGCCTCGCCCTGAGCCTCTGCGCGAAGATGGTGATTCACATGTGCGACGGTCAGGTGGTACGCGCGGTGCGAACGCCGCGCCAGGGCGGTCAGCGCCAAAAGCAGCGCCAGCGAGTCTGCCCCGCCGCTGACTGCGGCAATGAGGCGATCGCCCGGCCGAACGCCGCAGCGCCGGTCGAGCGACCTGGCCACGGCCGCAACGAAGCGGTGGCGAGTCGAGGGGATCTCCTTCGCCCCCTCCGCGCCCCCTCCTGGCCGCCTGCCGGATTCTCGATCGCTGATGCTCACGCCCCAATAGTACCGATAACGGCCATGAGGGCGGGATGGAGCCGCCGGAGCCGCGACGCTTCGGCCGAATCGGACGACCGAGGGAGGTGAACCATGCCGTCCTCAACGACCCTGGGTTTCTCCGAGCACCTGCCGGCGTTGCTGCTGGCCGCAGGCATCGCCCTCCTCTCCTTTCTTCTCCTCATGAACCTGAGACTCAAGTTGCACCAGAGAGCGGCGTCGCGGCACATCAGCCCGGCCTTTGCGGCCGGCGCAAGCGGATCGCACTCCGACGGGCTTGCGTTGGGGGCTGGTTTCGGGTTGACGCCGCGGCGCGGCGCGGCGCATCGGGCAGCCGACCCGCCCACAATTACCGACCCCGTTGCTGTCGATGCGCACCAGTTGCTGAACCGCCTGATGAGCGAACTCGACACGCGCAGCCGCACCCTCGAAGTGCTCCTGCGCCAGGCGGATGAGCGCATCCGGCAACTCGAGGAAGCCCTGGACGAGCGAGTCGGCGCTTCGATCAGCCCGACGCGCACGGCCCTGAGCGATCTCGGCCGAAGATCGCACGGCGACGCGGCAGCAGCAGGGTTGATGGAAGGCGCCGACGCCGATTCAGTGTCCCGGCCGCATGTCGAAGTCCTGCCGCCTGCGTCGCGGGCCAATTGCCCGACCGACCCGCTGACCGCGAGCATCTACGAACTGGCCGACCGCGGACGAAGCCCGCTTGAGATTGCCCGCCACCTCGACGAGCAGGTGGGCAAGGTCGAGTTGATCCTCGCGCTTCGCGGGGTGTGAGTCCTGCGGCGTCTGATAAGGCTTCGCAATTCCTCGCTGGGATCGCGTATTTCACTTCAGACTGGTCTCGATTGAGCCGACCTGACCCGGTGGCACCGGAATCCACGCGCGGTTCGCGTCAAGTCAGATGAGGTGGACGCTATGTTGTCAAAAGGCGCCGAAGTGTTCGTAACCTGCGGGCGTGACGCGGACAAGCGCATCCTGCACCCCGCCACGGTCCTGGCCGTCAGCGGTGATGTATTCTCGATTCAACTGGCCGGGGGCGAGCTGCCAATCAGCGTCGGCGGCATGGTGCAGATCTTCTTCGATCTCAACCGCCAGTTCACGAAGCAGGCGGGCACGGTCGTCGCCGTCCACGATCCGCGCACGGGCTGCGGCACCGGTGAGCACTCCGGCCTTCCCGACCATGCGTCGCGCAGTGCGGGCGCGGCCTTTGGGTGCCGCCTCGTCGGGCAACCCGTCTCCGCAGAGAGCCGCGCTTCCTTCCGCGTCTGCACCGTCGTGTCCAACATCACCGGCGACCTCGGCATCGAGAAGAACTGCCCGCTCATGGACGTGAGCGCGACGGGCTTCGCGATGATCGCCAAGTCGAGTTACAAGATCAGCGACGTGATTGCGGCCGTGCTGAGGCATGAGGGCAAGGAGTACAGGGGCCGCGCCGTCGTCCAGAGCATCAAGGAACTGCCCGGCGGGCGATTCCGATACGGCCTGCACTGCATGGACGAGCGCAACGGCGAAAGCAACCTGAGCAAGGGCTGCCGCCAGATCAGTATGACCTGTCAGCGCGCCCAACTTCGCCGCCTCGCCGCAAACGGCTGAGCGGCGCCGCCTCACCACGCGCGTTCTCACTTCAACTCTCTTCGTTCTCGCGCAACTTCGCGAGCACGGAGAAGTCTTCGAGCGTGGTCGTGTCGCCGCGCGGGGCGTGGCCCTCGGCGATCTCGCGCAGCAGGCGCCGCATGATCTTGCCCGAGCGCGTCTTGGGCAGTGCATCCGTGAAACGCAACTGGTCGGGCTTGGCGATGTGCCCGATCTCCCTGGCCACGTGGTTGATCAACTCCGTGCGCAGGTCTTCGGTGGCGGTCTGCCCGGTCTTGAGCGTGACGAACGCCGCCAGGCCCTGCCCCTTGATCTCGTGCGGCATGCCGACGACCGCCGCCTCCGCCACCGAGGTGTGCGAGACCAGCGCGCTCTCCACTTCCATCGTGCCCAGCCGATGGCCGGCGACGTTAATGACGTCATCCACGCGCCCCATGATCCAGTAGTAGCCGTCCTCGTCGCGCCGCGCGCCGTCCGCCGGAAAATACATCCCCTTGATGCGCTTGAAATAGGCGTCGATGAAGCGGTTGCGGTCTCCGTACACGCCTCGGAGCATCCCCGGCCACGGCTTGCGGATGGCCAGCAGACCGCCCGTGTTGGCGGGCTTCTCGACGCCCTGCTCATCCACAACCGCCGCATCGATGCCGAAGAAGGGCAGCGTGCATGACCCCGGCTTGGTCGGGATCGCGCCCGGCAGAGGCGTGATGAGGATTCCGCCTGTCTCCGTCTGCCACCACGTATCGACGATGGGGCAGCGCTCGCCGCCGATCACCCGGTGGTACCACATCCATGCCTCGGGGTTGATCGGCTCGCCGACCGTGCCGAGCAGGCGCAGCGACGAGAGGTCGTGCTTGCCCGGGTGCTCCTCGCCCCACTTCATGAAGGCGCGGATCGCCGTCGGCGCCGTGTAGAACTGAGTGACCTTGTGGCGTTCGATGATGTCCCAGAAGCGATCCGGCTCGGGGTGGTTCGGCGCGCCCTCATACATGAACGTCGGCACTCGGTTGGGCAGGATGCCGTAGATGATGTACGAGTGCCCGGTGACCCAGCCGACGTCGGCGGTGCACCAGTAGACCTGGTTCTGGCCGTGATGCAGGTCGAAGATGTACTTCGCCGTGAGGTAGGTGTAGACGCTGTAGCCGCCCGTGGTGTGCATGATGCCCTTGGGCTTTCCCGTCGTGCCCGAGGTGTAGAGGATGAAGAGCAGGTCCTCGGCATTCATGGGCGTGGGATCACGATCCGGTTCGGCCTGACTCATGACTTCGTGCCAGTCGTGGTCGCGTCCTTCGACCATGCGGATCTTGTTGCCGCAGCGCTTCAGGACGATGGTGTGGCTGACGACGCCGCTGGCCAGGTGGATCGCTTCATCGACGTTGTCCTTGAGTGAAACAATCTTCCCGCGCCTCCACGCCCCGTCGCAGGTGATGATCACCTTGCTCTTGGCGTCGGTGACGCGGTCGGCGATGGCCGTCGCGCTGAAGCCGCCGAAGATCACCGAATGAGGCGCGCCGATCCGTGCGCAGGCGAGGACGGCGATCACCAGTTCGGGCACCATTCCCATGTAGATGGTGACCACTTCGCCCCTGTTCACGCCCAGGCCGTCGAGCACGTTGGCCAGTTTGGCCGTCTCATACTCCAGGTCGTCGTAGGTGAGGCGGCGGATCTCCGGCCTGCCGCCGGCGCCGATCGGCTCGCCCTCCCAGATGATGGCGACTTCCGCGCCGTGCCCCGCCTCGATCTGCCGATCGACGCAGTTGTGGCAGGCATTGAGCAGGCCGCCGTCAAACCACCGGGCATCCGGGAGTTTCCATTCAAGCACCCGGGTGAAGGGCTTGTACCAGTGCAGTTCGCGCGCCGCCTCCGCCCAGAAGGCTTCGGGATCCTCAAGCGACCGATCATACATGGCGCGGTACTCGTCGAGCGACTTGATGTGAGCGCTGGCGGCGAAGTCGCGCGGGGGCGGGAAGACGCGCTTCTCCTGGAGAATCGACTGGATGTCCGTCGCGGCGCCCTGGTTCTCGGCTGGCATGGCTTTCTCCGGTGTGGCGAGGGTCGTTCTTTGGCATGTCTTTGTAGCCCCGTGACCGCGCCCGTGCAAGCCGCACCGGCGTCTACCATCCCGCGCCATGCGCGTGGTCAGCCTCCTTCCAGCCGCGACCGAGATGATCGACGCCCTCGGCGCCGCCGGCCTGCTCGTGGGGCGCAGCCACGAGTGTGACTTTCCGCCGCAGGTGCGCGCCCTGCCCGCCTTGACCGCGCCGCGGATCGATTCCTCCGACAGCAGCGCCGCCATCGACGCCGCCGTGCGCAGGCATCTCGCATCAGGCGACGGGCTGTCTGTCCTCGATGCCGAACGCCTCGCGTCGCTGCGGCCCGATCTCATCCTCACGCAGGACCTGTGCGAAGTCTGTTCGATCGACCTGCGCGCCGTGGAGCGTCTTGCCGCGTCGATCGAACCGCCGCCGCGCATTCTCACCTTCAACCCGGCATGCCTCGAGGATGTCTTCGACGACCTGCTGCGCCTTGGCGAGGCGATCGGGCGCTGCGCCGCGGCCGAGCGGGCCGTCGTACTGCTGCGCGAGCGCTACTTCAGCGCCCGGGACCATGTCAACGCCTTTGAGCCGGCGCCGACCGTCGTGCTTCTCGAGTGGCTCGATCCGCTCTTCGTGGGCGGTCACTGGTCGCCGCAACTCATCGAGGCGGCAGGAGGCCGCCACCCGCTCAACGCGCCGGGCAAGCCCAGCCGCGTCATCTCGGCCGACGAACTTGCCGCGTGCGATCCCGATCACCTCATCGTCGCGCCGTGCGGAGCAAGCCTCGAATGGTCGCAGCGCGAACTGCGCCCGATCATGGAAACAAATTGGTGGCGCAGACTCCGCGCCGCGCACGAAGGTCGCGCCGCGATCGTGGACGGCAGCCGGATGTTCAACCGCCCCGGCCCGCGGCTGGTGGACGCCTTCCGCTGGCTCGTCGGCCGCCTGCACGGCATCACTGACCTCATCCCGAGCAACTTCCCCTGGCGGCCGCTTTGACCGCGGGAGCCACTGTCCGGCGCTTCGTCCTGCTCCACCGTCCCGGAAAATACATCCGTCCCTATTTTCCGGCACTTGTTTTTCAGGTCCAGAGTACTTCGGGGCCGGGCGACGCTTTGCCTCTCTCCGCACGCCATACGATCACTCATGATCCTCTATTGCTGCGCCGATCTGATCTTCGCCACGCGCATCCGCTCGACGGCGGAGGCGATGGGAATCGCCGCGCGGCCGGTGCGCAGCGTCGATCGCCTGCACGCGCTGGGGGCCGAGGAGCCGGTTGGCGCTCTGATCGTCGATCTCGACGCAGGAGAGATCGCGATCGACCTGATCGCGGCGGCGACCCGTCTCCGCCCGCCGCTGCACACGCTCGCCTTCGGGCCGCACGTCAATCTCGCTGCGTTTGAATCGGCGCGGCGGGCCGGGGCGACGCAAGTCATGCCTCGAGGCCGTTTTGCCGACCAGTTGCCCGATCTCCTCAGGACGCTCGGCCGCACATCTCCCTGAGGCGGGGTTTCCCGTGCGGCCGCAGCGCCGTACATTTAGTACATGAGCCAGCCCAACCATCGATGGTCCCGCGCTTCCATCGTCGCCGCTGCACTCGCAGCCACGCCCCTCTTCGCGCCGCTCAGCGCCTGCCAGACCTCGCGCCCCGCGCAGCCGAGCGCGAACTATTCGCAGGTCGTCGGCGAACTCGAAGCCATCGAGCAGGCCACGCTTGACCAGACGTGGGACGCATCGCTTACGGCCATGGAGCGCCTTGGATTCGTGGTGAGCCAGCGCGACCGCAACGACGTCGAAGCCCGCATCCTCGCCCACACCCAGGGAGGCCGCGAGGTCCGCGTCCGACTCTCGAAGGACACGACCATCCTCTCGCGCATCCGCATCAGGGTCGGCACGTTCGGCGACGAAGCGCTCTCGCGGCTGATCCTGGAGCGCATCGAGACGCACCTGCCGGTGAAGACGGCCGGCGTGACGCCCGCGCGGCCCTGACGGCGCCATGCTCCCCGAATCCTCCGCCCCAGGCCATGCGGGAACTGCAAGCCGCCGCCTGCGGCTGCCGCCGAGGCCCTGAGCCCCGGGTCTCCACTCGCAAACCCCAGGCCGAAAATGCACAGGCGCCCCTTCCACATGGAAGGGGCGCCTGGCCTGTTCTTCCCCTCTCCGCGGTCGGAGTCAGGGAATCTGTGCCACGTTGGTGGTCGTGCAGGGTGGACATGTGCCCGCAGGCTCGACGACGATCATCTGCAGCCAGCGAAGGCACGCAGCCGGGCCGGCGACGGTGTTGATCGTGCCGGTGCCCAGAGGCCCGGTGTTGCCGGTGAAGACGACGATTACGCCGCCGCACGGGCCGAGGCCGAGCCGCGTTCCCGAGCAAGGCCCGCCGGGCACCACGCAATTGCCTGTGGTGTTGCAGAAGAGGATGCGCATGGGGCGGCTGGGCGTGGCGCCGGTCCACTGGATCTGAATCGGGCCGGGGCACGTGCCGGTCACACGGAGCGATCCGCCCGTGCGGCCGTAGCCATGATCGTCGATGATCGGGCTCCAGGACCAGCCGGCCGAGCCGCGGATCTGGACCTTGCCGATGCCGACGGGCGCCATGTGCTGCCAGCCGACAAAGACAGGTGTGGGGCCGCCAGGGACGACGAAGGGGAAACTGCCGAGGAAGGCGCCGTTGGCATCAAAGAAGGCCGCCGCCCCATTGTACCCGAAGCCCGTGAAACCGAGTACGTCCACTCCCATCGCCTGTACGCCTGGGAACGGATATTCGATCTCGATCATCGGGATCGCGCCGTTGCCCAGCAGCGTCTTCGTGTTGAGGCCGAGGTACGCGTTGCCGTTCCACTGCAACTGCACGCTGGAAGGATCGACGTAGCGGGCGCACGGCTCGACGAGGCCAGGCCCCTGCGCATTGGCGATCGTCGTCGAATCAAGCGCGAAGACGTTGAGATTCACGGCGCTGCCGGCCGCGACGGTGAAGGACTCGAAGTCCTCGAGAATCTGGTTGCTGCCCAGAATCGTGTTGAGTTGCGGCCGAGTGGGAATCTGCTGGGCGAGAGTAACACTGGCCGCCGCGGCGACGCAGGCCGCGACCATGAGACATCCGGTACGCTTCTTCATCTGTGGGCTTCCTTTCTCTCGGGCCGGCCGTCAGAGCGCTCCGACCGCCGCCGGCCCTCAGGCAAATACTCGCAATCGGCGCCCAGACCGGACAATGAAGTTCGCCCGATTCGACGCAATTCACTGGTTCGGCGGATGCCGACGTTATCGCCCGCTCCACTGATCCGGTCGTGCCGGCTGTTCCGCCTGCGCCTGCCGCGAAGCCCTGCCGCCGGCCGGGTCCGTTCGACAAACCGCTCCCTGAATGGCACTCTTGGATGAGCGCTGCGCGCGGCGCAGCCGGGTGTATGGGACTTTGGAGTGGTGGGTCGTGACCGGTGCCGATCTGACCAGACCCGTGCAAGCCTTCCCGCATGCGGTGCGTCCCCGACGCAGCGCCGGGGCCCTTCTGCCTTTCGGATACTGGAAACGGCGGCGCATGGCTGTCGCCCTCCTCATGCTCTCGCACATCCCCGTCATCGCCTGGGCGTCGCACCGCGCGCCCCTGCTTGCGTTCACCCTCGCCGCCGGCTTCTTCGCCTGGATGTGGACCCTGGCGCAGACGCGGGCCCTGCGCGGCTGGTCGGTGCGCCTGCCCGCCGAGGTCATCGCCGACCTCCTCCGCGTCCTGCTGCTTGCAGGTGTACCATCCACAGGCGTGCTCTGGCTCGCGGGCGATCCGCTGTGGCTGCCACTGGCGCTGCACGGTACGACATTCGCCGCGCTCTGCGCCCAGGCGCTCTTTTTCCGCGGCAAGCCCGCCTCCTGGGTGCGCATCCTCGGAAGCCCGTCGAACCTCGGCGCGGCCGTGAGCACCTTCGACCAGTGTCTCGACCTCCTCGGCCATGCCGGGTGCCGCTTTGCTCCGTTCCGCGCTGATCGGCCCGAGCCGGAGGCATGGGAGCGACGCATCGCCGCCTGGATCGAGCGAGGCGAGACCGTCCTCGTCCTCGAACCGCGCCTGCGGCCCGTCGCGATGCGCTTCCGCGCCGCGGGCGATGTGATTCTCGCCGAGGATTGCCTGCTCTTTGCGCCCATCGCGCGGCCCGCCGGACCGGTCGTCAACGCCCTGCTCGACTGGCTCAACCGCGCCATCGCCCTCTTCGCCGCACTCACCCTCTGGCCCCTGGGCCTGGTCCTCGCGCTCATCATCAAACTCGACGACGGCGGGCCCGTCTTCTTCTCGCAGGAACGCGTCGGCCTCAACGGCTCGATCTTTACACTCTACAAGTTCCGCTCCATGCGCCTCGACGCCGACAAGTACGGCGAAAGCCCGCGCGGCGAACACGACCCGCGCGTCACCCGCGTCGGCCGGTGGATGCGCCGACTCTCCCTCGACGAGTTCCCGCAACTCATTAACGTCCTCCTCGGGCAGATGAGACTCGTCGGGCCGCGCCCCGAGATGCCCTTCATCGTCGAGGAATACGACATGCGCCAGCAGCAGCGCCTGACCGTCAAGCCCGGCGTCACGGGACTCTGGCAGGTCTCGCCGCACCGCAATGAGCCGATCCACGAGCACATCGAATATGACCTCGCCTACATCGCCCACCGAGGCCCGATCCTCGACCTCGCCCTCATCATCGCAACCCTCGGCCTGGCGAACCGCAGCGGCGCGTGAATGTGGCCGCAGCGCTGGCGCGCAAACCCCCGACTGCCCGGCGTGCCGCTTCCCTACGATTGCCCCATGTTCGAGATCAGCGTCCAGCGAACCTTCTCCGCCGCCCATGCGCTCGTCGTGCGCGGAGTCCGCGAGACGCTGCACGGGCATGACTGGCGCCTCACTGCCGTGGTCGCCGGCGATTCGCTCGATGAAGACGGCCTGCTGTGTGACTTTCACGCCATCGAGGCGGCGCTCGATGAAGTCATCGCCCCCCTGCGCAACGCCAACCTCAACGAGGTCGGCCCCTTCAGGAACGTCAACCCGTCGGCAGAGCAGGTCGCGCGGCACGTGGCCCAGCGCCTCGCCGCAAGCCTCCCGCCGGACGTGCGCCTGTCGCGCGTGAGCGTTACCGAGGCCCCGGGCTGCGAGGCGACGTACGTTCCCCTTTGAGCACACCTGGCACCCGCGCGGTCTCGCGAATCTGCCGCAACAACCCCGTCGAGCCGGTCTACGACCGCGCCGGCAACATGACCGA
>CAADHA010000179.1 GCA_900696685.1 uncultured Planctomycetota bacterium
GAGAAGGCGATGATGGCTCCCCGCTGGAACCCGGCGCTGAAGCTGATCCACGCCTGGCGCAGCGGCTGGATTCCCTGTTCCCATGCGACACCCAGACCGGCCCAGAGGACGCGCGCGGCCAGAGCAATGTTCCCGCCGGCGATGGCGTCCCGGATGCCGCCGATCACGGTGCCGACGAACTTGCCGAGTTGATCGAAGCGGCCGCGCAGCCAGTCGAGTGCTGCCCCGCCCGCGCCGGACCATGCGATCACGGTCCCGCCGAGCAGCGCGGCTGCGGTGATCAGCAGGCCGATGGGTGAGAGGATCGCGCCCAGCACGACGCCGACCTTGGCGATGATCGCGGCCGCGAGGCCGAGTGCACTGCCCAGTCCACCGACTGCGATGCCCAACACAGTGAACGCCAATCCCGTGGCGATCAGAATGCCCCCGACACCCCCCACGGCCACGCCGACCCTGGCGACCCACACGACGGTGTCGCGGTTCGCCTTGATCCACTCGTTGGCGGCAATGATGATGCGGGTGATGCGGTTGCTCAGGTCGATGATCGCGGGTGAAAGGGCTGAGCCGATGACGAAGGCCCCCACACGCACGGTGCGCCAGAGGATGTTGAGCGTGTCGGTGAGCAGCGCCGCACTGGATGCGTCCTTGGTCGAGATCGTCAGGCCGAGAGAACCGGCCTGGGCGCGAAGTTGGCGGATGTTGCCCAGCAATGGCAGAAGTTTGGTGCCGGACTTACCGAGCACCTGCATCGCCAGGGCGGCGCGCTTGGACGGGTCTTCGACACTGGCGATCGCGTCGGCGATCGTCTGGAATTGCTCCTCGGTCGAGAGTGCAGCGAGATGTTCGACGTTGAGGCCGAGGTCGGCGAAGGCGTCGGTCGCGGTCGAGAGGCCGCGCTGCGCGTCGTTGATGGTGCGCTGCATCACGCGGATGCCGTTCTCGAGTGTCTCGATGTCAGCGCCGGACTGTTCGGCCGCGAATCCGAGTTGACTCAGGGCCTCGACACTCACGCCGGTCCGCGCGGCCATCTTGTCGAGTTGGTCGCCGGCGGAAGCGAATATCTTCGTGGCCCCGGCGAGTGGCGCGAGGATCGCGGCCGACGCGGCCACGGCCCGCAAGCCGACCTGGCGCACGCCGGCACCGAAGGCCTTGAGGCGCTGCTGGGCGCGCTTGAGGGCGCGCTGCAGGCGTGCATCGTCGCCGCCGATCTCGACGAAGGCCTTTCCGGCGCGGATGCCCTGAGTGTTAGCCACTGCACACCTCCGGCAGTAGAATGCGCGCATGACGGCTCACCACGTCGCCATCGTCTTCGATCCTGACTTTGGCGATGCACTCAGGACACTCGCGCAGCAGATGCACGTCTGGGTCGTGGACACGCCAGCGAACAAGATCATCGCCCGGGAGATCTGGGCGCGCCATCCGGAGGACTCTCTCGAAGCGGGCGTGACGACGTTTGATCGCACCGGCTACTCCGATGCGTACGGGCTTCTCGACAGCGTCCTGGGCTCTGTTGACGACCATCATGGCGTCTTCGACCACGATCCGCCCTGGGGTATGTTGCACATCTTCGGTCTGCCCCTTGACGTCCGGGTCCGCGAATCGCTCGCTTCCTACGGCGCGACGGTGACCGAAGTACTGGCAGACCATTTCACCGCTTCGCGGCAGCCGCCGCCAGCGATGATCGTTCGGGAGTGAGGTCGCTGCGTTCGACATCACGCCCCCTTCACACTGTTGCGCCAGAGTTCCGGCAACTTCGGCTGTTCCTTCTCCAGCGCGGGTTTCATGTAGGGACGGGCGGCGATGCGGACGCGGCGCTCGGTTTGCTTGCCGCGCCGGCGGCGGGTGACGGTCGTGGTGCCACCGCGTTCGAGCACCCGCGGCGCGGACGAGTCCCTGAAACCAACCGGACCGACCACGACCGAGTCGCTCTGGCGGTCGTAGCCGAAGAGGATGAAGCGGCGCAGCAGACCGACGTGCGAATGCGGCGGGTTGCCCGGCTTGCTCGATCCCTTGCGCTTGCGGATGCTGGTTCGTGCCGTCTGGCGAACGAAGGCGCCGGCCTTGCTCAGCACCCTGCGACGCGCGGCATCGACGGCCCGCTTCACCTTCGGGCGGTCGAAGAACATCTGCTTGATGCGCAGGTCGAGCATCGATGCGGGACTCCGTTGACGGGACAATTCAGATCGTCCCTCCATCTGTACCGACGCGACCACTTGGTTGAGGGCACGATTGGTGAGGTGGGAAGGTGCCCGCTTCCCATCAGGCGGAGGCAGAAGCCTCCCTCCACTTCAACCCCATGCTCGACAATGGCTTATGTTCTCATCCTGAGCGGGGTCTGCTATGGCCATCACGCGGGGCCGAAGTGTCGGTTCACACAGCGCTGCAAGTTTGGCGGGTTCCGAGACTTGACCGGTTGCCTCGGCCGGGCAATGCTGTTCCGAATGAGCAAGTCGTCGCGCCATCGCGGCTCGTCACGACGACGCTCCCGGGCGGCGACCCGGGCACGCGAGCCATCCCTACAAGCAAGCAAGGGCAGACACGTTCGCATCATCGCCGTCGGCGCGCTGATCTTGGCGATGGTGGGGATTTCTGTGCTGGCGCTGCTCCCCGATTCCCGCCGCACAGACACGAAGTCGACCGAGCCATCGCCGGCGCAGCCGGCGCCCGTGCCCAGCGGACCGGCTTCGCTTGAGCAACTCACTTCACTCGCCGCGCCAGAACTCGACGAGGTCGACATCGCGCGGATGAACCTGCTCGCAGCCGAGGGATTGCCGGGTGCGGAGAACCTCGACATCTCCAAGGCCGAGGCCGAACTCGATCGCTGGGCCGCCTATGTGAAGCGCGAGACGGACCAGAACCTCTACAGGTTTCACACCGATCCTGCGAACTTCGAGGATTCCGAAGCGTACTTCCGCGTGCTCACACTCATCACCGTCCTCCAGCGGGATTTGGGCGTCCACTACAACCCCGAGCGCATCAACGAGCCGGACTTCACCAAGTCGAAAGACCTCTTCATCCACGGCATGATCGGCGATGACAACGGCGGGACATGCGTGTCGATGCCGGCTCTCACCGTCGCCGTGGGCCGGCGGCTCGGTTACCCGCTCAAACTCGTCGTGACGAAGGGGCATGTGTTCGCGCGCTGGGATGCTCCGGATCACCCGGCGGCGAGTCTCCGCGGCCGGTTCAACGTCGAGTGCGCCAGCCGCGGCCTGCACACCTACGAGGACGAACACTACGCCAACTGGCCATTCACGCTCAGCGAGGCCGAGATCGAAAGCGGCTGGTATCTCCAATCGCTGACGCCCGCCGAGGAACTGGCGGTGTTCCTCATCAACCGCGGGTACTGTCTCGAAGACACCGGACGAATCGAGGAAGCGGAGTCGGCGTACCGCATTGCAGCGCGGCTTGCCCCCGAGTCGGCAGCCAGCGCATACCTTGCGGTCCTCGATCCACTCGAACTTCAGCCCGTGGACGAACTCGATGAACTCGCGGAGGCCAGCGCCCGAAGAGCCGCCCGCAAAAACGACATCGACCGCATCATGGAACGGCAGCGCCAGCGGATGCACGACCTCAGACCCCAACCACCCACCCCTGGCGGGGACAATTGACGGTACAATACCGGCGGCTCGGCTCGATGCCGTCGATCAAACACGACGAAAGGCAGACGCCATGACACGCTCCAGACTCCTCACCGTTGTCTTCGCATTCTTCATCCTCGCCGGATTCGCGCCGATTGCATCCGCCCACTACGACCCGGGAACGGGGCGCTGGCTGGAGCGGGATCCTTCAGGACTCGCCCAAGGCATTGCTCGGAGAGCGCAGTATGGGGATGGGATGAATCTGTATCAGTATGTGCGGTCAAGTCCAGGACGGTTTCTCGATCCAAGCGGCTTGGATGCCTGGGAGATCACAGGAGATCCATACAAGGTGCGGTCCGATGAGGAAAAGGCGAATTTGGTTCAATCAATGAAGGACTGTGTTGTTCGAAAGCTCAAGGAATTGAAGCAGGCTCAAGACCAGTACATCACGGACGACGCATCCTATCAGAGAACGCGGCAAACTGACCCGAACGCAAAGCCGCCCGTGAAGCCGGAGCAGTACGACTGTGCTGATTCGGCGATGACGATGCTGGTTCGCTGCGCGGCCGAACTCCAAATCGCGCTACGGCTCTATGCTGGTGGAAGGTGGTGGAGCTACAGAGATTACGAGACGATCGAGGATTTTGAGAAGGCCCTGCGCCGAAACCTTGGCGCGATCAATCTGATGGATGAACAAAACAGTCGGAAGCGGAAATGGGAAGAACTTGGACCTGGCGATCTACTCCTCTGGGATCTGAGGGCGCATAGATCGCCCTCCTATAAAGGCCATACTGCGGTAACCACTGCACGGAAGGAGAATTGCGATGGCGACGGCAAGCCGTGTTGGGAAGTCATCGAGGGCCATCTAGCTGGCCCATTGGGGACGGGTACATACGGAGAGGATGACGCCAAGAACCGATGGCCCAATGGCCCGCTTTGGAAAGAATTCGGACGCGAATGGAACTGGCCCGACCTTCTGCAATGAAGTATCCCTGTCTACCATCTCGGCCGATCGTGGCATGGTGTGCGCTCACGTCTCAACTCGCGGCGATATCAGGCTGTGCACCACCGCTCCAGCGGGCGTCAGATGTTCTTCGGACAGCGCCGTTGGGAAGCTCAGTGGCCGAACTGAGTCACAAACTTGGAAATGTGGTATTTAGCGTGCAGGAGGCTAGCAGCGAACTGTACCCATTTTGGTCGCTTTATGCCCAGTTCGATGGCATGGAAGTTGCCATCGGTGCTGTACCAGCGGCGAAGGCTAGTGCTGAGACCGATGTCGGCACGATGAAATATGTTGGACATTTTAATATTAACGACGGCAACAAGAGAGTGATTCGTTGGGTTTACACTGACGGATTGGTATTCGACGAAGAACATTTAGTCAATTCGTGCGATATTGCGGTAGACGCGCGCGCTTTGAGTTGCCAGAAGTGCAGTGGGCCACCTTGTCAACAGATTGAACAGATCGTTCGATCAGACCGATTCGACACTCTTTCGTATCCGAGAGCGGCCGCGTGCGCTCCGGAAATCAAAGCCTGTGTGGAGGCCAGGTATGAAGAGAGCGTCAGGGTTCGATCGCTTCTTGCTGAGTACTTTCTTCGTTACGACAAGGCACTCCTCGATCGCAACCTCTTGGATGTAGACTACTCGAACAGTGATCTCATCTCGGTTTTGTGGGCACGGGAAGCAACGCATAACTGGCGACTGCGTGAGTCCGCTTCAACACTTGCCATGCGACAGCACATTCGAGCGAATGCGGAGTACTTTGGATTGACGGACGAACAACTGGCGATGCTTGCAGCCAATGAGGCAAGACTCGCTGCACTTCAGTCTGCTGCACAAAGGGAGTGATCAGAGGGAGGATGACTACTTCCGCCGCGTATTCAATGGTTGGGCATCCTCCCATCGATGAACACGTCCCTGAGTACCGACACATCCGCCTTCACAACGCCCGCCTTACGCGCGAACGGGTCGAAATCACTCGGCCTGGCGGCCCGCTGACGCTTCGGGTTGCGCTGCGTGTTGGCGATGAGTGCCATGATCGATGAAGTCCTCGCCCACTCGTCGCGCTGGCGCTGCTCGGCCATCGC
>CAADHA010000180.1 GCA_900696685.1 uncultured Planctomycetota bacterium
CGGCGCCGGCGCCGCATGACGCAGGCTCGCATCGCACGCAGCGTAAGCGTCTCGGAGAGCACGGTCTGCCGCGTACTGGCCCGAGCCGGGCTGTCCAAGCTCAGCGACTTGGCGCCGGCCGAGCCGGTGGTGCGCTACGAGCACGAGAGGCCCGGCGATCTGCTGCACATCGACACCAAGAATCTCGCGCGCATTGAGCGACCGAGCCACCGCGTCACGGGCAACCGGCGCGACTCGGTGGACGGCGGCGGCTGGAAGATGCTGCTCGTGGCCGTCGACGACCACGCGCGCATCGCCGTCACGGCCATGCACGTGGGCGAGAAGACGCCGCGGGCCGTTCGGCTCCTGCGCGATGGCGTGGCGCACTACGCGGGCCTGGGCATCATGGTACGCCGCGTGCTGACCGACAACGGCGCAGCGTTCCGATCCAAGGAATTCGCTAGCGCCTGCGCCGAGCTGCGCATCAAGCACCAGCTCACCCGCGCCCACAGATCGCGGACCAGCGGCAAGGCCGAGCGCTTCATCCAGTCGGCGCTGCGCGAGTGGGTTCACGGATGGACTTACCAGAACTGCGCCAAACGAACGCGCGCCCCGTTCGGCTGGCAGTACCACCACAACTGGCACCGTCCGCATGCAGGCATCGGCGGCGACTTCCCCATGTCCAGAGACTTAACTCGTCAAGACATAACTTCTTGACGGTTCACAACTAGCACGATCCGAGGAATGAAGCCAGCACGCTTGAGCCTGGGGAAGTCGACGCGGGGTACATGCAAGGACCAGCTCCTCTGCGAGATTGGGCACGAGCTGC
This sequence comes from uncultured Planctomycetota bacterium, assembly GCA_900696685.1. Taxonomy (GTDB): domain Bacteria; phylum Planctomycetota; class Phycisphaerae; order Phycisphaerales; family UBA5793; genus UBA5793. The sequence goes on from CAADHA010000180.1 coordinate 809, forward strand.
CACGGGCGGCGCTCATCGCACCGCGATTGCCCACCAGCTGGCGCGGCCAGCCGCCGCTCTTTGTGTAGGCAGTGCCGCGCGTCGACCTCGTGCGGCAGTAGTTAACGCTCTCCGACCTACCTATGGAGGATGCGCTGCATGAAGTCCCGCTGTTCAAGGTTCGCCTCCGACCAACGCGACTATGAGGTGAGGCAGAGCAGGAGGGGGCAAACATTGGTGCTTCTGCACGAAGGCTCAAACCGGCGTGGACGACACCTCGGACGTGACGCACACCGTACGCGGCGCGGCTGGCGGTGTCAACGAGGTCGCGGCCGCCAACGAACTGCCGCCAATGCGGCGACGAGTCGTGGCGCGCGCCGAACCTAGCGATGACAATTTGCCCTCATGACGCCGAACCCAGATTTCAGCAGCGGTGACTCAATCGCGCTGCGCGCATTCGCAATCCTGGAGCACGTGGCTCGTTCGCCGATACCGCAGTCACTCGACGACGTAACGCAGGCCATGGGCCTGCCCAAGCCGACCGTCTACCGCATCCTGCTGATGCTGCAAGGCAGCGGCCTGCTGCTGCGTGACCAGGGCACGAAACGTTACTCCGCCGGCACACGTCTGATCGGTTTCGCCCTGGACCTGTGGCGCAACCGGGCGCTGCGCGCACCATGGCGGCGCGCGCTGGAGAACGCCGTCGCGGCGATCGGTGAGAGCTGCAACCTCACGGTGCTTCAAGACAACCAGGTCCTGTACCTGGAACGGGTGGAGAGCGCGCATCCGCTGCGCCTGCACCTGGAGACCGGCACGCGCGTGCCGCTGCATTGCACCGCCAGCGGCAAGCTCTTCCTCTGCCAGATGTCCGAAGAGCAGGCACGCGCGCTGCTGGGCCCCGAACCCTACGCGTCCTACACGCGCTTCACGATCACCACCTACGCCGAGCTCGAGCCCGAGCTCAAGCGGGTCCGCAAGACGCTCGTCGCCACGCACAACAGCGAGTACTTCGCCGACTCCGCCGCCCTGGCCGTCCCGGTGCTCGATCCGTCCGGCAAGGTCTTCGCCGCCGTGGCCGTGCATGCACCGTCGTCGCGCATGAACCTCAAGCGCATGACGGCCGAGTGCGTCGAACCCCTGCGCCAAGCGGCCCAGGCGATCGCCGAGACCCTGCTCGGGTCGACGCCGGGCACACCTTCCGACGACGCCGTGCCGCGCCGCCGCCGGCTACCGGAGTCGTCGCGCAGCACGAGGCCGCGGTCGAGGTAGGAACGGGGATTACACCCCGAACAGACCCGTACGTCCCACCCCGCTGGAACCAAGCATCACCACACCCGGGCGAGTCACGCGGCCTATGCGGCGTCGTAGAACGTCGTGAACTTGGCTGTGGTGGCCTGTGCGTCCGGGTCAGTCACCACGTTAACCAAGGACGGCACGCCATCGCGCGCCGCCTGACGGGCTGCCTCCAGGGCCGGTCGAATCTGCTCGGGATGCTCCACGTATGCGGCGTGGCAGCCGAGGGCGGTTGCCATCTCGTGGTAACGGGTGAGGCCGAGATCGCGTCCAGGCTTGACCTTCTTCGGATCCGAAGTCCACCCTCCGTTCAGGCTCACCACGGTGATCACGGGTATGCGGTGACGCACTGCGGTATCGAGCTCCATGAAGTTGAAGCCGAGCGAACCGTCACCGTGCAGACAGACCACCTGCTTGTCAGGGCACGCTACCTTTGCGCCGAGCGCATACGGCAGGCCCACCCCCATGGTGCCAAAGGTCCCGGAGTTGATGCGGTGGCCCGGCAGGTAGGTCGGGATCGACTGCCGGCCGAAGTTGAGGATCTCCTGCCCGTCGACCACGAGCACCGCATCGCGGTCGATGAACTCGCGGATCTCCCTGCACAGCCGCAGGGGATGGATCGGGCTGCGAACGGAGTGGAGCAGTTCCTCCTGTGCCGTCGACCGCTTGACGTGCACCTCGGACAGCATGCGGCGCCAGGGCGCGAAACGGGTCGGTGCCACGCGGTCTGAGCACGCCTGAGTCAGCTGCTCCAGTACCGCACGCGCATCAGCCACCATGCCGACGTCCATGCGTGGCGTTCCGGCCACCTCCCCGGGGTCGATATCGATGCGCACGAACTTCGCATCGGCCGCGAAGCGCGGGGCCTTCAGGTGACCGAGCACATAGTTGATGCGCGTCCCGAGCACGATGACCATATCGGCGTCTCGGAAGGCATGGTTGCGAGCATTGAGGAAGCAGCAGGGGTGGTCCTCGGGGACCACGCCCCGGCCCTGTGGCGTCGTGTAGAACGGAATGCCCGTCGCGTCCACGAAGCGCTGCATCGCCAGTGAGGCCTGCGACCAGAGCACACCACTGCCGGTGATAAGCACCGGGCGCTGCGCCACGCTGAGCAGCCGGACGACCTCCTCGATCGCCTGCAGATCTCCACAGGGGCGCGCGAGGTCGCGCGCGCCGAGTCGCGACGGCCAATCCACGCTCGATGGATCGAGACTCCGGTAGAGCAGGTCGCCGGGGAAGTCGAGGTAGACCGGACCCGGCTTGCCGGACATCGCAATCGTGAAGGCCTTGTCGATCAGCTCCGGGATGCGTCGCGCCTCGACTACGCGCTCGGCCCACTTGACGAGCGGCCGCATGGCCGCGACCTGATCAAACTCCTGGAACGCGCCGGTGCCCCACTCGCTCAACGAACTGGATCCACCAAGCGCGACCACCGGAGTGCAGTCGACCAGCGAGGTGGCCAATCCGGTGCCGGTGTTCAGCGTGCCCGGCCCCGACGCGGTGATGCACACGCCCGGACGGCCCGTGAGCCGGGCGTAGGCGTGTGCCATCATCGCGGCGGCCTGCTCATGGCGCACGTCCACCGACCGAATACCTTCTGCAATGCAGGCGCTCTCCGCGGCGAGCATCGGGCCGCCCATCAGGTAGAACATGGTGTCCACCCCTTGCTGCCGGAGGGACTGCGCCAGCAGGGTTGATCCGTTTGTTGACATCCGAAAGACTCCTGAAATGTGGTCGAAGAGTGGTGGCGTGGGTCTAAGCGTCCGGCTGGCGAGTGGCGAGGGCCTTCGCCTCGGCTGACGGGTTCTCGTCGCGCCTCCCGCTCTGCCTGACGATGCCGCGCACCTCCAGGTCATGGATCTCATCCCGAGTGAGCGAGGTGTGCTCCAACAACACCTGGCAGGTGTCGCGTCCGATCGCGCCCCCCGTGCGGTAGATGTGGCCCGGCGTGCGGGAGAGCTTGGGCACCACGCCGGGGACCACCAGCGTGCCGAGTTCGTCGTCCGGCACTGCCGGCAGCATCCCCCGCGCCTTGAAGTGCGGGTCCGCGAAGATGTCCTCCACGGTGTAGACACGGGAAGCGACGACGTCGGCCTCGACCAGCAGGCGCTCGACATCGCGAAGCTCGTGCCGCGCAACCCATTGGGCTATGAGGCTGTCGATCGCCGCCTCGTTCGCGGCCCGATCCACCGGGTCGGCAAAGCGCGGGTCGTCCGCCAGGCCAGGCTGGTGCATCGCACAAGCCAGGCGCCGGAAGACCGAGTTGTTGCCGGCAGTGATGTGGATGTAGCCGCCGTCGCGCGTCTCATAAAGGTTGCTGGGCACGTGGCCGGGGAGCCGCGAGCCCGCCCTCTTTGCCACCTTGCCAAGTTTGTCGAAGCTTGGCACCTCGGAGCGCAGGAAGCTGAAGGCGGACTCGAACAGCGTGGCATCCACGCATTGGCCCTCACCGGTGCGATTGCGGTGCTCCAGCGCGACCAGCGCGCCCAGGGCGGCATAGAGGCCGGCGACATAGTCCGTGAGCGGTAGCGCGACGCGCGCTGGCGGGCGATCCTCGTCGCCGATCAAGTAACGCAGCCCGCTCACCGCCTCGCCAATGACCCCGTAGCCGGGGCGCGGCGAGTATGGGCCGTCCTGGCCGAAGCCGCTCAGGCGCACCATCACCAGAGACGGATGCAGTTCGCGCATACGCTCATACGACAAGCCCCAACGCTCCAGCACACCAGGACGGAAGTTCTCCACTACGACGTCGCAGCGTGGCACCAGGTCCAGCACGATGCGCTGGCCCTCCGGAGTACGAAGGTCCGCTGCGATCAGGCGCTTATTCCGCATCATGCTGGCGCCGAAGAGGGATTTCTCGCCCACGCGGTCACCCATGGCCCGTACCGGATCGCCTTCGATCTGCTCCAACTTGATGACCTCGGCCCCGAAGTCGGCGAAGAAGCTGCCACAGAAGGGTCCCGCCACCAAAGAGCCGAGCTCGAGCACGCGGTAAGGCGCGAGCGGTCCGACGCGCTTGGTTTCGCTCATATCCATCTCGATGTTTCCCTTGAAGACCGCTTCAGCTCCCCGCCTTGGCGGAGGCCTCGGGGAAGCACAGGTCCTTCCACGACGAGGGCTTGCGATTCAGCGTGCCCACGCTGTGCATGAAGTCAGCAAACGTCATCAGCCCGCTTGGCACGGCGGTGAACTCCACGCGCGGATCCAGCACCACGGCCTCGATCTCCATTAACTGCTCGGGCTTAGCCGAGGTGGCCTCCACATACATCCGCGCAGCCGCCCGCTTATCGCGGTTAATGATCTCCACCGATTCCTCGAGGGCGTCCAGGTAAGCGCGGTACAGCCGCGGGTTCTCCTTGCGGAAGCGCTCGGATGTGTAGATCACGTTGAAATTGTGCGGACCCAATACATCGGCGGAGTTGAGCACCAGGTGAACGCCTGGATGGTCAAGCTGCTGGAACATGAAGGGCGGCGCGGTGAAGTGCGCGGTGATTTCGTTCTTGCCGGACAGCAGCGCGATCATCGCGTCGGGGTGCCGCATCGAGACGGTCAACCGGTCCAGTTGCGCGTACTTGTCGGGGCCCCACTCCTTGGCTGCCGCCATCTGCAACACGATCGCCTGCAGCGACACTTTGACAGCTGGCAGTGCAATCTTGTCGCTGGCCGTGAAGTCTCTGATCGTCTTGACCTTCGGATTGACGGTGTTGAGAAACACCGGAATATTGTTCAGACCCGCCACCACCTTCACGGCGTTGCTGCCCTGCGTCTTGCTCCACAAGGTGAGGAATGCAGGGATTCCGGAGGCGGCAAAGTCGAGATTGCCGGAGATGAGGGCATCGTTCATGGAGGATCCCCCGCCGAACTGCAGCCAGTTCACCTTCACGGCATCCAAGCCCAGCTTGGCGGCGTGCTTCTCGATGAGGCCCTGCTTGCGCATCACGACGAAGGGCAGGTAGCCGATGCCGAACTGCTCGGCGACGCGCAGTTCCGCCTGCTCGGCATGGACTGCCGTCACGGGTACCAGTGAGATTGCCAGCGCGGCGATCGCCGCGAACAGCGTAGGGGTCTTCATGATCTTGCTCCGGTTCGATCGTGGTCAGCTGCCCTGCAGGACATGCACGTTGTCGAAGAACAGGTCTTGCCACTTCTCAGGACCGACCTTGATGAGACCGAGTTGGTGCATGTAGTCGGCGTAGGGTTTCACCGACCGTGGCGTGGTCGTGAACTGGACGTCTGGGTCGTCGATCATGCGCAGCACCTCCTCCGGCGCCTCTCTGCTCTTTGTCTCGCGCACGTAGATCGCGGCGGCCGCCGCCTTGTTCGCGCCGATGAAGGCGATGGCTTCGTCAATGGATGAGACGAAGGCGTCGTAGGTCTTGGGGTTCTCCTGGCGGAACTTCGCCGTCGTCCACGCCACCGTGAATGTGAACGGGCCCATCACGTCCTTGGAGCTAAGGATGGTTCGCACTCGAGCATCGCGCAGCTGCTGGTACTGGAACGGCGGGGCGCTGAAGTGTGCAGAGATGTTGCCGTTGAGCAATGCGACGGTGGCATCTGGGTGCGACATCGACACGGTGAGCCGACCCAGCCGCTCCGCTTCCTGTGGGCCCAGCTTCTCGGCCGCCATAGCCAGCAGCACGGCCTGGTTGGAAGTCCGCACCGCCGGTAGCGCGATCTTGTGCCTGTCGGTCAGATCCTTGATCGACTTGACGTGGGGATCGGTGGTGTTGAGCAGCAGGGGCATCTCGCTCATTACCGACGCGATCTTCACTTGGTTGACGCCCTGGGTTCGGCTCCACAGGGTGAGGAACGGCGGGACGCCGCCGGTGGCGATGTCCAGATTCCCGGACAACAGCGCATCGTTCATGTTGGAGCCACCGGCGAACGACGACCACTTGACGTTCACAGCCCCGAGCCCGAGACGCTCCGCATGCTTCTCGAACAGTCCCTGCGCCTTCATCACCACAAGCGGCAGGTAACCGATGCCGAACTGCTGAGCGATCCGCAACTCGTTCACCTCGGCAGCAGCCGGTGACGTCATCGCTGCGGCGCCAACGGCCAGGGTGATGGCGGCGCAGAGTTTCGGGATGCCCATGTCTTGTCTCCAGAGTGCAATGTGTTGAGGGAGAAGTCGAGTCGTTAGTGTATTATTATAAGAATTGTCGTCAGCCCAACTGAGTGGAATCGCCACCGGCTACCCTACCCCCGGTCGTGGCGCCGGTGCTTCACCAGTTCAGTGTTGCATGCCCCAGCGGCGCACTGTGCGGGCCTCGAGCTGACGGAAGATCACGTTCTCGACCAGCAGCCCGATGAGGATGACCGAGAACAGCCCGGCGAACACCGACGGGATCTCCAGCTGGTTCTTGTTCTCATAGATGAACCAGCCAAGTCCCCCGGAGCCGGACGCGACACCGAACACCAACTCGGCTGCGATCAGCGTGCGCCAAGCAAAGGCCCAGCCGATCTTCAACCCGGACAGGATGCTCGGGAAGGCCGCCGGGATCAGGATCTTGCCAACGTACGACAATCCAGACAGCCCATAGTTGCGGCCCACCATGCGCAGCGTCGTCGACACCGACATAAAGCCTGAGTGGGTGTTGAGCGCTACCGCCCATAGCACCGAGTGCACGAGCACGAACACAATTGAGAGGTTGCCCAGCCCGAACCAGATTAGCGCCAACGGCAGCAGCGCGATCGCCGGAAGCGGGTTGAACATCGACGTCAGCGTCTCCAGCAGGTCGGCTCCGACTCGCGTGGTGATGGCGAACACGGCCAGCAGTGCGGCCAGCGCCAGCCCGATCGTGTAGCCGACAAGAAGGATCTGGATCGAGTGCCATGTTTTGCTGAGCAGCCCACCGCTGGCGACGCCCTCCCAAAGCGCCTCGACCGTCGACGTAAACGTCGGGAACAGCAGCGGGTTGTCCAGCCGCATGGCGTAGACCTGCCAGATCGCGGCCAGCACCACCAGCAGCAGGCCCTTGCGAACTTCGCCCCGGTTCCACAGCCGCTCGCCGAGCGTCAGGGGTTTGCTGACGATGGCCTGAACTGGTTCGGGCTTGGTCACCTGGTTTGGTGCGTAGCTCGCCCCATGCATCTCCAGGTTGCTAGGCATCCAGCGCCTCCTTCTCGTCCTCTACCTGGTCGGCGAACAACATGTGGTGAATGCGCTCGGTCAGCTTGAGGCCGGTAGCCGGATCCATGGGATCGGTGCCGTCACTGATCATCTCCGCCTTCACCTGGCCGGGGTGAGGCGACATCAGCAGGATCCGGTTTCCGATCTTCACGGCTTCGGCAATCGAGTGCGTGACGAACATGACGGTGAAGCGCGTCTCCTCCCACAGCTGCAGCAGTTCGTCCTGCATCTTGCGTCTCGTCAACGCATCCAGGGCGGCGAATGGTTCGTCCATGAGGAGCACCTCAGGCTCCATCGCCATGCCACGAGCGATCGCGACACGCTGCTTCATGCCGCCGGACAGCATGTGGGGATAGCAGTCGGCAAACTTGGCCAGGCGGACCTTCTCGATGTAGTGCATGGCCTTCTCCTCCGCATCGCGGCCCTGAAGCTTGCCGCTCGAAGTCAAGGCGAAAACGACATTGCCTTTGACGGTCTTCCAAGGCAGGAGCTGGTCGAACTCCTGGAACACCATCATCCGGTCCGGCCCGGCACCGGCGATACGTCGGCCGTTGAGGGTGATCGCGCCCTCGACCGGCTGCATGTAGCCGCCGACCGCCTTGAGCAGCGTGGACTTGCCGCAGCCCGAGGGCCCAAGCATCACGAATCGGTCGCACCGACGCACGTCGAAGCTGACCCTGTAGGTGGCCGTCACCAAGTGTTCCTTCGTCCTGTACTGCAAGGACACTTGGCGAACGGACAGCAGGGGTGCATCCATTCCTGGCCTTTCTTCGTTCACTGCAGGCGGGGAGCCGCCATCGCGTAAGCGAACAGCCGTGGCTGTCTCCGTGGATCTACGTTGTTATACTAATATAAGAAAGTGCAATGTGCCACCTGATTCTCCCCATGTCAACGCATAGGGTCTACGATCCCCTTCATCGAGTCCCGCGCTCCCGGGCCACCATGACTGACGACCGCATCGCCAAGACGTTCGTGCCGCTGTATTCGCAGCTCGCGCGCCTGCTCGAGCAAATGATTGACGAGAACACATATCCCCCGGGTAGCCGGCTCCCCACGGAGAGCGCGCTGGCCGAGGAGCACGGCGTGAGTGTGATCACCGTGCGCGGCGCGTTGAAGGTGCTGATCGAGAAGGGGCGCGTCGAGCGCTTTCCCGGCAAGGGCACCTTCGTGCTGGAGAAGAGGCCCATCCGCGCAGCCTGGGGGCTGGGCAGCATCGGCGACATCGACATGACCACGATTCAGTCCGACATGATCACGCTGGCGGCAGGCAAGGTGGCACCTCCGGATTGGGTGCGGGACGCCTTCGGGCACGAGGAACGCGTCGAGCTTCCCTGGATGCGCAACGTACGTGCAATCGATCGGGAGCGCTTCATGGTCTCCGACGTGTATCACAGGCGCGAGTTCGCCGCGCTCGTTCGCAGCCGCCGGTTCCGCGGCTTGATGCAGCAGCGCAAGCTGGTGGTCATGGCCTTGTGCGAGCTCGAAGGGGTCGCACTCGGTGAGATTCGACAGTCGCTGTCCGCCACGCTCGCCAACGAGGACATCGCCGATGCACTGCTGATCGAACCCGGTCAGCCACTGCTGGTCATGGAGCGCCTGTTTCTTGCCACCGATGGCCGGGTGATCCAGGTGGGCAAGACGCACTATCGCGTCGATCACTACCGCTACAACCTCAACCTACGCCCGATCGAGGAGCGCCGCGCAACCGTATCCAGCGCCCGCCGCCGGGTGCTCGACGAAGGCGCCGCCAATCAGGTGCTCGCCGGTTCCTGAGCTAGTTGCGAGGATGTCCGTGGCGACTCTGGAGCGCGAAAGGGCCGACCAGGGCGTCGACCGGATCGCGGCGAACCCGACGCGATTGAACGCGGTGGTCCTCATCTAAACGGCGCCACCTGTCTCTCTGCCAGATCGGGGGGCATTGCCGTCGCGGCTGCCGTGCAACGTTGACGAGCGCGCCACGACACGCGCCCCGCGTGCGACGCCCCCATAGGCGTCGAGCATGCGTTCACGCCAGTCTCGCAGCACGGCATCGTCGTCCGTCAGCAGCTCCACACCCAGGACGCGCCCCTGCTGCAGGCCGCCGAAGGCGATGTGGTCGACATAGCTCGGGCCGCCACCACCCAGCCATGCCTGACTTCGCAGAACCTCCCTCACGGGAGCCAGCGCCTGACCGAGCATGCGCCGACCCTCCTCCAGGGGGATCGCCACGTCCTCGAGCACACGCCCGCCGAATCGCCTCTCCCGGGAGTCCCGGAAGTAGTCGCGGTCGCGCTCATGGACCAGACCCAGCACCGCGAGAACGAGCATGCGCGGCAGCAGCGGCCGGATCGTGTGTTCGTACCAGTGGTTGACGAACAGCGCATGCGCACGCCCCCGCTCGCCGCCGAACAGCGACGGACGGTCGGGGTACCGATCCTCCAGGTGACAGGCGATCCGCCAGCTGTCGTGCACGACCTCGTCGCCATCCACGACGACCGGCACCAGGCCCTGGCCGCTGCGCACGACGTCGTCCTCGTCGGTGAACCGCCACGGCCGCGTGTCGCAGCCCAGCCCCTTGTGGGCCAGCGCCAGGCGGGTCCGCCAGCAATAGGGGCTGAAACGCAGGTCCTCATCGGCACCAGCGAGGTCGTACAGTATCAACCGGCACCTCCCTTCGGCGAACCCGGAGCGGGCCTCACGTCGTGAGGTAACCGCCGTCGACGGCCACGGTCTGGCCGGTGACAAACGACGCCTGGTCCGACGCGAGGAACAGCGCCAGGCGGGCGACGTCGTCGGTGTCGGCGAGGCGCCCCAGCGGAAAGCGCTTGATCGCCGCCGCCCGGACCTCCGGCGTGAACAGCCCGCGCAGCAGCGGCGTCTCCATCACCCCGGGGGCGATCGCGTTGACCCGCACGCCGTGCGGCCCGAGTTCGCGCGCGAGGCCCTTGGTGAGCGCAACCACCGCCGCCTTCGTCGCGCCGTACCAGACGTTGCCCATGGAGCCGCCACCGCGCTCGTGGGACACCGAACTCAGGTTGATCACGGCCGCGCCGCGGCGCCCCTTCATCAGCGGCGCGAAAGCCTGGACGCAGTTGTAGATGCCGCCGACGTTGACCGCCAGCAGGCGGTCGAAGTCCGCCGTGCCGGTCGTGTCGTAGGGCCCGAAGGTGGCGACGCCGGCGTTGTTCACGAGGACCTCGAGACCGCCTCGCTCACGCTCGATCGTCGCCGCCACTGTGGCGATCGCGTCGCGGTCGGTCACGTCCACGCGGACCGCTCGGCCCTGCGGCAGGCTGGCGGCCAGTCCGGCCGCCGCCGCCTCGTCCATGTCAGCGACCCACACGAAGGCGCCCGCCTCGGCCAGGCGCTGGGCGATGCGCGCACCGATCCCGTTGCCAGCACCCGTCACCAGGGCGTGCCGACCCTCCAGCATCGAGTCCATCTCGCGTACGTCCTCCAGCGCCGCACGCGCCGGTTTCATGGTTACCACGCAGACACTTGGCGCGGCAGATCATCGATCCCGCCCGCCGTACCGCGGCATGTCCGCGGCAGGCGAGAGGCGATCGGCATCAGGTTCACCCAGTCAGTACGGCAGCACCACGGCCGGGAACGCCTTGGCCTTGTCCCACCATCCGAGTTCGACGTAGGCGCGCTTGGCGCCCGGATGCACGTTGGCATCGGACAGGCCGTGGATCATGAGCTCGGGTGACCAGATCTTCCACAGCGGGTGCAGGTCCCGCATCTTCGGCGCGTGCTTGGCCACGCCCATCACGATCTGATAGGCGGCTTCCTCGGAGAACTCCGGGTGTGCGGCGATGTAGCCGCGGGCGACCCCGGCTTCGAGCGACTCGGTCTGCTTGGGCAAGGCGCCCGGCGGCACGGTGATGTGCAGGAAGCTGGTGCCGAACTTGGCATTGACCTTGTCGAGCGCCGCCTTCGTCACCGGGATGTAGCGCAGCGGCTTGGGCGAGGCCTCGAGCTGCCGTGCCGGCGCCGAGATCAGCCACTCCTTGAGGTTGGGCTCGGCGCCGAAGGCGGTGATCGCCACGTCCAGGGCACCGTCCATCAGCTGCTGCGTGAGCTGGGCCGGCGTGAGGTGGCGGATGTCGGCGTTCTGCGGCGTGATGCCGTAGCCGGTCTCGAGGATCATGCGCGAGAACACCCCCCAGTCGCTCTGGCCGCGCAGGCCGAGCCCGATGCGCTTGCCCTTGAAGTCGGCCGGGCTCTTGATGTTCGGGTCGAAGGTCACGAAGAACTTGCCCTGGCCCCACCAGGCATCGCCATAGAGCAGCTTGAACGGCGTCGGGAGCTTCTCCGGGATGAACTCCTTGAGCTCCGGCGTTCCGCCCCACGTGGCGGCGAGCTGAAGCACGGCATCCTCGGTGCCGAAGACGGTCGTCTTCCAGTGCTTCTGGTTGGCCATCTCGCGCACGTTGTACATGTAGCCCGGGCTCTCCTGCGGCAGCAGCGTGACCGGGCTGCCGTCCTTGACCATGGCGTTCATCAGCATGGTCGAGGTCTCGGTGTTGCCGCAGCCCCAGGGGCACAGCAGCATCGGCACCATCATCGGCGCGCGTGACTGGGCATGTGCCGCGGGGGCGCCCAGCAGTGCCGCGCTCGCAGCCAGCACGGCGCCCAGCGCCCAGGCCTTGGCCGATCGAGCGCCTGCATTCATCTTGATCATCGTCTGTCTCCTGTTGTGAGCATGGCACGGGGTGCCGGAACGATCCGCGTGCGGCGGATCACGCGGGGAGCGGGCTCGGGGTCTTGCGCATGGCCACCACGGTCATCGCCGCGACGGTCGCGCCAAGGAAGATCACGGTGGTCATCAGCGCCTCGTTGATCATCGCCCAGTAGCCGAGCAGGGTGACGCCGAGGAACATCCACGACTCGAGCGGGTGGAGCTGCCGGCGGAAGTACCCGAACAGGCCGATGGAGGTCGTCCACTGGATCAGCAGGATCTCGACGACCGGCGGGACGACGTTCCAGCCGAGGTCGGGGAAGTCCAGCAACTGCGGCCGGTAGACGAAGGCGAAGGGGATGATGAAGGTGGTGGCGGAGAGCTTCAGCGACTCCTTGGCCGTCTCGAGGAAGTTGGAGCCCGCCATCTTCGCGGCCGCGAGCACCGCCACCGCCACCGGTGGCGTGAGCGCCGAGTAGACCGCGAAGTAGAAGACGAAGAAGTGCGCCAGCAGCGGCTCGACGCCCATCAGCTGCAGCAGCGGGACGATGGCCAGTGCCACCACGACATAGGCCACCGGCGTCGGCAGGCCCATGCCGAGGACGACCGACAGCGCCGCCGCGCCCAGCAGCAGAATGAACGTGTTGTCCGGCAGCGTGGTGTGCATCCACACGCCCAGGCGGTTGGAGATGCCGGTCGTCAGGAAGGCCTGCCCCAGCGGGCCGATGGCGATGAGCAGGATGGCCAGGATGGCCATCATCTCCAGACCCTCCTCCAGCGCGATCGCCAGCTGTCGCCCGCCGGGGCGGTGCCGGCCCTGGAACATCGAGAGCACGAGCGCAACGATGCAGCCGGTCAGGCCGGCCATCGAGGGCGAGTACATCTCCACGAGCATCCAGCACACGACCGCGAAGGACACGACGAAGGCCGGCAGCGTGCGGACGATGACACCGGTGTCGACCTGCTCGTTGAGCCTGGCCAGGCCCTCCCTGCGGGCGTAGACGATCACCGCGATCGTCACCCCGGTCATGAACAGCACACCGGGGATCACCGCCGCCTTGGCGATGTCGATGTACTTCATCGACAGGAAGCTCGCGATGATGAACGCCGCCAGGCCGAGCACCGGGGGCATGATCTGGCCCGAGGTCGACGCCGCCGCCTCGATCGCCCCCGACATCGCCGGCGAGTAACCGTAGCGCTTCATCATCGGGATCGTCATGCGGCCGGTGAGCACGACGTTGGACACGGCCACCCCCATGACCATCGACACCGCACCGCTGCCGACGATGGCGGTGCCGGCCGCACCACCCGGGACCCGGTTGCCGATCGCCTTGCCGAGCTCCAGGATGACCGCGAGCATGCCGATGCCCAGCAGGATGGAGGCGTAGAGCACCAGGTAGTAGATGTCGTCGACCGCCGTCTGGGCAAACCAGAAGAAGCCCTGCGTCGTCCCCAGGCCAATGTAGTTCATCACGAACTTGGCGTCGTACTCCGGGTGCGACAGCAGCGGGCTGGGGATCAGGTGCCCCCAGAAGAAGTACGCGATCGCCGCCGCGATCACGCTCGCCATGACCGCGCCCCAGTGCAGCCAGGTCAGGATCAGCACGCCCAGGGTGAACGCGTAGCCGACCAGCATGTCGGTGTCGGAGAAGAACGGGGCCTCGACCTCCAGCCGCGTCGCCTGGACGAGGATGTACAGGGCGCCGGCGCTCCCCAGGATCAGACCCGTCAGCGCGGCCCCGATGCGCGGCCAGAACCACGGGTAGCGCGGCAGCCGCGCGCGCTGGTCGATCGGGCCGCGCACCGCCGCCAGCCCCGACATCAGCGACACGGCGAGGACGAACAGCGCGTAATGCTGCGACGAGCTGCGGACCAGGCCGAACAGGGCCATGGTGACCCACACCGTCAGGGCCGCACCGATCAGGCCGTTGGCCCACCGCAGCGCACGGCTGAGACGGCCGAGGCCGCCTTCGCTCTGGACACCGACGTCGGTCATTCCTGCTCCCTGCGACCGGCTGCTCGCCTGTTGTCAGCGCAGGGCACGGCGCAGCGGAATGCCCATGATCTCGCGCGCCTCGTCGACGGTGGCGACCTGGCGGTCGAGCTCCTTGCACAGGCGCACGGCCCGGTTGAGGAGCTGGCGGTTGTCCTGCGCGAGTTCCCCGTGACGGTAGTAGACGTTGTCCTCGAAGCCGACCCGGATGTTCCCGCCCATGGCCAGGACCATGGTCGACAGCGGGATCTGGTGCCGGCCGATGCACACGACCTGCCAGCTGCTGCCCTCGGGCAGCGCGTCGACCATGTGCATCAGGTTCTGCGGCGACGCCGGAATGCCGCCGTCGATGCCCAGCACCAGGCTGAAGTGCAGCTGGCCCTTCAGCACGCCCGCGGCCTGCAGCTTGAGCATGTTCTCGATGTGGCTCAGGTCGTAGACCTCGAGCTCGTTGTGGATGTGCCGCTCGTTGCAGCCCTTGATGAACTCGGTGTTCCAGGCCTTGGAGTTGTCGAACAGGAACTCGGTCGTGCGGTGAACGAAGTGGAACGTGCCGGCGTTGACCGTGAGCATGTCGGGCCGCGGGTCGAGATCGAGCAGCCGCATGCGCTCGGCCTGCGTGAAGCCCTCGCCCGGGTACTTGTGGCCGCGCGTGTACTTCACGCCGATGCCGTTGCCGACCTGCGTGATCATCCCCGGGCACTCCGAGTGGATGCCCGCCAGCACCTCGCGGTAGATGCCAGGGTCGCTCGAGGTGATGCCGTTCTTGTCGCGCACGTGGATGTGCGCGATCGTGGCGCCGCCCTCGAAGCACTCCTTCATGGCCTTGACGATCTCCTCCGGCTGCTCGGGCAGCCGCGGGTTGGCCTCCTTGCCGTGCAGGCCGCCGGTGGTGGCGACGGTGATCACGACCTTGCCCAGCTTGGTCACGTCGGGTTTCATGACTGTCTCCTGTCCTTGGTTGAATGCCGGCACCCCGGCCGGCCGTTGGGAAACCCTCAGGCGGTGAACGAGACCTCGGTCCCCCCGAAGCGCACGCGCAGGTGCCCGAGATCCCTGCGCTCGCCGAGATGGGCGATCAGCTCCGA
>CAADHA010000181.1 GCA_900696685.1 uncultured Planctomycetota bacterium
GCGGCGGGACGCAACTCGGCCTCGGCCAACGTCTCCTTCAGGTCGCGTTCAGCGTCCAGACGGGCGAAGGGTCGGGCGCCACCGAGCGCTTCCTCCCCGCCGCCGCCTGCCCCGGCTACTTCCAGGCCATCATCCGTGCCGCGACCGGCCCGTGCGAAGTGAGCAACGTCGTCGCGATGCCGTGAGCGCCTGATCTTCGCTCAATCGCTTCGCCCGCCGACGCGCCATGCTTCGCGCGCCGCCGCATTCATGCAGGCTTCGGGCGACATCACACGCGGCTGAGGGCTTCGATCACTTCCGGGCGCACCTCGTCGATGGGTCGGTCGATCTTGGCGCCGGAGGCGCGGGCGTGTCCGCCGCCGCCGAAGAGGCGAGCGACCTGATTCACATCGACCGCGTTCGGGCCGGGCTTGGAGCGCAGGCTGAGTTTGACGGGCCCGCTCCTGGGCTCGGCGATGACGCAGGCGACTTCGATCGACTCAACGGCAAGGGGCAGATCGGAAAAGCCGTGCGTGTCATCGGGCGTGGCGTCGGAGGCTTCGTAATCGCTCCGGCGCAGGGTGAGGATGGCGGCGCGGCCGCCGGCGACGATCTCCAGCGAGGTCAGCGCGCGGGCCAGAAGGCGCAGGCGGCCGGGCGGGTCGGTCTGCTCAATGCGGCGGAAGAGGTCGGCGTGATCGACGCCGGCGTCAACCAGTTTCGCCGCGAGGCGCAGCGTCTTTGAAGTCGTGTTCGAGAAGCGGAACCAGCCGGTGTCGGTCGCGATGCCGAGGTAGAGCGGCTCGGCGATTGACCGATCGAAAGGAACGCCGAGAAGTTCGATGAGATCGGCGACGATTTCCGCCGCCGCCGCCGCTTTCGGCTCAACCACGCGGCAGTCGGAGAGGTCGGCATCGCCCTGAATGTGGTGATCGATGATGGCGATCTTCCCGGCGTGCCGCGACAGCCAGTCGGCGAGGTCTTTGAGTTGCGATCGCGCGCCGGTGTCGGTGATGATGACGAGATCGACATCATCGGGCGGCCGGCGGTTCTCCGCCACGATCTGAACCGGTGTCGGGTCAATGACGGAGTAGAAGACCTCGCCGTCCGGGCCGGCATACCAGACCTGGGCCGACTTGCCGAGATGCTCGATGGCGCGCGCGAGGGCGAGGGTGGAGCCGACGGCGTCGCCGTCGGGCTTGACGTGAGTCGTGATGGCGATGCGCTGCGCGCCGCGTATGGCCGCTGCGACCTCCGTCAACTCGACCGTGGAGTCATAGTTCATGGTGGTCATGATGCCAGCGCATGCCCCGCCAGCAGGTCTCGTGTGCGTTCGATGTCGCGTCTAATCTGCGCGGCGACGGCGGGGGCGCCGTCAAAGCGCATCTCGCTGCGGAGAAAGCCGAGGAAACGGATGCGGCACTCCCAGCCGTAATCGTCGAGGGGCAGGTCGGCCCCGACGAGGTGCGCCTCGCAGCCGGGCGCTGCGCCGGGGAAGGTGGGCTTGACGCCGACGTTGATGGCAGCGGGAAACCACCGCCCGTCGGGAGAGGTGGCCTGGCCGAAGTACACGCCTCGACCGGGGAGCATTGCGTCGGCCTCGACGTTGGCTGTGGGAGTTCCGAGTTGCCGCCCGCGCCGGTCGCCCGCGCGCACCGGACCGCGAAGTTCATAAGGCCGCCCGAGCAGACGCGCCGCATCGCGCACCCGTCCGTGCGCCAGAAGCCAGCGCACGAGGGAACTGGAGACGGTGACGAGCGTGTGGTCGTCGAGCGGTGCTTCAACCGCGTCAACGACGATGACTTCAAAGCCGTGCTGGCCTCCCAGTCTCCTGAGCAGGGCGATGTCGCCGCGACGGGCGTGCCCGAAGCGGAAGTCGGGGCCTTCGAGGAGGGCGTCGGGCGCGTGCTCGGCCGCGACGGAAGCGATGAAGGCCTCGGGTGAAGTCCCGAGAAACGCGGTGGTTGGTTCGAGCCTGACGACCTCATCGACGCCCGCGGCGGCGAGCAGATCGCGGCGCCGGGTCCAGGAGGTGAGCCGCGGCGGGGCGGCGCCGGGCCGCAGCGTGCTTGCGGGATGGGGGTCAAAGACCAGTGCGGTGACGCGGCCGCCGCTTCCTGCGCGCCGCCTTGCCTGGGAGATGAGGGCCTGGTGCCCGAGATGCACAGCGTCGAAGTTGCCGATAGTGAGCACTCTCGCGGCGGCGGGCATAGCCGCAACACTAGGCCGCCGCCCGCGAAACCGCCAGCGCACGGTGGCAGCGGCCGGGCGGTCGGCCAAGGATTCCCCCTATGGCAGAAGTTCAGATCGATCAGGACGAAGTGATCCGCCAACTGGGCGACGGGCTGAGCCGCGCGGCCGAGGAGTTCGTGCCTTGGTTCTTTCAGCAGATGCCCGAGACCTATTTCCGCAACGTCGATGAGGCGACGCGAATGGAGCACATGCGTGCGGTCCTCGCTCTGCGAGCCAGCGGGCAGGAGCCGCGCGTGCGCATCCGCAGCAACGACGGAAGGCGCGTGACGTATGTTCTGCCGCGCGATTATCCCGGCCTGCTCGTCGACCTGCTGATGTACGACTTCGGCGACGACCTCATCCGGTCAGCCAAGCTCTACTGCTCGCGCGACGCCGAACTGGTCATCGACATTTTTGAGATCGGCCCGAGCCAGCCGTGCAACCTTGAAGACCCCTTCGTGAAGCGCATCTTCCAGCAGACGCTTTCACTGGCGCGGCAGCGAGGTGAGACGTGGACGGAGGAGTCGCTCCGTGCTCACTTCCGCCTCCTGTCGGAAGACAGTGTGAAGAACTGCCCGCCGGCGCGCATCCTGGGACACGCGCGCCTCTACCAGGAAGTGAGCCGGTCGAAAGGTGCGGCGGTCGTCCTCGACAACACGCTCTACCCGGATCACTCTCGCATCATCCTGGCCGTCGCCAACGTGCCGGCCAAGCGCATGCTCATCCGCGTCGCCAACCGCTTCAAGACGCTGAGCATCAACGTGGACCGCGCCTACGTGGACGCGATCCAGGCGGGCGAGGAAGAGTCGGTCGTCATCGTCTCCGCGGTGGTGCAGGGTCCGGACGGCGGGCAGATCGATCCCAAGTCGCTCCTCTGGCAGCGCCTTCACCGCGACCTGCTGCGCCTCAAGTGGCTGGACCGCGAGACGCTGGCGCTGGGCTACGACAATCCCGACCTGGGCCTGGGCGGGGCCGACATCCTGCACACCTACTGCGACCTCGCGCATCAACTTCTCGTCAAGACGAACCGTTACTACTACAGCCGCGCCCGCATCCGCGAGATCGCCGAGAAGCACGTCGACCTGAGCCTGATGCTCGTCAACCTTTTCCGTGAGCGATTCGATCCCGACAGCGAACTTGACGATGCCGACTGCGAGTTGCGCGAGCACCGGGTGCGCGAGCACCTCAACACCGCCGTCGAAGACGAGATCACGCGCGAGATTTTCACGACGATGCTCGACGCGATCACGGCGACGCTCAAGACGAACTACTACGTGGTGGGGCGCTACGCGCTGGCGCTGCGCCTCTCGACGGACCTGATGATGCGCGTCGCGCCGCGCAACGAGAGGCCCTACGGCATCTTCTTCGTGCACGGGCGAGACTTCAACGCCTTCCACGTCCGCTTCCGGCAGACGGCCCGCGGCGGGGTGCGCGTGGTGCGGCCGAGTTCCGAGGAGCAGTTCATCCGTGAGTCGGAGCGCCACTTCGACGAGGTTTTCGAACTCGCCTACGCGCAGCAACTCAAGAACAAGGACATTCCCGAGGGGGGCGCCAAGGCCGTCCTCCTCGTCCGGCCAGGCCAGACCATCAACCGCTGCGTGCGCTCCTTCGCCGACGCGATTCTCGACCTCATCACCGACGATGAGAAGACGCAGGCGCGCATCGTCGATCGACTCGGGATCAAGGAGTGGATCTACTTCGGCCCCGACGAGAACATCACCCCCGGCCACATCAACTGGATCGTCGAACGGGCCGCGGCGCGGGGCTACCGCTTCCCCAACGCGCTGATGAGTTCGAAGCCCGGCGCGGGCATCAACCACAAGGAGTACGGCGTGACGAGCGAGGGCGTCAACGTCTTCCTCGAAGTCGCCCTCAAGTCAACGGGCATCGATCCGCGCAAACAGCCTTTCACGCTCAAACTCACCGGCGGGCCCGACGGCGACGTCGCCGGAAACCTCATCAAGATCGTCATCCGCGATTACGGCTCCAACGTGCGAATCGTCGGAATCGCTGACGGCTTCGGCTGCGCGGAGGACCCGGTCGGACTCAACCATGCCGAACTTCTCCGCCTCGTCAAGGGCAGCCTCGCGATCGCCGAGTTCGACCGCGGCCGCCTCTCTCCCCAGGGCCGCCTCACGCTCGTTTCCGATCCCGACGGCACGCGCATCCGCAACGAAATGCATAACCGCGTCGTCGCCGACGCCTTCGTTCCCGCCGGAGGCCGTCCCGAAACCATCAACACCTCCAACTGGAAGCGGTTCCTCACCGCCGACGGCAAGCCGAGCAGCCCGATCACCGTTGAGGGCGCCAACCTCTTCATCACGGGCGAGGCGAGGCGGCTGCTCTTCGACGCCGGCGTGCTCATCGTCAAGGACTCCTCGGCCAACAAGTGCGGCGTGATCTGTTCGAGTTACGAGATCATGGCCAGCCTGATGATCAGCGAGCAGGAGTTCCTCGAAATCAAGCCGCAATACGTGCACGAGGTGCTCCAGCGCCTGCGCGACGTGGCGGGCCTCGAGGCGCGCCTGCTGTTTGAGGAACGCCAGCGGAGACCGGCCACGCCGCTGGTGGACCTGAGCATCCTCCTCAGCCGCGAAATCCGCCGCGTCAACGACGCCCTCAGCGCCGACTACGTCCGCGTCTCCGAGCAGCATCCCGACCTCGTGCGCGACTGCGTCCTCGAACACATCCCTCCGTCGCTCCAGGCCAAGGCGGGGGATCGCATCTGGACCGTCCTGCCCAAGTCCTACCGCCAGGAGATCGTCTGCGCCTTCCTGGCCTCGCGCATCATCTACCGCGAAGGATTCGACTACTTCCGCGACACGCCGGACAGCCACCTCGTCGATCTCACCCTCGCCTACTTCCTCCGCGACCGCCGCACCCGCGAACTGATCGACGAAGTGCGCCAGTCCGGCCTTCGTCACGCGGACGAGATCGCGGAACTGCTGCGCATCGGCGGCACCCGCGCGGGCCTTCACGTCGCCGCGCACGGCTGAGCCGATTCGCGGCCGGACTCGATGGTGCCGCCCATGCGTCACGCCGCAACCTGGGTACTCTGCATCGACACGGGCGGCACGTTCACCGACTGCCTCGCCCTCGATCCCCTGGGCGCCGGGCGCCGCGCCAAGGTGCTCAGCACGGGCTGCATCCGCGCGGAGATCGCCGAAATCCTCTCGCCGGAACAGGTGCGGCTCCGCGTCCGGCCCGACTGGGTTGACGACTTCCCGGCCGGCGCGAGACTTCGGACCGCCGACTCTACCCACGGCGGTGTGCGCATCAGCGCGTTTCGCGCACGCGAGGCGATCATCGAGTGCGAAGGGACTGCGCCCATTGAGCCGGGATTGTGCGAGATCGACTTCGGCGTGGAAGCGCCGGTCCTCGCCGCCCACCTCGCCACGCGCACGCCGCTGAGGGCGCCCCTGCCGCCGATGCAACTCCGCCTCGCGACCACGCGCGGGACCAACGCCCTGCTCGAGCGCCGCGGCGCCCGGACGGCGCTGTTCATCACGGCCGGGTTCGCCGACCTGCTGCGCATCGGCACGCAGCAGCGCCCCGACCTCTTCGCGCTCGACATCTTCAAGCCCCAGCCGCTCCATGACGCGGTCGTTGAAGTGGACGAATGCATCGATGCGCGAGGCGACGTGCTCCGCAACATGGATGCCGCTCGACTGCGGCATGAGGCGGCGAACCTCGTCGCGGACGGCATCACGACGGCCGCCGTCGCGCTCAAGAACTCCTACATGAACGACGCGCACGAGCGCCTCGTCGAAGGCATCCTGCGCGAGGCGGGCTTCACGCACATCACCCGCTCCGGCGCGGTTGCGCCTCTCATCCGTCTCCTGCCGCGCGCCGAGACGGCCCTCGTTGATGCGTACCTGGCCCCGATCATCGGCGGCTACCTTTCGCGCATCGCGCAGCGCATCACCTCGCGCGCGACGACAATGCTGACCAGCGCAGGCGGGCTGACCGCGGCCTCCTCTTACCGACCCTGCGAGAGCCTGCTGAGCGGGCCGGCCGGCGGCGTCGCGGGCGCCGCGGCGGTCGCGCGATCGCTCGGAGAGCACGCCGTCCTCTCCTTCGACATGGGCGGCACGAGCACCGACGTCGCCCGATGGGCCGGCGACTTCGAGTACATCTTCGAGCACGCCGTCGGCGAGGCGCGCCTCCTGGCGCCCGCCCTGGCCATCGAGAGTGTCGCCGCGGGAGGCGGAAGCGTCTGCTGGTTCGACGGCCACCGCCTGCGCGTCGGACCGCACAGCGCCGGCGCCGCGCCCGGCCCGGCGTGCTACGGCTGCGGCGGGCCGCTCGCCATCACTGATGTCAACCTCCTCCTCGGGCGCGTCGACGCGACGCGTTTCCAGGTGCCGCTGCACGGCGCCGCAGCAGAGGCGCGCTGCACTGAACTGCTTGCGCAGGTGCGCGCCGCGACGGGCGACGCGATCACCCGCGCACAACTCCTCGCCGGGCTGCTCGCCATCGCCAATCAGCACATGGCCGACGCCATCGCACGCATCTCCCTGCGCCGCGGCTTCGATCCCGCCGAACATGCGCTGCTGGCTTTCGGAGGCGCGGGCGGGCAGCACGCCTGCGCCATCGCCGACCTCCTCGGCATCGACCGCATCATCCTCCCCGCCGACGCCGGGCTGCTCAGCGCCGCGGGCCTGTTCGACGCCCGCATCGAACGCTTTGCCCAGCGCCAGGTCCTGCGTCTGTTCGATGAGTTGTCCGCCGGTGAAGTCGCGGCCATCGTGACTGACCTCGAACGCGAGGCATGCGACCTCGTTCGTGCTGACATGCCAGGCGATGAGTCGATCGCGGTGCGGCGCCGCCTCGTCGAGATGCGCCTCCTCGGACAGGATTCGACGCTCACGATCGAGTTCGACGATGAGGCGTCGCTGACCGGCCGCTTCACCGGACAGTATGTCAGCATCTTCGGTTCTGAGCCGGCCGGGCGCATCGAGATTGAATCTATTCGCGTGATTGCCTCAACCCTTGCTTCATCGTCGGCCGTGCCGCAGCCGCCGCGTGGCGAAGCCGGTCATGCAATGCCGCCGCGTACGATCGACATGCCGTCGGGCGAGGTGCGCATCGCCGCGCTCGTCATCGATCGCGAGTCGATCGCTCCGGGGGCAGTCATCGCAGGACCGGCGCTGATCGTCGATGACCACAGCACCGCCGTCGTCGAAGCGGGTTGGAGCGTGCGCACGGCAGAGTGCGGTCACCTTGTTGTGGAGCGGGGCGGCGCCGAGGAGATGCACGCGACGATTGGCAGAGCCTCGTCGCGGGCGTGCGCGTGCGCGTCCGAATCTTCCCCTGCCGCACTCGAGCTCTTCACCAGCCGCTTCCGCGCCATCGTGCAGGACATGGGCGAACTCCTGCGCCGCACCGCTCAGTCCACCAACGTCAAGGAGCGCCTCGACTTCTCCTGCGCTCTGCTCGACGCGGACGCACGGCTCGTCGCCAACGGTTCGCACATTCCCGTGCACCTGGGCGCGATGGGATGCTGCGTCCGTGCGGTGCGCCAAGCCCTGGCGATGCAGCCCGGCGACGTCATCATCACCAATCATCCGGCCTTCGGCGGCTCGCACCTGCCCGACCTCACCCTCATGACGCCAGTGCACGACGGCGACGACCTCATCGGCTACGTGGCCAACCGGGCGCATCACGCGGAGATCGGCGGCACGCGCCCCGGCTCGATGCCGCCTGCCGCGCACTCGCTCATCGAGGAAGGCGTCGTGATTCCGCCGTCGCACGTCGCTCGCCGCGGACGAATCGACTGGTCGCCGGTCCGCCGACTCCTCGAAGCGGGTCCGTATCCTTCGCGCCAGGTCGAGATGAACCTCGCCGATCTGAGCGCCGCCTTCGCCGCCAATCGCCACGGCGCCGCGGCGCTGCTTCGCCTCGCGCACGAGCACGGCCGCGACAAGGTGGCGCACTTCATGACCGCCCTGCGCCGCCAGGCCGCGGACCAGATGCGAAACGCCCTCGAACGCTTCGGCGACGGCGAGTTTCGCGCCGTCGAGCCTCTCGACGATGACTCGACGCTCGCCGTCGCCATCACGATTTCGAAGGGGTCCGCACGGGTCGACTTCACCGGAACGGCGCCCACGCACACGGGCAATCTCAACGCCACTCCCGCCATCGTCCACAGCGCCGTCATGTATGTTCTGCGCCTGCTGGTCAATGAACCGCTGCCTCTCAACGAAGGGCTGCTCGACGATGTCGAGATCATCCTGCCGCCGGACACGATCCTCAATCCGCGCTTTGACGCCGATCCCGCGCGCTGCCCGGCCGTGGTCGGCGGCAACACGGAAACCAGCCAGCGCCTCGTGGACACGCTCATCAAGGCGCTCGGTCTCGCCGCGTGCAGCCAGGGCACGATGAACAACGTCCTCTTCGGCAATGACCGCTTCGGGTATTACGAGACGATCTGCGGCGGCGCGGGCGCGACGGCGACGCGCGACGGCGCCGACGCCGTCCACACCCACATGACCAACACGCGCATCACCGATGTCGAGGTGCTTGAACACCGCTACCCGGTGCGCGTCGAGCGCTTCGCCATCCGCCGAGGCTCAGGCGGGCGCGGCGAGCACCGCGGAGGTGATGGCGCCGTGCGCGAGATCACCTTCCTCGAACCCATGTCCCTTTCGGTCCTGACGCAACACCGCGCCCGCGCGCCCTTCTCCATGCGCGGCGGCGCTCCAGGCGCTCCCGGCCGCCAGCGCCTCCTCCGTGCTGACGGCTCGATCACCAACCTCGCCCCTGTTGACGCCGCCGAAGTCGCCCCCGGCGACCGCCTCCTCATCGAAACGCCGGGCGGGGGCGGTTGGGGTGCGACAGAGTTCTGATCGTCAATGCCCCGTGCCGCCCACGTCGTTGTTGAACTTCCCCGTGTGCGGCTCAGGCCCGACGGGTATGATGGCAATTGATCCCGGGCCTCCGGATCACGCGCTCCAGGCGCCTCAGGCCAACATCGGCAGCACGCCGCGCAGGAAGACCTGGAGGATCAGATTGCCGTAGAGTGCGGCGACGATGTCATCGAGCAGGATGCCCCAGCCCGCGGGGAACTGCTGGACCAGGTGCGCCGGCTGCGCCTTGACGATGTCGAGAATGCGGAAGAGCACGAACGCCGCCGCGATCACGATGAAGGCAAATCCGACCTGCGGTTCCGCGCCGGCCGCAACGACGCCGGCTTCATTCATTCCGCCCGCCGGGCCGAGGGGCACGAAGAGAAGCGTGAGGCA
Organism: uncultured Planctomycetota bacterium; assembly: GCA_900696685.1. Taxonomy (GTDB): domain Bacteria; phylum Planctomycetota; class Phycisphaerae; order Phycisphaerales; family UBA5793; genus UBA5793. Next base: position 9,456 of record CAADHA010000181.1, read on the forward strand.
CATTCCCGCCGTTTCGTCGGCGACGACGACGCCGGGGTCCTTGCCCGCGAACTGGCGTTCCGCCCACGCGCCCAGCGCCAGGCACGCCGCGCTCGACGCAACAAGAAGCGTGAGGAGCAGGAGATTGATCGCGGCCGCGTTCCATCCGAGGATCACGGCGCCGAAGGCGAGCGCGCAGGGCGGCAGACTGCCCCACGTGCCCGGCGCGGGCCGCATCAGCCCGAGTCCGCCGACGGTGATGATCCACTTGCGCCACACCTTGAGTCCATCGGTCCTGCCGCCGTCACGGCTTGAGCAGCGGCCAGGCGCGTCGGAGGTACGGCACGCCGCTGAGCACCGTCACCGCCACCATCAACCACACCAGCGCATCACGCGCCAGCGCCGACCACTCGTGCGACCGCGGATCGAAATGCCCGACGAGCAGCAGGATGAGCGGAACGACGGCCGACTGCACGATCATCTTCGCCTTGCCCGACCACGAGGCGGCGAACTCGATGCCCCGGCTCTCGGCAAGGCTGCGCAGGCCCGTTACAAGCAACTCGCGCAGCAGAACCAGCAGAACCATCCAGGGCAGAATGCCGCTCACCACAATGCGCTGCGGCGTGCTTGGGTCCTGGAGGTCGATCCACACAAACCCCGGTCCGGCGAGCATGATGAGCGCGCCGATCACCAGAACCTTGTCGCACAGCGGGTCCATGACGCGGCCGAAGAGAGACGTCGCATGCCACCGCCGCGCGAGATGCCCATCCACCGCATCCGTGATGACACCCAGAAGAAAGAGGACCAGGGCGGCGTCAAGCGCCCACGTCGGCCCCTGCGGAAAGCGATACACCGAGAGCAGGATGAAGAACGCCGCCGCCAGCGCCAGGCGCGCCAGCGTGATGAGATTCGGCACCTGTTGCTTCCAGTCCCCGGCCATGACGGCGGGATAGTAGTGACAGCATCGTCCGCACGCGACCGAATGCCGCTGCACGAGGCGAGAGGCTCTGCGCCGGGGCCGAGGCCTTCCGCCGCCTCGGTATCCGCCGCCCGGTGATGACCAGCGCACCGCAGGAATGCGTGCAATCGAGGCCGGATCACGGGCGTTGGCACGTCATGGGTGGAAGTCCGGAGCGGCCGGGCGGCCCCGGTGGGAACAGGGCGGCCCGAATGGGTTGAATCAAACCGGGCTGGGCGAAATCGCTCGCGGCACGTGCGGCGGGGGCCGTTGTGTCGTCTACGATCATCCTCTGGCCTGGAGGGTATGCAATGCCCCCCAGACCCACCCCCGACAGGCAGGACGGCGGCATCATGCAACTTGGGAGTCAAATAACCAGAACGCGCCTTGCCCGGGCGCTCGCACTGCTCAGCCTCGCGGCGGCCGTTCTGCTCACGGCCCCCGCCCCTGCGGCAGCCCAGATCGAGATGCAGTCCTTCTATCAGGGATACCGCCCCACGGTCAGCCGCGAGGACATCGACGCGCTCATCGCGACCTTCGAACTCGACGAGGCGCAGGAAGCGCTGGTCGAGGCGATTTACGCCGGCTACCGCAATGCATACAACGAGGCCTCGGACATCGTCCGCGACGAGTTGCGGGCGATCCAGGAGACGATGAGCCTGACGAAGAACGAGGGGGTGAAGCAGTCTCTCTACAACGATTATGCGCGGAAGCGGGAGGCGTGGGCCGACGAGTCGCGCCGGCTCGAGACATCCTTCTTCGCCGATGCCAAGGCGCTGCTGACCGAAGAGCAGGACGGCCGCTGGCCCCGCTTCGAACGCGACCGGCGCAGACGCGCGGGGCTTCTGATCGGGGCGCGGCTGATGGCCGAGCGGGTGGACCTTGTCGCCGTGCTCGACAGCCTCGACCTCGCCGACGAAGTGCGCGAGGCGTGTGACGAAGTCGTGGAGCGGTACGGCATCGAATTTGATCGCCCGCTCTCCGACCGCCACGCGCTGTGCGACCGGATGGAGCGCCTTGCCGGGGACGCCGACGGCAAAGGCAACGCCGAAGATTCGCAGTTCCGCTCTCTTGAAGAGAGGATCAAGAGGCTGCACGTCGAGTTGCGCGACATCAACCTGCGCTTCATGGAGGCCTTCAAGTCGCGCCTGCCGAAGGACGAGGGCGGACGATTCGAGCGCGAGTTCCGCCGCCGCGTCTGGCCCCGCCACTTCGCAGCCGATGAGGTCGAGCAGGACGCCGGCCGCGTGCGGAGTCTCGCCGGCCTGACGCCGGAGCAGGACCGCGCGCTCGAAGCGATCCTTTCAGCGCACGATCTGCGGATGGAACCTCTTTCCCGCGAACTGGTTGAAGTGGAGATGGCGCGGGAGTTGCTGCGTCGGTGGCCGACGGGCCGGCCGGGTTCCGGGGGCGCCGAAGCATCCGGGGGGGCTGAGAGCGGTCAGGCTCACGAAGCCATTGAGACAAGGTCACAGCGCCTCCTGAACACCCGTAAGTCGCTCATGCGCTCGACGATCAACGACATCCGCGCCCTTCTCACGGCCGACCAGTTGCGGGCGCTTTCGACGGCCCAGGGAATCGGTGAAGAGGAACAGAATCGCCAATGAGTGAGACCGCCACGGACAACAACGTTCGCCAGAAGTGCGCCCGGCTGGGAATCGAGTGGTTCGACGAACCTCTCGAAGCGGTCGATCCGCGCGTGGCGGAGGTCGTGCCGGCCGAGCAGGCGATTGACCATCACCTCGTGCCCGTGCGCTTCGAGGGAGATGCGGTCGTGGTGGTGATGCTCAACCCGCTCGATCTGGCGGCCGCGGATGAAGTGGCCGTGCTGGCCCAGCGGCCGGTGGTGCGCTGCGGGATGAGCCCCGAGCCGTTCAAGAAGCTCTTCGAGACCCAGTACGGCACGACGGCGGCGCGCATGGCCGAGAGCCTGCGCGGCGACGCGGGCGGCGACGACATCCTCGATCGCAACATCGAAGCCATCGAGGCCGAGGATCTGCACCGCATGGCGGAGCAGCCCACCCTCATCAACCTCGTCAATCTCATCATCCTCGAGGCGATCAAGGGCCGTGCGTCCGACGTGCACATCGAGCCCTTTGAGACGGAGTTGAAGATCAAGTATCGCATCGACGGCGTGCTGAACGAACAGACGCCCCCGCCGCGCCACCTTCAGCCGGCCATCATCTCGCGCATCAAGATCATGGCGGGCATGAACATCGCCGAGCGATTCGTGCCGCAGGACGGCCATATCACCCTGCGCTTCGAAGGCCGAAAGGTCGACCTGCGCGTCAGCACCGTCCCCACGCTCTACGGCGAGTCGGTCGTCCTGCGCATTCTCGACAAGGGCACGCTCCCGCTTGACCTCGTCGAACTGGGCATGAGCGACAAGGACGTCAAGGTCATGGACCGCCTGCTCGACGTGCCGCACGGCATGCTGCTGGTGAGCGGCCCGACGGGCAGCGGCAAGACGACCACGCTCTACGCCGGCCTCCAGAAAATCTATTCGCCCGAACTCAAGATCATCACCATTGAGGACCCGGTCGAGTACGAACTGCACGGGGTCAACCAGATTCCCGTCAACCCCAAGCGCGGACTGACTTTCGCCCAGGGACTGCGGCACATCCTCCGTCAGGACCCCGACATCATCATGGTCGGCGAGATCCGCGACGGCGAGACCGCGGAGATCGCGGTGCGCTCGGCCCTCACGGGCCACCTCGTGTTCTCGACGATTCACACGAACGATGCGGTGTCGGCGGTGACGCGGCTGATCGACATGGGCGTCGAGCCGTTCCTCGTGTCCTCGGTGCTCGAAGGCGTGATCGCGCAGCGCCTGGGCCGGCGCATCTGTGCGCACTGCCGGCACAAGGTGCCCATGCCCGACGCGCTGGCGCACCGCCTCTCGCAGAACGAGTTGACGATGTTCGGCGGCGGGATGTTCGCGGGCGCCGGCTGCGAGAAGTGCAACGGTTCGGGCTATCGCGGCCGCATCGGCTTCTTCGAAGTACTCGAGATCAACGGAGCGATGCGGCGCGCCATCAGCCAGCGCCTCAGCGCCCTTGAGATTCTCGCTGTCGCCAACAAGGACCACCTGCGCATGCGGGCCGACGGGCTGATCAAGGCCGCCAGCGGACAGACGACCATCGAAGACGTGCTGCGCGCCACGCAGGACGCCGAGGAGGAGCACGCCATGGCGACCCAGGCCGGCGCCGCCGGGCCGGCCGCATGACGCGAACGCACCCATGCCGACCTTCCAGTATCAATCCGTCACGCGGGCCGGCCAGGCCATGAGCGGCACGATCGACGCCAACGATCGGGCCGAGGCGATCCGCACGCTCAAGCAGCGAGGTGAAACCGCCACCCAACTGGCGCCGCTCAACGGCCGATCCGCGGTCGCCCGCAATGCCCCCTCCTTCCGCACTTCGCCCGCGGGCGCCAGCGCCGACATCGGCCAGCCGCTGCGCGGCCGGCAGACGATGCGTCGCGGCGAACTGGCCGCGTTCATACGCGAGATTGCCACGGCCCTCGAAGCGGGCCTGCCCCTGATGAACGCCCTGCGTGCCGTCGAGAAGCAGGCGTCCAGCCCGCGCCAGAGAGCCGTCATCGAGCACCTGATGAGCCGCATCGAGGCGGGACGCAGCCTCGCCCAGGCCGCGCTCGAATGGGGCGCCCCCTTCGACGACATGATCGTCGGCATGCTCCGCGCCGGCGAAGCCTCGGGGCGGCTCGAAGTCATCATGATGCAACTCGCCGACCTGCTCGACCGTGAACTCGAAACAAAGCGATCCGTCGCCGGCGCGCTCATGTACCCCGCGATCCTCATCGTCGTGCTCGCGGTCGGCATCGCGGTGATTGTCACCTTCATCATCCCGCGCGTCCTGGCGAGCCTCGAAGGGCAGACCATCCAGTTGCCGCTGCCCACTGTCATCGTCAAGGGCTTCGCCGACTTCCTCGGCTCCTTCTGGTGGCTCGTGCTCGGGGCGATGGGCCTCCTCTACGCGGGCTGGAAGTCCGCCATGGCGCAGCCGCACATCCGCTTTGAACGCGACCGCATTCTGCTGGGCATCCCGATCGTGGGCAGCCTCGTGCGCGACGTCGCGGTCGGCCGCTTCACGCGCACGCTGGGGACGCTCATGGCCTCCGGCATTCCCATCATTGACGCCATCATCATCACGCGCGACACGCTGGGCAACAAGGCGATGGAGGGCGTCATCGACGAGGTCGCCGACAAGATCCGCTCGGGCCAGTCCATCGCCGAGCCGATGGAGAAAAGCGGCTACTTCCCCCCGATCCTCATCCAGATCATCGACCTCGGCGAACGCAGCGGCCGCCTCGACACCATGCTCACGCAGGCGGCGGAGTCGTTCGACCGGCGCACCAGCGCCTCGCTCAAGATGTTCACCGCGGCCCTGCCGCCCGTCATCGTCGTGCTGATGGCCCTGGTCATCGGCTTTGTCATCCTGTCCGTCATTCTGCCCATGCTCTCGCTTCAGTCGGCGATCGGGTGAAGCGCAAAGCTCCTGGAGACCCCCATCATGCACCGTATGGAGAGTTCAACCGCAGGCCCGAAGCGATCGAGACGGCGCGCGTTCACGCTCATCGAGGCGATCGTCGTGATCATCATCATCGGCGTGCTCGCCGCGGTCGTCGCCCCGCGCGTGCTCCAGTACGTCGGCCGGTCGAAGGTCAACGCCGCCAAGGCTTCGATGGCGAGTCTGCGCACCGCCGTGGACCTCGTCATCGCCGACCTCGGCCGCGACGTGCAGAGCGGCGAGACCCTGCGCAGCCTCCTCTGGGAGAAGCCCAAGGATGCGCCCGACACCTGGCAGAAGGGCATCAACAAGGAAGCCGACCTCAATGACCCGTGGGGGAATCCCTACATCATCGTCGTGCCCGGCGCCGTCCACGTGGACTACGACATCATCAGCTACGGGGCCGACGGCCGCGAAGGCGGCGATGGCGACAACGCCGACATCATCGGTTAATCTCTTTCCCGGTCTGATCCCGCCATGAACTTATCTCGATCCATCTTCTCGAACGCCGGGGCCGCGCGGAGCGTGCGCGCTTTCACGCTCGTCGAGATGATCGTCGTGATCGTGATCCTCGGCGTGCTGGCGGGCGTCACGACGATCCGCATGACCAATACGATCGGGCGGCGCGGCGGCGTCGCCGTCAGCCGCGTGCAGAACATCCTCGACGCCCTCGCCCATCGGCACGTGGCCAGCCAGGCGCCGGTTGCACTGGTCTATGACGCGAGCCGCGGCGAGCTTCGACTCGATCGCTACGAGTTCACGAGCCGCCTCGGCGAGACCCCCTCCACGCAGCGCGAGCAGGGGCGATGGCAGCGCGACATCCTCGCGCCCGTCGTCTCCTTCGAGCGCGACGTCTTCCTCCGCGCCGCCTACCTCGACGGGCGAGTCGAGCGAGGCTCGTTCCGCGTCGAGGCCTCGCCCCAGAGCATCCGCCCGACCATCGAGATCGAAATCCAGCTCGGCCAGACGGTCGAGACTGTCTCCCTGCTCCCGAGCGAGATGCGCTCGATGACGCTCTCCCAGGAGACGGACTACCTGCGCCTCTCGCCCGAAGACCTTCACTCCACGGGATCGGGGGATGAGCGATGGTGAAGAGAGTCCACGGGGAATCGAGGCATCGAGGCGCCGGGGCATCGTGCGGCCAGTCGTTCAGAGGCGCCCGAAACCGGTTGCGCCGTCGTTTGCGCGGCATGGCGCTGATGGACGTCCTGGTGGCGGGGATGGTTCTCTCAGGCTCGCTCGTCGCCGTGCTGGGCATCGCCAGCCGGGCGCTCAACGCCCAGGCGCGCGGGCAGCAGATTCAGGATGCGGCGATGATCCTCGACTCGCTGCTCAACGAAGTCCTCGCCCTCGGGCCCGAGGAGTTTCTCAAGAGCGGCGCGATGAGCGGCACGGCCGATCCGCCGTTTGACCGCTTCACCTACCGCATTTCCATCGACGACCTCTCGCCCGGCGAGCCGCTGCGCGTGACCGCCCGAGTGTGGTGGAGCACGGGGGGGGGCGAGCAGACAGCCGAGGCACAGACGCTCATGGCCCGCCGCCTCGGCGACGAGCCGGACCCCGATCGCAGGCCCACACAGGCCGTGGAGCGCCCATGATGCGCAGGCAATCTTCTTCCGCGGAGAACGCATTCCGCTCGGCTCGGCGCCGCGGCTTTACGCTCATCGAACTCATCGCCGCCAGCGTCATCGCCGCCGTCCTCGCCGGCGCCGCCACCATGTCCATCCGGCGGCTCGCCGACAGCCGCGACCGATCCGCTCAGCGCCAGGCCGCCATGGAGTCGGTCCACTCCATCACGCGCATCATCGCGCGCGACATGGCCAACATCGTCCGCGACACCACGCTCATCGACACCATCGTCCGCATCGACGACACCACCGGCTCGTCGCCCGAGCAGCGCGACGAGTTGCTGCTCTTCGCCCGCTCCATGAGGCCCGTCCGCCCCGAGCAGGCCGAGGACGGCGGCTACCGTGAGTCGGGCAATCACGAAATCCACTACCGCCTCAAATCTGATCCGCAGGTGCGAGGCGTCCTGTGGCGGCGCAGCGACCCGATCGTGGACGAGAACTACGAAGGCGGCGGAGTGGCCGTCCCCCTCGGCACTCACATCGTCTCCCTCGACTTCGAGGCCTTCAACGGCACGGCATGGGAAGCCGCATGGGACAGCGACAAGGACGGCCTGCCGCACGCGCTCCGCGTCACCTGCCGCGGCATTGTGCCGCAGACCGGCGCCCTCGTCGTCGCACGCGCCACCGTCGCCCTCGACCGCATCCCCCTTCCCTTTGATCCCGAAGTCGACGAGACCTACGACCCCTCGAACGACATCTGGAACCTCGAACTCGGCGGAAGTGAGCGCGACGGCAACCTCTTCCAGTTTGACGGCGGCGCCGGCGGCACTCCACCGCCGCGCGGCGGAGGCGGCGGCACGCGACGGCGCGGCGACGGAGGCGGGGAAGGCATGGAGTTCGGCCCGCCGCGCGGCGGCGGCGGTCGCGGCGGACAGGGCGGCGAATTCCGAATCCAGCCCGGACAGGGTCAGGGCGGGCAACGCCCGGGCGGTCCCGGCAGCGGCGGCGGCGGACGCTCGGGCGGCGGCGGCGGCGGACGATCAGGCGGAGGCAATCCATGATCCGGCTCCTGCGCCCCATCCTTGCCCCCCCCCGATCTCGGCAGCGCCCCGCGCGACGCGGCTCGACGCTCATGCTCGTCCTCTGGATCGTCACCATCACGACACTCATCGTCGTGCCTCTGCAACTCTCTGCGCAGCGACAGGCCGTCTCGGGGCGCGAGTTCCTCGGCCGCGTGCGCGCCAAGTGGGCCGCCCGCGCCGCCGTCGAGACCTACATCGCCTACCTCGCCTGGGAGATCGACACCGAGCAGCAGACCGACCCCGTGCAGTTCCGGGCCAAGATGGAGGAACTGGCGCACGGCGCGATCCGCGACGCCTCCAATGTCCTCATCGCCGAGTACCACGTCCAGCACTGGATGAACGACGATCTCAAGGACGGACCCGCCGACGCCCACGCCAAGGCCAATCTCAACCGGCTCGACGAAGAGACCCTCGCTCGCCTCGAAGACATCACTCCCGAGATGGTGGCCGCCATCCTCGACTGGATGGACGCGGACGACGACGTGCGCGAAGGAGGCGCGGAGGCGGGGTACTACAACCATCCCCTCAAGCCCTACAACCCGCGCAACGGGCCTTTCAAGAATCTCCAGGAACTTGAACTGGTCCTGGGCGTCACGTCGAAACTCGTGCGCGGCGAAGACTGGAACCTCAACGGCCTGCTTGATCCCAATGAGGACGACGGCTTCGAGACCTGGCCCGAAGACAATGGCGACGGCCGCCTCGACGCCGGCTGGTCCGCCGTCCTGACGACCGCCTCCGTCGAGCCGGGGCCGCTCGCGCCCAACAGCGGGCGCATCTCCCTGAGCACCTCGGCCGTGTCGGCGATCCGCGAGGCCCTCGGCGTCGATCAGAACCAGGCCAACGCCCTGTTCCACTATGCGCGCGTCGAGACCAACACGCTCGAAGGCCTGATCACCATCCCGTTGAGCAGCATCGGCCGCGACGGCAACCCCGTCGCCAACACCGGCGCGACCGGCCAGACCGGCGGCTCCACTTCCCGCCGCGGCCGACAGAACCAGCCCCAGCAGCCCCAGACCCTCGGCGCCCGCGACCTGACCGACGAGCAGCTCGGCCGCGTTCTCGCCGGCGCCACGATCGGCACAACCTACGCGCCCCAGCCCGGCCGCATCAACATCAACACCGCGCCTGTCAAGGTGCTCGAACTTCTGCCCGGCGTCGATGAGGCGATGGCCGACCAGATCGTCTCCCTGCGCGAGCGAAAGACGCAGGGCCTCACGAGCATCGTCGAACTTCTCCAGATTCCGTCCCTGTCGCGAGAGACGCTCGCCGCCATGGCGCCCTTCATCGATGTGCGCAGCAACGTCTTCACGCTCACGGCGCGCGGCGTGGCGCTGCCCGGCAGGACCGAGGTCGAACTCGTGGTTACGATCGACCGTTCTTCGCTTCCCATTCGCATTCTCGAGTACATCGAACGATGAGCCGACTGAACACCACACCCCGATTCAACGGCGGCGAATCGCCTCGCCGCGCCCTGGCCCTGCACCGGCAGGCGGAGCACTGGCAGGTCGTCCTCGCGGAGAACCGTTCAGGCCGGCTGCACGTCGCCGAGCATCATTCCATTGCCGTGCGCGACGCCGAGCGCCTGGCGGCCCTTGTCCGCCGGGCGGACCCGGACCGCCTCGTGGTCGTGCTTCCGGGCGGTTCGGTGGTGTGCCGAGTGCTGGAGGCGCCCGCCCTGGACGACGCGGCCGCGACGCAGGCCGCCGAACTCCAGGCCGAGGCCGACCTTCCCAGCGTGCTCGCGCCCCATCGCCGCCGCTGCGCCGTCCTGCCGTGGCGCACGCCGGTGGACAATCGCCTCGCCGCCGCCTTCGGCTGGCCGGGCCGCGCGCCCGAGTGCCTCTCGCCTTCCGTCGCGGCGCCGACCTACGCCGCAGAAGCCGCCGCGCTTCTCGAATTGCTCATTCTCTGCGGCGCGGGCGAAGGGACCATCGCCTCGCTCGACCGCGATCATCACTCCATCGAACTCGTCTCGCATGTCAACGGCCTGACAACGGTTCGCACGGCCCGGCTCAGCGAGGACCGCTGGTCGGCGGAGGCGGCGCGTGTGATGGTCGAGACCGCCCTCTCCGCCGGCGCCGACGACGCCGCGCTTGCCGACGTCGAGCAGCGTGCGAGCGACGCCGCCCGATCTCATCGACAATGCCTCCTTGCCGACGCCGACTGCCTTGCGCGCCTCGCGCGGATGATCCCGGGGACCGGCGCCGACGCCGCGTGGTGGAGCCGCTTCGGTGTGGCGGCGGGCGCAGCCCTCGCGGCGCTCGGTCCGCGCCGCGCGATGACGGAACTGCTCGATGAGCCTCCCCAGCCTCCGCGCGGAGCGATCCTCTCGATGCTCACCTGGCTGGGCGATCGCGCGCACGCCCGCGGCGTCGCGCTGGCCGCGATCCTGCTCATCGTCGTCGCCCCCGTCCTCGGCGGCTGGTCGCGCTACGCCATCCTCCAGCACAAGACGCGGCAACTGGATGAAGTCTCCGCTGCCGCGCGCGAGCGCAAGGCCGAGGCCGACTTCTTCCGCACCCTGCGCCGCCACCGCTGGCCTATGACCAAGATTCTCGCCGACGTCGCCGGCATGGCCCCGTACGACCTCACCTTCGAGTCCATCAACATCGACAGCACCAGCGGCATCACGATCAGCGGCTCGACCAGCCTTGAGCACCAGGGCGAGGTCTTCGACTTCCACGGCCTGCTTCTCTCGTCGCGCCTCTTCTCTCAGGTCAAGTCGCCCAACGTCACCTCCGGCGAGAACAAGATCGAGTTCGAACTTCAGGCGACCGTCCAGGATGCACATGCGAAGGTCGAACGCCCGCACAATGAGCCGCTGGCTGTAGTCCTCCACGGCGAAGAGGCGCGCGGCAAGCCGCTGGGCCAGTACATCTTCTCGGCGTTCTCCCTCGGCAGCGGAAGTTCGCGGCCGCGCACACCCTCCTCCGGCCCGACGCGCGGCCCGGTCTCGACGCCCGGACTTCTCGACGGCGGCTCGTCCGGCAACGACTTCAGTTTCCCGGGCCTCGGAACGGGTGATGACGGCTCTTCACGCTCAAGCGCCCCGAGAGGCGGTTCGCCGGCGGAAAGGCCCCTACCGCCCCCCCTTTCCGACGCGGAGATCGCCAAGATGGACCTTGCAGCCGTCAACAAGGCAATGGTCGATCGAGCCTCGGTCAAGCATCGCGAGCAGCGCCTTCAGGACGAATACGACAAACTGCTTCAGCGGCGGCGTGAGTTGAGCAATGCCGGAATGGCCCCCGCGCGCGGAGGACAGCCGTGAATGCATCCGCTTCCAACTCGACTTTCGGCTCGGTAGCGGCTCGCTACCGCGCGTTGCCGCGCGCCATGCGCTGGCTCGTCTGGCTGGCCGCCGGCCTCGTCCTCTACTTCGCCGTCATCGAGCCTGTCATGATCACGCTCGCCACCTATCACGACCGCGCGCGGGCGGCCATGAAGAACATCGAGACGTTCGGCACGCCCGACCAGGCCGACCTCGCCGCGATCCGCGACGGGCGGAAGCGCTGGGGAGACGTCCTGCCCCCGACGACCGACCAGGGGCGCGTCCTCCAGGCCAAGACCGCCATCGCCGCCGTCCTCAGCCGACACAACCTCACGCGCGACGTGGCGTTGACCGAGCGATCGATATCGAAACTCAAGACGACGGAGGAGAGCCGCACCGGCGTCGAATACTGGAGGGCGCCGATCGAGGTGAAGTTCTCGGCGGCCCCGCACGTGGCGATGGCCGTCATCGCCGAACTCGAGATGATTCCCTCGGTGGCGCAGATCGCTTCAATCCGCATCCGGCGCCACACCGACCGGGCGGAAGTCGAAGTAACGCTCGTCGCGGACGCCTGGTACATCAAGCAGGGGTAATGAAGATGATGACCCGCAGATCACTGTATGACGCCTGGCACGCCCTCTCGGGCCTCTCGCGAGCCGCCCTTGTCCTGGCCATCGCCGCGATCGCCGTCGTCCTCTGGACGGCGCCTTCGCTCTTCTCGGCGATGTTCGCCGGCTCGCTCGCGGCCGACCCGCTGGCGCCGCGCGACTCCGACCCGGACATCCTCGCCTACCGAAGCGCCGTCGAGGGAAACCGCGAGTTCGTCAGTCAGCGATCGCCCTTTTTCCAGCCCGCCGCGCCCGCGCGGGCGGTGGTGGCGGCGCCTCCGAGCGGAGACCGCCCCCCCCCGCCTCCGCCGGCGACCTACGGCGGTCCGAAACTCGTCGGCCTCGTCGGGCAGCGAGCCGTCTTCGCCTCGCCCGTCTACAACAGTGAGCCTTTCATCTCCGTCGGAGAACGAGGCGCCGTCGAACTTCTCGCCATCGAACTGCCCTGGAAGGCCCGCGTGCGCTGGAACGGCGCCGAGCTCACGCTCAACCTCTTCGATCACGTCGAGCAGGTTCCGATCGTGAACTTCGGAGCGCCCTCGCCCCTCGGCGCGCCCGGCACGAGCGTCAACATCTTTGGAGGCGGAACCGCCGCCGCCGCCACCTTCAACATCGAGAGTTCAGCCGGCGACGCCGATGACGTGAACTGATCCGCAGACCACGTCTCTCGTCTGACTTGACTGCAAGGCGACCCGATCGCCGATCGACGGACACGCAGGAAAGACCCCCGCCCGCGAGGCGGATCGACAGGAATGGAAGATTCATGAATCACATCTGCCGCACGTCTCAGATCGTGGCCGCCCTGACCCTCTCGGCCGCGTTCGCTGCGCCCCTCCGTGCTCAGGAGGGGTTTGAAGCCTTCTTCGGCCGGGGCAATCAGCCGCCCGAGGAGAACGGCGAAGGCGGGGAAATCTTCGACTTCGGCATCGAGGGCGCGGAAGACGGCGGGTTCATCTTCGACCAGCCCGAAACGCCCACGACCGCCGGAGGCGCGGCCCTCACGCCTGGCGCCGACCTCGAGATGCTCACCCTCAACGCCGCTGACATCTCCACCGTCCTCCTCCACCTCCAGCGACTTGCCGGCCGCCCGATTCACCCCGACCCGCTCGTGCTCAGCCAGGCCGCACGCATCACCATTATCAACTCGACGCCGCTGCCCCGGACGACCGCGCTCAACCTCCTCGTTGATGCGCTCTTCACCAGCCGCATCGCGGTGATTGATCGCGGCAGCCACCTCGCGGTGCTTCCCGTGGCGAACATTCAGGACGGCCTGGTCCCCGTCCTCGGACCCAACGACCCCGTCCTCGGGCGCGAGGACACCGGCATGGTCGTCGAGAAGGTGTTTCAGATCAAGTACGGCCGGGCGTCACAGATCAAGGACAAGATCCAGGCGCAAGGGCCGACGAACATGAAGATCGAGGTCGAGGACGCCTCGAACCAGATCATCGCGCTCTACAACATCGGCACGCTTCAGCGCCTCCAGGAGCAGATCAACAAACTCGACATCCCCGGCGGCAACCTCCAGTTGGAGACGTTCTACCTCAAGTACGCCGATGCCAACAACGTGGCGAAACTCATCGTCGGCGTCTTCGGGCAGCAGCAGGAGCAGCAGACCGGCCGCAACACCGGGCGCGCACCGCAGCCGATCTTCGGCCAGCAGCCGCGCGGCGACGGCCTGGCCACTTCCTCTCAACTCTCCGTCGTCACCGATAAATCCCAGAACTCCGTCACCGTCCGCGCCGAGCGCGACATCATCGAGCAGGTGCGGCGGCAGATCACGGAGCGGTGGGACGTGCGGCTTCCCGGCGACGTCGCGCTGCCCCTCGTGATGCCGATGGAGAACAGCAGCGCCGTCGCCCTCGCCGAACTCCTCAACACCATCTTCGCGCAGGAGGCCGAAGTGGTCGAGACCTTCGAGAGCGACTTCTTCTTCGGCGGAGGCGGAGCGCGGGTCACTCAACCGACCTCGCGCGGCACGGGCGAGCAGGAGGGACCGAAACTCGGCCGACTCGCCGGCCAGGTCTCCTTCGCCGCCGACAACGCCAAGAACACGCTCATCATCACCTGCCGCTCGCCCGAGTACTATCCGCTCCTCGAAGACTTCGTGCGGCGACTCGACATTCCGGGCAACGTCAACGCGCCGATCCTCTACGAACTCAAGCACGCCGACGCCGAGGACCTCGCCCTGCGCCTCAACGCCCTTCTGGCCGAGCAGGGCGCGCGCGTCCCCGTCGAGCGCACCAGCCAGCAACTCACTCAGCGCTCCAACGTCTCGCAGATCGGTCAGCAGGGCACGGGCGAACAGCAGCAGCAGCAGCAGCAGCAGCAGCAGGAGATGCCCTTCCCGTGGCAGTCCGGCTCGCCCAACCCCAACGCCCGCATCATCTCCAACCTCATCGGGTCGGTGCGCATCATGCCCATCGCGCGCCAGAACGCGGTTCTCGTCGTTGCCCCGCCCGAACTGCGTGACTCCATGGCCCGCCTCATTGACACGCTCGATGCGCCCGGACGGCAGGTGCTCATCCAGGCCATCGTCGCGGAGATCAGCGTCGATGATGCGCTCGCCCTGGGCATTCGCTGGGGAAGCGGCGCCCTGGGCGGCGCCAGCAGCGACGACAACCGCGTCGTCGTCGGAAGCACCATCGAGGGCGAGAAGACCAACCTCATCAACGCCCTCTTCGACACGTCCACGCTCGGCGTCAACGTCGATCTCAACGTCGCCCTCCAGGCGCTTGCGCAGGTGACCGACGTCAACGTCCTCTTCCGTCCCAAGATCGTGACCTCAGACAACGAAGAGGCCAACTTCTTCGACGGCCAGGACATCCCCTTCATCACCGATTCGACCACCACCGACGTGGGCGGCGTGACCCAGAGTTTCGAGTACCTCGCCGTCGGCATTCAGTTGAATGTCCGCCCGCACATCACCGTCGAGGGCAACATCGACCTGCGCGTCAACCTCCAGCTTTCCAGCGTCGTGCCGGGACAGACGCTCTTCGGCGGCTCCATTCTCGACCGCCGCGAGACGACGACCAAGGTCACCATCCGCGACGGGCAGACCGTCGTGATCAGCGGAATCCGCCGCACGTCGCTGAGCGACATCGTGCGCAAGGTGCCGCTCCTGGGCGACATTCCGCTCATCGGAGGCCTGTTCCGCTCCAAGGACAAGACGGAGTCACGCAGCGAACTCGTCGCCTTCATCCGTCCCATCATTCTCGACTCGCCCGAGAAGATCCGCAACGTAACGGAGGAGGACTTCCGCCTGCTCAACGAAAGCCGGCGCAAACTCGAGGGCGTCGATACCAAGGACCGCCCCGCGGGCCTCGACCACTGGAATGAGCCTCACTACCGCGAGCGGCGCGAGGATGAAGGCGGGCCGGGCAGCGAAGGGACGCTGTGGATGGATCAGCGCTCGCCGGCCGACGGTGCTCGCCGCGCCGCCTCAGGCAGCGCCGCACTCGACAACCCGAATGGTCCGCTGCCCTGGCAGCGCCGCTCCGGAGGGTGAGCAATCATGCGCTCGAGCGCAATGGCATGGGCGAAGACGCCGCTGGCACCGGGTGATCGTGCGGGCCCTTGTGCGCGCAGCGCCCAGCGCGTTCTCTCGCGCGGCTCGGCGCTGGTCCTTGCGGCACTTCTTGCCGCGGGTTGCGTCACAGAGCAGGCGCCCCGGCGTCAACCCTCGCTCACCGATTCACCGCGAAGTCGGAGCGCGCAGCCCGACACTTCGGTACTTGAGACCTACGTTCCGCGCGGTCTCACGACGAGCACCTCCGCCTTCAGCGCCGCCATCGGCCCCATCGGGTCGATCGAATACGACGGCCTGCTGATGCCGCTCGTCAGCCCCGCGGGAACCTATCTCGCCGTGCAGGAGGGCCATCCCGCGCCGACGTGGGATGTGCTCCTCGCCTCTCCGGCCGGCGATGCGCCCCCACCCCTGCACATCACCATTCACCGCATCGAGCCGGTCCAGGGCGGGCCGAAGCAGCAGATTGTCGAACACCTCCGCATCGACGAGGCCGGCGTGCTCGGGCGCTCTGCCGACGAGCACGGCTTTCTCGTCGAGTCGCCGCAGAGCGACGGCTCGCGGCGCATCGGATGGGTCGAGTGGTCCACCGGCCGCCTCACGTGGCTCCTGCGCACCGGCGTCAACGCCTTCGCCGTCCGATCTGCCTCCGGCCGCCTCGCCTGGTGCGAACGCGTCAGCGCCGACCCAATCCGATTTGACCTCTTCGTGCAGGGGGCAGACGAAGTCTTCCGCGCCGATGATGATGGGGGCAGTTGGCTCATGCCGGTCTGGTCGGCCGACAACACCACGCTCTTCGCCTTCCACCTCAAGCCGGCGGGCGAACTCGATCTCGCGGTCTTCGACACGCGCAGCGCCGCTTCGATGCGCAGGCCGATTCAGCGCGAGCGCATCACGAGCACCGGCACGGTCTACAGCGCCTACCAGGCGCTGGCGGGAATTCAGTCGCCTTCCGCGCCGGATGCCTCGCCGCGAATGCTCTTCTACCACTCGGGTCAGGACCGCATCTTCGAGTACGACGCATGGCCTGCCGAGGGCCGGCGCGTGCGCGGCCTGCCGGCGCCGAGCATCGCCGCCGCCTGGCACCACGGCGAGGGCATCGTCTACTCCAGCCGCTCCGCCCTCCACTACCAGTTCCTGCGCGAGGGCAGCAGCCCCGTCGAACTGCTCAAGGGCGCCGGCGGCGTGCGCCTCACCTCCAACCCCATGCACCCGTTCATCCTCATCGCCGTCGATCGCAGCGCGGCCTTCCGCCTCAACCTCTGGGCAATGGACCTCGTGGACGAAGCAACCGTCCGCGCCGCCGCCGAGCGCCTCGATCCCTCCATGGCCGACCGCGCCCGCAGCCGCTGATTGCCGCGGCGCACCCGGCTCCCACCATCGAAGTTACTCCCGTCTCCGTTCTCCGGGGCTGCGCGGACGGCGTCGATCAAACCGGCCGCTGCGCGTACGGGTCATCGCGATTCACGTCCCGCGTCGACGAACTCCGCGATGCTCGCGCGCCCGACGATGGTGAGCGCGGCGGCCGGCGAGGTGAGTTCCACGCGCCCGCCCTTTCCGACGATGACCAGATGCGACCGCGTGTGGCCGAGGATCAGGTCAGGAGCCGATCCCGCGTCCTCGTCCCAGGCGGCGACGAGGCTGCGGACCTGATCGACCTGCGCCGCGATTGAGTTGGAGATCGACGCGGCGGCAAACAGCGCCGCCACCGCGCTCGACGCGATCACCAGCGTCAGGGCCCGCAGCCAGAGCATCCACCGCAGCCGCACCGCCGCGAGCAGCCAGAGAATCGCGGCCGCAAACGTGAGCAGATCCACGCCCGCCGCGAGGCGCACGCCGGCGCTCCACGCCTCGAATGGTTCGGCGGCCCAGGGCAGGTCCTGGCCGCTCAATGCGTGCGAGCGAGCAATTACCCAGCCGATCTGAAACACTCCAGCCAATGCGCAGACAACAAGGCCGAAGGCCGAGGCGGCGCGCCCGGCCGCGGAAGGCGCAGGGGGCGCGCCGGCCGACGGCTCCTTGCCCGCAGTCGCCGCCCTCGGTCCGAAGACCGCCAGCGCCAGCGCCGCGGCCCCCACGACCACGAGAAGAAGAGCCAACAGAAGGGGCGCCGTGTCGATCAGACCCGCCTCGAAGACGCGCCGGGGCGACGCGAGAACCAGCCGCAGCCCGTCGGACATGCTCGCGCCGAACTCTCGCTGGAGATCGGGCACGCCGACGCACTCGGCAAAGCCGTGCCGGAACCCGATCAGTCCCGCCAGCGGCAGCGCCACGAGGCTGCCCGCCGCGACCATGAACACCCGGAGCCACGCGGTAAGTTCAATGACCACTCCGCCGCGGCCGGCCGCTTCGCCTTCGCCCGCACCACCCTGGCTGCCCGGCGGCGACGAGCCGGACCAGATGTACACCCGCATCGGCGCTTCGGGCGCCGCGCCGCGCCGTACGCGCACTGCGGGGCGGGCGCCGGTCTCGGCCGCGGCGCGGCCACGGTCGGCGTTCAAGGAAGGACCTCCCGGGTCTCGACCATGCGCACTCGGGCGCAATCGTACATGCTCAGCCGATTCATCGGCTCATGCCGCGCCGCCTTGTGTGAGCCATCGCGCAGCGGCAGCGCCAGCGAAAAGCCGCCGACACACGTGAACACGGGCTTGTCCTGCGGATCGACCCGGTGCAGGCGGAGCGCTTCATGTCGGATCGGTCGGTGCATGGCGATGGTCCTTTCGCGTCAGATCCGGGTCGGTTTCCATGAACCATACGCCTCGCCGGTCAACCGTCGTCCGGTTCGCCTCGCAGGCGCTCGAGGCGGCGGGCGACCTTGCGCTGCTGGCCCGCGAGGTCTTCAGGGTGGAGGTGCTCGGGCAACTCTTCGTGCACGCGCCGCAGAAGCGCCTCGGCTCGCTCGAGTTCGCCGATCGTCGTGCCGTCCGCTAGTCGCACCGCCTCGCTGTAGAGATCGAGCAGTTCCCGCTGCCCGGGTGGCAGGTCCGCAGAGGGGGGTGGAGGCTGATTCGCAGAATCCTCGCTCGCCTCGTCGTCGCTCGGGACCGGCGCAGCGCCGCCTGTCTCGCCCTCGCCCGCCTCGCCCGGAGGACCTGCCGGTTCAGTCGCGTGACCGTCGGCCGGTCTGTCGGCCTCGCGCACGCCCGTGCCGGGAACATCGAAGGGCAGGGCGAGCGCCCCGGCCCGCACGAGCACCCAAAGCAGCAGGATCGCCGCCGCCGCAATCATCAGCAACGCGAGGCACGCCTGGATGATGAACAGGCGACGCTCGCGGCGTGTCCGCGCCGCGATCGCATCCGATTCGAGAAGGTCGCGCCGCACGCGACGGTGACGAGGCTGGCGCGGCATCGACGCGACGGCCGCAGCGAGATCGGCCGCATCCTCCGCGGGGGGGGCGGCACCCTCGCCCGCCTCACCGCCCGGCGGCTTGATCGCGCCCGCTTCCACGGCCGCTCTCAAGCGGTCATAGCCCACCGACGCCAGTCGCCCGCTCTGGTCCTCGGGCGCCTTGGCCGGACCACGACCCGCCATCGACTCGAGGTCGCGCACCGGCAGCAGCCCCATCGCCTGCCGGTCCTGCTCGCCCGTAAACATCGCGCCGCAGAACTCGCAGCACACATCCTCCCGGCCCACGCGCTCGCCGCACGAATGACACAACCCGAACAGGTGCGCCAGGCCCGGAACATGGTCCGCCCGCATCCAGAACTGGTGCGTCGCCGGCCCTCGTATGATCGAGCCGGCGGTTACGCGCCCGCGCTCGACGAGGCGGACCAGGGTCTCGTAGGAGCAGCCCGGGCGAAAGGGCTGGGATTCGTCGCGGACGAACCACGGCCCCATGGCATTCTGCGTGGCCTGCCGGCTCAGCGGCTCGAACAGCCCCCGGCAGGAATCGCAGCGCGTCGCGTCCGTCTGGCTGTGACCGCAGTAGGGGCAAATGATCTGTGTCGTTGTCTCGCTCATTGGTTCGGCCGGTTCCGCCTCGGGGCGGTTGACATCCTCTCTTCTCGACGTTCTGATGGTCTGCCCATGTCAGCGTATTCAGAAAACCCCGTAACGCCAAGGATGTGCCTGATGCGACTCTTGTCCACTTCCGTCCTCCACGCCGCCCTCGGGGCCATGTTTTTCGGCCTTGCGGCTTCTCTGCTGCCGCCTGCCGCCGGGGATCAGCCGGGCGACACCCCCCCTGCTTTGGTCAACGGGCAGGCAGTCCAGTGGGGGCCGCTGCGCGACCTGCTCGCCGAGACCGCCGGCGGGGCGATCCTCGAAGAGGTCATCCTCGATCGCCTCCTCACCCAGCGCCTCGGCCGCGAGGGCAAGACCATCGATCAGCGGGCGATCGAGCGTGAACGGGCACTGCTTCTGGAGATTCTCGACTCCGACCCGGCCCGGGCGGCATTGAGCCTTGACGCGCTGCGCTCGCGCCGCTCGCTGGGAGACCGGCGCTTCGACCTCCTGCTGCGGCGCAACGCCATCCTGCGGGCACTGGTGCGTGACGATGTCGAGATCACGGACACGATGGTCCGACTCCAGTACGAGCAGCGCTTCGGCCCGAAGTACCAGGTGCGGCTGATCACTTCGGCGACGATGAGCGAGGCAGCGACGGCCCTGGCCCGCCTCCGCGCCGGCGAGCCGTTCACCGAGGTCGCCGCGCTCCTCAGCACCGACCTCGCCAGCGCCGAGCGAGGCGGGCTGCTCGAACCGATCTCTCCGTACGACGCGACCTACCCCGCCGCGCTGCGCCAGGTCTTCGCCGATCTCGACGAGGCCGACCTCTCTCCCATCATCCCCCTCGAAACGGGCTTCGCGCTCGTGCAGATGGTGCGCCGCATACCGCCGCAGGATGTTCCCTTTGAGATCGTGCGAGAGGACATGGCACGCGCAGCCCGGCTGGCGCAGGAGAGGCTGCTGATGGACAACCTCGCGCGCCAGTTGCTCGCCTCCGCCGACATCGTCGTCCTTGACCCCGCCCTCAACGACGGCTGGAAGCGCGCCCGCCAGGCCGCGCAGCCGTAGACGCACGGGAGCCGGGAGCAGGGATCCTCCACGACGCGACTTGAGCCTGCAAAACAAGGGTCGGAAAATAGGGACGGGTGTTCATTTCGGGGACGCGCCGCGCTTCCTTGATGAGCAGGGCCGAAGGATCATGCCCGCGGGCGGCGACGGCTACCGCTGGCCGCGACTTGATCCGCGCCTCTGCCCGATCACCTGGAACGAGTACGGGCGTACGCATGACGTCGGCCCGCCGGAGAAGGGCGGCGACGCGATCCGGTTCCTCCAGTACACCGAAGCACGCGACACCGCGATCGGCATGCTCATCGGCCGCGCGGGCCTCTGCGCCGTCGATGAGTTCACGGGCGACGTTGAGAACACATCGAACACAGTCGTCTGCCTCCTGAGCCTGAGCGCGTTCGACGCCAGCGTGTTCATCATGCGGCCCGAGCAACTCGACGGCCCGCCCATGCCGGCGGATCCGCCGCTGCCGCTGCTCTTCGCGGGCGAAGGCGTCGCCGGTGCCTTGCACGAGGGCCTGGCGGACGGCCGGCCCGTGAATCTCGCAGACGTGGCGGAGACGCTGTGCGACCTCGTCGGCGCCTCGGCCGCGCAGCGCGAGGCGCTGCGCTCGTGCCCCGGCGCGGACCCCGGCCGCAGCCTCGGCGATGCCCTGGGCATCACACCCGCCTCGGAACCCCGAGTCGCAAGGCCATGAGCCCGGCGGGAAGCGTCAGCGCGCCTTGACTTCCTCGACGCCCGAATCAGCGAACTGGTTGATCAGGTCGCGCAGCCGGTCGGCCGGTTCTAGGAGGCGGTCGTCGCCGTCCTGCTCGGCGATGTGCAAGGCCCGCCGCGCCTTGTCGATGCAGCGCTGTCTCTGCCAGCCTCCGCTTGCGTCGCAGATGTTGTCGTACACGTCGGCGAGTTTGATGAGTTTGACGCGCCAGTCGGCTTCTCCGAGTTGCCGGTCATAGGCCGGCTCGCGCTGCGCATCGGGAAGGCGCATGTCCTTGGTCATTGCCGCCACGAGGTCCGCCACTTCGCGGCCGCAGAGGTGAAAGACGTCGTCATAATCGGCCGGGGTGTCCTCGATCACGTCGTGCAGGAGCGCCGCCGAGAGAATGATCGGATCATGCACCTGGAAGACGTTGCAGACGACCAGCGCCACGCGAAACGGGTGCGCGACGTAGGGCGTGCGACCGTCCTTTCGCGCCTGGTTCATGTGAAAGCGGGCCGCGAGCGAGGCGGCCTTCTGCCAGAGATGCGGGTTGGCGCCCGGGTCGCCGGTCATCACTTCGGGATTCCTTTCCGGAGCAGGAGAACAACCGCGTGGACGGCCACACCGCGGCCAGCGCCCAGCGCATCCAGTTCTTCGTGCGTTTTGCCCTTGAGGTTCACTCGCGCCGCCGGCACACCCACAAGCCCGGCGACCCGCAGGCGGATCGCATCCTTGTGCGGAGCGATTCTCGGCCTCTGGAGGATCACCGTCATGTCGGCATTGCCCAACTCATACCCCGCCCCGCGCATGCGCGAAACCGCCTCGGCGAGAAAGATGGCCGAATCGGCCCCGGACCACTTCGGACTGCTGTCCGGGAAGAGTTCGCCGATATCCGGCTCCCCCAGAGCGCCAAGAATCGCGTCCGTAAGAGCGTGGAGGAGGGCATCCCCGTCGCTGTGTCCCACCGGGCCCAGCGCGTGCTCCACCCTCACGCCTCCGAGGATCAGGGGTCGCCCCTTACCCTCGGGTGCCAAAGGCTCGAGGCGGTGCAGGTCGAATCCGTGCCCAATGCGGATGGGCGGCTGTTCATCCTTCATAGGACTGAGGATACGCGGCGAATCAGGCCGATACTGCGCCGGACACAAGCGCCTGCCGTTGCCACCAGGTCAGCCGGTTCCGCAGCGAGAGGCGTCGGCGGGCCGCATCGGCGCCCTAGCATTGTCTCGTCTACCGCTCCGCTCAGAGAGGATGAACCGATGAGCATCGCCCCCCACAATCGTCTCCCGCGCCTGAAGGGCGCAATCGGCCTCGCCCTCGCGACCGCAGCCCTTGCAGGCTGCGGCTACCGGTCCGGCGGACAGGGCTGGAAGGACTCGTCGGAGACCTGGAAGAGCACCGAGTTCCTCCCCGTCACGCTCACGCTCATCGACGTGCGCAGCGGCGAAGAAGTCTGGACGCAGGATGTTCCCGTCGGCTACCAGATCGTTACACGCTTCATCACAGGCGGCGGAACCGACCGCGTCGAGAGGCCCGACCGGCTCGAGTATCAGACCTTCCAGAACGGCACGCACTTCGGCAAGTTGCGCTCCGCCATCGCCGTGCCACCCGCCAACTCGCGCCGATGGGAAATCACCTACCGCCAGGGGCCTGAGTACGCCGAGGATGGCCTGCGCACCGGCTTCTTCGGCAACATGCCCCCATGGCTCGAACTCCCCCCCCGCCACCAGCCCGACCTCGCAAACGACCGGCCGATGTACGAGCGCTGAACGCAGTCGGCCCGTCGATTCCATCCGTCTGTCGTTCAGGCGCCTGACCTGATCAGGTGGTCGCGGTCCCTCTCTTCGTCCAGGGCGGCGCGATTCGGACGGTACGCGACCCAATTCCCTGCCGAATCGGCCCCTCCGTGGAATATCCTGTTCTCGCCTACGATTGGGAGGTGGTTGGACGGCGAAAGCATCTTGGCGGATGAGCCGGCCATCGGAGCCGGCGCCGCTTCAACGCAGGCGTCTCAAACAAGGAGAGAGAAGATGAAGCACACGATCATGGCCTTCACGGCGGCGATGGGCATCGGGGCGGTGGCCCTCGCCCAGACGGGCACGCTCGATCAGCAAAGCCCGATGACCAACGCCAGTTTCAACCTTAGTGCGTCGAGCCTGACCTGGCAGCAGCAGGTCCGCGTGGGCGTCGCCGGCAAACTCGAAGGGTTCCAACTGATGATCCAGGGGAACGCCGGCGCCCAGTTTAACGCCCGCGTGCGCGTCGGTGACGGCTGGAACACCAGCACCCCTGTCTTCTCGCAACTCTTCACCAAGCCCAACAACGGCAACGAGATAATGTTCATTGACGTGTCGTCGGCCAACATCATGCTCAATGTCAACGACACCTTCGTCATCGAGACGCAGGGCAATGACACCGGCGCGGGTCTGGTCGGCAACTACGTCCCCCCCCCTGGCAATCCGCTCTACGGAGAATTCCTCTTCCTCAACCAGCCCGGGTGCTTCGCCGACTGCGGCTGGCGCCACGGCTTCAACACCTACATGATCGTCGGTGGCGGCCTCACGCTCAGTGTCGGCGGCGGCCGATGTCCCGGCCAGATGTCCTTTAACATCACGGGCGCCACGCGCAATGGACGCATCGCGGTCATTTACGGCCGATGCGGCGGTCGCACGACCATCCCCGGCAGCATCTGCAACGGGACCGTCCTGCCCGTCGGCGGCGCCACCCTCGTCCAGATCGTCACCGCAGACGGCAGCGGCAACGCCACCGTCAGCGGCAACGTGCCGGGCGGCGCCTGCGGCCGCATCTGCCTCGTTGTGCTCGACATCTCGACCTGCGGGGTGAGCAACGTAATCGGTCTCTGACCTCCGGAGGCCCGGCCTGGAAACCAACTCGACCCCACGACCCCGCGCTCCGGCGCGGGGTCTTTCATTTCCGTCGTTGCGGGACAACGGGAACGCAAACCGCTCTCCGCTCGCCAGTCCGGGGCTGACGCTCTGTGACGCCCCGGATTCGACGGGCGCGCTCCAACGCCCTCAAGCCCAGGTCGCACGCCCGCACACCTCACCGTGGTACAATCGCCCGGAGGCCGCACATGACTTACCTCGTCCTCGTGCTCGTTGTCTGCGTTCTGGGGGCGTGGGGGTATTGGCGCGGGGCCTTGCGCATCGCCTACGGCCTGGCGCCGCTCATCTTTGCCTCGGCGCTCATGTGGCTCCTGAGCGGCGTGCTCTATCGCAGCGACTTCATCACCAGCGCCGGTCTCGCCTGGCCCCTCATTCTCCCCCTGGTCGTCGGACTCAGCGGAGGGTACGTCCTCCAGTTCTTTGTGCGAAAGAAACTGCCCCGGGAGCCTCACCGCGTCGATCGCATCGCCGGCGCGGCCGTGTGCTCGCTGCTGGCCGTGGTCCTCGTTTGGGTGGGCAGCCTGTACGTCGCCCTGCGCGGCGCTTCGGCCGACGGCTCACTGGCCTCCTCGCGCACCGGGCCGGCCCGCGCGCTGAACCGCGCCGTGGTGCGCTGGATTCCGGCGGTCGGCACCGGCAGCGACTCGCTCATGAGCGTGGTCGAGATCGCCTCGGCCGATGAAGACGTCCGCCGCCGCGCCGCCGAGAATCTCAAGATTGATCATCTCCTCAGTTCCGAACCGCTTCAGAAGATGATCGATGATGCGGCGACGCATGATGACCTCGTGGCCGCCTCCGGCGGCAACATCCTCGCCCTCTGGCGCCTCCAGAAGAACGCGCTCATCCACGAATTCTACAGGAGCGCGGAAGTGCAGGATGCGATCAGGCGCCTGTCCCTCGCCGACATTGCCGCCGCCGTGCGCGAGGCGCAGCGATCTTCCACGCCTTCACCCTGACGAGCCGCCGCGAACTCGCCACGACCCGCTCCTGCGGCCGCCTATCATCGCCCTCGCCAGCCGTCCGCGGCGCCTGCGAGAGAAGCAATGAGCGACGAATCGAAAGGTCAGACTTCCACGCCGTCAACCGATGCGACCGCGCAAACGGATTTGCCGGGCGCATCCGGCGTCAACGGCACCAGGGCGGCCGCGGCGCCGACCTTCGCGCGCACCGCCGCCAGCCTCACGGTCGCCGTCACGGGCGCGACAGGTTTCGTGGGCCGACACATCTGCGCCGTCCTCGTCGAGCACGGCCACGCCGTGCGGGCGCTCGTCCGCGACGCAGCGCGAGTGAAGCGGCTTCCCCGCGCCGCGCAGATCGTCGAGGGCGACATCTTCGATCGCGCCGCCCTCGACCGCCTGGTGGACAAGGTCGACGCATGCATCCACCTCGTCGGCATCATCATGGAGCAGCCCGGCCGCGACATCACCTTCGAACGCCTGCACGTCGAGGCGACGCGCGGCATCGTGGCGGCCAGCGAAGCGGCGGGCGTGCTGCGCTACGTCCACATGTCGGCGCTGGGCGCGCGGCCCGACGCGAAGGCCCGTTATCACCGCACCAAGTTCGAGGCCGAGCAGATCGTCCGCGCCAGCCGCCTGCCGTGGACCATCTTCCGCCCCTCCGTCATTCACGGACCCGACGGCGAGTTCACCGCGATGGTGGCGAAGTGGGTGCGCGGCCAGGCGCCGCCTTTCCTCTTCATGCCGTACTTCGGCGCCGGCCTCCTCGGACGCGGACCCAGGCGCCTCGTTCAGCCCATCTACGTCAACGACCTCGCCGAGGCTTTCGTACGTGCTCTCGAAACCGATCGAACCGTGCGCGAGGTCTATCCCCTCGGCGGACCCGATCGAATGACCTGGCCCGAGATGCTCGGCGCCTTCCGCGACGCGATCGCGCCCGGCTCGCGAAAGCCGGCGATCGCGATCCCGGCGTGGAAGGCGAAGGCGCTGGCGCAACTCGCCGCCGCGGCCGCGCTCGGCTCGCTCCTGCCCTTCAACGTCGATCAGGTCATCATGAGCCAGGAAGACTCGATCTGCGACACGAAGCGCGTCGAGCAGGACCTCGGGCTGACGCTGACTTCCTTCGCAACGGGGGTCGAACAGTACGCCTCCCGCCTGTAGACTGGTGAGCGCACTTCGACGCGACCTGCCGGACCCGCCCCCTCAGTTTCGAAGATGGAGGCACGATGCGCGGTCACAAACTCCTCAACACATTGATCTTCATCGGCCTCATCGCCGGCGTCATCGTCGGCTGGCTTCTTTACCGTCACTACGGGTCGCTCAACCTTGGCAGCAAGGAACTGGCCGCACGCGTGCAGTGGCTCTTCGACGCCGGCGATCTGATCCTCATCCGCCCCCTCAAGATGCTCATCATCCCGCTCGTCTTTGCGAGCGTCGTGGTCGGGATCACGTCAATCGGTGATCCAAGCCGCCTCGGCCTGGTCGGGTCATCCACGCTCGTCTACTACTTCGCCACGATGCTGCTCGCGGCCGTGCTCGGCGTAGCCCTGGTTACGACCTTTCAGCCCGGAGAAGGCGTGGCGCAGAAGATCAATCTCAGGGAAGTCGAGCAGCGCTACGCCGAATCCGACGACAGCCCGCGCAAAGTCATCGAAGGATCGCCGCGCGATCTCGGCAGCGTCTGGATGAACATCCTGCGGCAGGTGATTCCCGACAATGTTCTCTCCGCCGCCGTCAACGTCCAGCCGTTGCCCGTCATCACCTTCTCAATCTTCTTCGCATTGGCGCTGGGCTTTCTGGGCGATCGCGCCAGGCCCGCCGTCGAGTTCTTCGAAGCCTTCTTCCAGGCCATCATGACGCTCGTCGGCTGGGTGCTCTGGCTCACGCCCATCGGCGTATTCCTGTTGGTCTCGTGGACGATCGCGCGCCTCGGCGGCGAGGCCGTCGCCGCGGTCGGAAAGTACATGCTCATTGTCTTCTCAGGACTCGTGATCCACGGCTTCGTGACACTCCCCCTCGTCCTCCTCTTCTTCGGAAAGGTCAATCCCTACCGCTTCATGTGGCGGATGCGGCCAGCCCTTGTAACCGCGTTCGGAACCGACTCGTCCTCCGCCACGCTTCCCGTGACCATCCGCACCGCGGAGAACGAGGGACAGTGCAGCAAGAAAGCGAGCGGCTTCGTCCTGCCCCTGGGATCGACCGTCAACATGGACGGCACGGCGCTCTATGAAGCCGTCGCCGTCATCTTTCTCTTCCAGGTCTACGGGATCGAACTCGGCTTCGACGCCATCGCCGTCGTGGCGCTCACGGCCACGCTCGCCGCCGTCGGCGCGGCAGGCATCCCCTCGGCCGGACTTGTGACCATGGTCATTGTCATCGAGGCCGTCAACACCACCCTCGCCGGAACCTCGCACCCGGCCCTGCCGCTCGCCGCGGTCGGCCTCATCTGGGGCGTCGATCGCATCCTCGATATGTGCCGCACCACCATCAATGTCTGGGGCGACGCCGTCGGCGCCAAGATCATCACCCGGCTCGCCCCCGATGACGTGGAAGAAAAGCAGGCCGCGCTCGCCTGACCCGCCCCGGGCCGCCTCGCTCTCCCATCATCCGACACGGATCCGTCACGTCGCCGACGGTTCAACATCCGGCGCCCGCGAGCGAGGCTCGCACCGCGACGCAGAGAATTGAACGCGGCCCCGCGGCGGCAATCGCCCCGCGGGGCCGCGCGTCTGATGTCCAGGTCCCAGCGCCTCTCCATCCTGCGCCGATGAGATCAGGCCGGCACAAAGATCGCCGTGAGCGCATGACGGCCGCGCGAGACGGTGATCTCATCGCCCGTGTTGATGCGCGGCCCGATCGGGCGGCCGTTCTCATCCGCCTCGACGTCGAGCACCTCCAGGTGGAAGCGCCCGCTTCCGTTTCCATCCGTCGTGAAGCGGCCGATCCTGCGCCCGTTGATCGACACGAAAAACTCCGTGTTGAGGGCGACGTTGTCAAGGCGCACTTCGAGGAACTGATCGACCAGACCGTTCTCGTGGTCCTCGGTGTAGCGCGCTTCGAGCCGGATGCGGCCCTGTTCGATGCCGGCCTGCCACTGCGTGACTTCGCCCGCCCTCGCGTTGACCCCCAGAAGCCCGATCGTCAGCAGCATGACCAGCACGATCGGAAGATTCAGGATTCGATTCATCGCCGTTCTCCTTTGTGTGGTGTGCATGTCCGGCCGCCTCCGCGGGCGGCCCGGAGGCGCATGTGAACCGCGGCCGCGCCGCCTTGCACTGATCCTGCACGCGACATGAGGAAAGTACCCATGTACGTCAAGTGGCGAAAGGTTCCGCCGATGAGGTCGCTGACGGATCGTGCCTTCGACCTTGCACCAACAACTGTCAGGGAATCTGTGCCGGGTTGCTCCACCGGCACGAGTCGCCTTCGATGAGTTGAAGCATCCAGTGGCACGGATGAGAACCGGCCGCCGCGCGACGCTGGCCGCTCCCGTTCTCTGTGGTGATGACGTACATGAGCCACAGGTTGCCTTCGATGCCGAGGACGGTCCCTGCGCAGCGGCCCGTGGGAATCGTGTATGCGCCAGGATGTGAGCCGAGAATCACGCCCTGGCTTCGATGCGGCTTCGCGCCCTCCCATTCAATCGTCACCAGCCCCGGGCACTGGCCGCTGACGCGCAGCGTGTAATCGGACATCGCCGCCGCGTCGGTCGCGCCTGAGAGCGTGAGCACCAGGATCAGAGTAACACCGTTCATGCTCATGATGACCCTCCTCCGTGCCGAAGACACTGACGAAAGGAGCAGTCATTTGCCCTGCCCGAGTTGAACCGCTGCGCAAGGCCCTTGTGAGATGACGGCGCGGCCGACTTCCCCTGAGCACTGCAGCCTCGCGCGTCGCGACAACCCTCCGTCCGCGGCTCGAGATGCACAGACCGGTCGGCCGCGCCGCTGGATTCAATCATGCACAGGGAGTCAGATTCGATTCCTCACCGGCACCAGTGGGAATTCACTCCCATCGTGTATCCTTCGCCGGCCCCGTCCCGTCGCGTTCCACCCCTACACTTCGCCGACAAGTCCGAGCCGAATTCCACGACTCGACGGTGCCCTGATTCCAAGGTGCGCCGCCTTCTCTCCGGAGCCTGCCGTGCCCGACCCGCGCCTCACCCGCCTCGCCGAAGTCCTCGTGACGTACTCGACTGCGGTGCGCAAGGGCGACATTGTCGCCATCGCCGCCGATCCGGTAGCCTTTCCGCTCATTGCGGCGACCTACGAAGCGGTGCTCGCCGCGGGCGGGCATCCGTTCTGGCAGGCGCGGAGCGAATCGCTCGCCGACCTCTTCATGGAGCGAGCGGGCGAAGAGCAACTCAAGTTCATCTCGCCTCTGCAGACGCACCACGTCGAGACGATCGACGTTCACATCGGTTTCTGGGCGGACCTCAACACCAAGTCGCTCAGCGCCGTCGATCCCGCGCGTCAGGCGATCTACGCCGCCGCCCGCAAGCCGATCTCGAAGCGATTCATGCAGCGCGCCGCCGAAGGCTCGCTGCGGTGGGTCGGCACGCTCTTTCCCACCAACGGCGCAGCGCAGGACGCCGAGATGAGCCTGCGCCAGTATGAAGACTTCGTTTTCTCCGCGGGCCTGCTTGATCAGCCCGACCCCATCGCCGCGTGGAAGGAAATCTCCGTCGCGCAGAAACGAGTTTGCGACTGGCTCCAGGGCAAGCACGAACTGCACTTCGTCGCCCCGAACGGCACCGACCTGCGCGTCGGCATTGACGGCGGGACGTGGATCAACTGCGACGGACATGAGAACTTTCCCGACGGCGAGGTCTTCACCGGCCCGCAGGATGTCAATGGAACTGTGCACTATTCCTTCCCCGCGGTCCACGGCGGCCGCGAGGTCCACGGCATCCGCCTTGCGTTCCGCAACGGCCGAGTCACCGACGCCAGCGCCAGCAAGGGCGAGGAGTTCCTCCACCGCATGCTCGATCTCGATGCAGGCGCGCGCAGCCTCGGCGAGATCGCCATCGGCACCAACTACGGCATCACGCGGTACACGAAGAACACGCTCTTCGACGAAAAGATCGGTGGCACGTTCCACGCCGCCGTCGGCGCAGGCTATCCCGAATCGGGCAACTGCAACGAGTCGGGCCTGCACTGGGACATGGTCTGCGACCTGCGCCGCGGCGGAACGATCGCCGCCGACGGCGAAATCTTCCACCGCGACGGCCGTTTCATGCACGACGGCTGGCCCGGCCCGCGCTCGTAACCCAACCCCGCTCCTAGAACGCGAAGTGCGCGAACGCCTTGTTCGCGTCGGCCATGCGATGCGTGTTCTCGCGCGTCGTCATCGCCTTCCCTTCGCCTTTGGCCGCGTCGTAGAGTTCCTTCGAGAGGCGGTCAGCCATCGGCTTGCCCTTCTCACCCCGCGCCGCTTCGAGAATCCAGCGGAACGCGAGGCTCTGCTGACGCTTGCGGTTCACCTGCACCGGCACCTGGTAGTTTGCCCCCCCCACGCGCTTGGAGCGGACCTCCACCTGCGGCCGCACGTTGTTCACCGCACGCTCGAAGATCTCGATCGCCGAGCGAGGCAGGCTCTCGTTCTTGTCCTTCTCGAGGCGGTCGGCGATGCGGTCCAGCGCTTCATACACCACGCGCTCCGCGACCGACTTCTTCCCGTCCTTCATCACGCAGTTGATGAACCGCGCCAGCGTGAGGTTCTGAAACTTCGGGTCGGGACGCAGTTGCTTGTCCGACTTGGTGATTCTGCCCGTCATGTCGATGCTCCTGTCCGGCTCATCCGGCCGTTCGCTTTCCGCGCCCGGCCCATCTGTTCACCGATCCGCGTCGGCATTGCGCGGATCGATTACTTGCCCTGGTTGTCCGCCGCGCCCTCACGCGAGAGCGCGGGAAAGTTCCATCCGATTCCATCCGCCGCACATGCGGCTCCACCCGCCGCGAACGCGGCTCACTTGCCGCGCTTGGCGCCATACTTCGAACGCCCGCGCTTTCGGCCGTCGACCCCGAGGCAGTCCAGCGCCCCGCGGACCACGTGGTACCGCACGCCCGGCAGGTCGCGGACGCGGCCGCCGCGGACGAGCACGATCGAGTGCTCCTGGAGGTTGTGCCCCTCGCCGCCGATGTACGCCGTGATCTCCTTGCCGTTGCTCAGACGCACGCGGCAGACCTTGCGAAGGGCCGAGTTGGGCTTCTTGGGCGTTACCGTCTTGACCTGAAGACACACGCCCCGCTTCTGCGGGCACGCGGCCAGGTCCTTGACCTTGCTCTTGGGCTTGGGCGACACCCGGGGCTTGCGAACCAGTTGATTGATCGTCGGCATACCGACACTGCTCCGTATTGCTGAATCTGAAGGCTGAAAGGGCTGCCCCACCAGGGAAACCGTCCCGCCATCGCAAGACGGCAATCGTAGCGTGGAGCGCGGGGCGGTCCAGAGCATGGCAGGATCAGGCACCGCACGCCGGATTGGGAGAGGCATTCCACGACAGAGAACTCGCAGGGCACTGAGGGGAACGGACTGTGGCATCGGGCGCGGGGCAGTGGGCATTTGGACAGGCTCCGGGCACGTGGCATCGGGCACTGGGGAAGGCAGCGAGGCATCGTCGGGTCAGGGGAGGCGGCCGCGGCTCGACTTCCAGGGTCGCGAGATGGTGCGCGGGTGTGCGGGTGCGGGTCGATTTCCGGGTCATCGGGGCAGGTGGGTCGGTCGGGCGGCGCGGGGCGGGAGAGAAAAAGTTTGCGGCCGGGGTTGCGCCAGGGGCGATTCTGGAGAATGTGCGGGGCAAAGTGCGTGCCAGCACAAGGGCGCACCGCCGGCGGGGCGCTACGTGCGCGCCGGAGCGCGTCTGTGCGCCGATTCCAAGCGCGTGTGTGCGCGCGCCGGTGCAGAACGGGCCGTTTTGCGGTTATGAGACCATCGCTTTCAGGAGTTTTCGGCGATTTTCATTTTTCTGAGGGGGGTGTCGGCGAGTTTTCGATCGTTTTCTCCCATTTTCGGAAGCCCGGCGCACAGGATGCGCCGGGGGTGCTGCGCGCAGGCGCGCGGGGGAAAAACCGTCTCACCACGGAGGGCACAGAGGGCACGGAGAGATTCAAGGCACTGGGCACTTGGCACTGGGCATCAGGGAAGGCATCGGGCGGGCGAGGGCATCTCACCACGGAGGACACTGAGTGCACGGAAGGGGATTGAGACGGATTCAGGAAGACGCGGCAATGTAGAGCCTATCCCAAAACCATTCGAAGTAACAGAATCGCACAGCCGAGATGCAGGTAGCCCTCGAACATCCTCGTCGACTTCTCCCAGCGGATGCACAGCCGCCTGAAGTTCTCGAACCACGAGATCGTTCGTTCTACCTTGTATCTCCGCTTGTAACGCCGCA
>CAADHA010000182.1 GCA_900696685.1 uncultured Planctomycetota bacterium
ACGGGTGTCCCAGCAGTGACGCAAAGCGGGGCGAATCACCCCATCACTCAGGATAGCACCATCAGTTGGGCGCAGGCGGAGTAGATCACCGGACCCCATCCTTGCCCGCCATGAACCGGATCACGTCAATGAGGCGGTTGCAGTAGCCCGCTTCGTTGTCGTACCACGCCACCACCTTGAAGAAGCGATCGTTCAGTTCGATGCACGCGCCGGCGTCGCAGATGGACGAATGCGGGTCGCCGATGAAGTCGCTCGAGACGACCTCCTCTTCGGTGTAGGCGAGGACGCCTTTCATCGGCCCCTCGGCCGCCGCCTTCATCGCCGCGTGGATCGCCGAGAGCGACGTCGATTTGCTCGTGCGGAAGGTGAGGTCCACGGCCGAGACGTCCGCGGTGGGCACGCGGAAACTCATTCCCGTCAGCCGCCCCTTCAGCGCGGGGATGCACAGCGTGACGGCCTTGGCGGCGCCGGTGCTGGCGGGGATGATGTTCATGTAGGCGTTGCGCCCGCCGCGCCAGTCTTTCTTGCTCGGCCCGTCCTGGGTCGGTTGCGTCGCCGTCACAGCGTGGATCGTGGACATCAGCCCCTCTTCGAGGCCGAAGGATTCGTGGATCACCTTGGCGATCGGCGCGAGGCAGTTGGTCGTGCACGAGGCGTTCGAGATGATGCGGTCCTTGGCCGGGTCGTAGGTCTCGTGATTCACCTTGTAGGCGATCGTTTTGACCGTCTCGGGCGACTTGGTCGGCGCGGAGATGATCACGCGCCTGGCGCCGGCGGCGAGATGCTTGCCGGCGCTCTCGGCGTCGGTGAAAAGGCCCGTCGATTCGACGACGTAGTCGCACCCGAGTTTGCCCCAGGGAAGATTGGCCGGGTCGCGCTCGGCGAAGCACTTCGTCGCCTTGCCGTCGACGGTGAACTGTCCCTCGCCCGCCTCGACCCGGCCGGCGAAGCGGCCGTGAACCGTGTCGTGCCGAAGCAGGTAGGCGAGGTTGTCGGAGGGAACGAGATCGTTGACGGCGACGAACTCGATGCCGCCCTGTTTCATCCCCGCCCGGAACATGAGGCGACCGATCCGACCGAACCCGTTGATGCCGACGCGAATCGCCATATCTCAAACTCCCTTCGTGCTGAGAATTCTCATGTGAGCGCGCCGCTTCCGATTCCCGCCGGGGCGCGTGCGGTGAAAAAGCAACGATAGGCGGGCACGAGAAGGGAACGACGTTCGGCGGCGGCCGTCAACACGGGAGTCCGCCGGATTCCACGCCCACGATAAGGCTCCGCGAATCGTGGGGTGCATCAGCGCATCCTCCAGCGCCCCGCAACCCGCCCCGCCTCTGCTTGTGCCCGTTTCCACCCGCGCATACGCTCATGCCCATGCACCTGTCCGCCCGCGTCAACCGCCTCAAGCCGTCGAGTACGCTGGCCGCCGCCGCTGCGGCTGCTGAAATGATCCGGCGCGGGATCGACGTGATCGGCTTCGGCGCCGGCGAGCCGGACTTCACCACCCCCGCCCACATCCGCGCCGCCGCCAAGGACGCCCTGGACGCGGGAGAGACGCACTACTCCCCCGTGGCCGGCGAGCCCGCCGCCCGTGAGGCCGTGGCCCGCAAACTCGCACGCGATGACAACCTTGGCCACCTCACGGCCGAGAACGTCCTGATCTCGGCCGGCGGCAAGCACTCGTTCTATCTCCTCTGCCACGCCCTCTTCGACCCCGCCGGCGATCTCGAGATGGTTCTGCCCACGCCGGCGTGGGTGAGTTACCGCCCCATCGCCGAGATGGCAGGCGCCCGCGTCGTCGAAGTTCCGACGCGCCTCGAAGATGACTTCAAGATGACGCCGGACCAGTTGCGGCAGGCCCTCTCGCCGCGGACGCGCCTGCTGCTCATCAACTCGCCGAGCAACCCATGCGGGACGATGTATTCACCGGACGAACTCCGCGCCCTCGCCGCCGTCGCAGCCGGGCACAACGCCGCAGGCGGGCAGGTGATCGTCGCCTCCGACGACATCTACGAGAAGATCGTCTACGCCGACACGCCCTTCGCCACGATCGGCCGGTTCCTCGACCCGGCGCATTCGATCACCCTCAACGGGCTGAGCAAGGCCTACGCGATGACAGGCTGGCGCATCGGCTACGCGGCCGGCCCGCTTGCGCTCATCAGGGCCATGACCAAGCTTCAGGGGCAGATGATCACCTGCATCGCCGCCTTCTGCTTTCCCGCCATCGTCGAAGCGCTCGACCGCGGCGGCGCCGACGTCGCCGAGATGCGCGAGCACTACCGCCGACGCGCCGCCCTCATGCACGAGCGCATCAGCGCTCTGCCCGGCGTGCGCTGCCCGAGGCCGACGGGCGCGTTCTATCTCTTCCCTGACGTTTCGGCCTGGTTCGGCCGGACCTCGGCCGGCGGCGCCTCCATTCGATCAAGCCTCGACCTCGCGACGGCGCTGCTCAACGAGGCCCACGTCGCGGTCGTCCCCGGAGACGAGTTCGGCGGCTGCGGCCCCAACCACATCCGCCTCAGTTTCGCCTGCTCCACGGACCAGATTGAAGAGGGTACAAAGCGCATTGCGCGATTCGTCGCCGGCCTGTGCTGATCGCCGCACGCTCACCCGCGCGCCTTCTTACCTCCCAGCTTCACTCCCGCCGGTCGAAGGTCAGGCGCAGCACGGCGTCGCGGAGGAAGTTGATCTCCTGGTGGCCGTTGCCGACGCTGAGTTTGTTCGCCTTGAGCATGATGCCGTGGTGCGGGCATTGCGAGTTGAGCCAGCCCTGTACCGCGTCGAGCAGTTCAGATTTGCGGCCGAAACTCACCGGCGCGGCGACGGGCATCGGCGCGATGCAAATCTGCGTGTGCGGCGATCCGGCGAAAGCGACCGCGATGAGGTCGCGATCATGTCGCGATGAGATGCAGCGTTCGTGCGCACTTTGTACAGCAGATATAATATAACATAGCGAATTGGACCGTGCCTGTTCGTCCGCGCGTGGCCGATCCGACCATCCGATCAAATCCGCAATGCTCTTGCCGCGGCGGGGGAAGGCGCCGTCGGGGTTGTCGCGTTCCGTTGTGGTGCCGACGATGTCGCAGATCGTGTCGTAGAAGTCGACGTGGCTCACTTCGCAGATGGGCCGATCGAATCAAGTTCCTGCGTACGGGAGACGTTTACCCCCTCCCCCCTCCGGCGCTGCCCATTCTGCCAGACGTCCAGCCGGGCAGGTGCCGATTCACATGGAGTTCACGAAGAAAGAGAAGACTCGTGCCGGAACGTCAGCATCAGAGCGGGGAAGGCAAACTGCGGTTTGCGGGTTACACCGACGCGTCGCGGTCGCGCGGTCTGCAGCCCCTCTCGCATACACTGATGGCTGAGCAGTCGCCTCCGTCGGAGAGTCAGGCGGCGAGGGTCGGGACGACGCCTCGCGGCAACGAGGATTGATCATGCGACGATGGCTCATCCTTAGCGTCGGCATCGTTGTCCTCATGGCGGTCGCGCTGTTCTTCGTCGTGCGGGCCTTGATCCCGCCGCCGATTCCGGACAAGCCGGCCGTCAGCGGCGGGCCGGTCGAAGTTCACTTCAACGAGATTGATCTCGGCATCAGCAGCGGCATTCTCCTGAGCATCGACAACATCTCCTCCGAGCCGATCATCGTCGATCTGGACGCACTCGGGCCGGCCATCGCAAAGGGGCTGCGCCTCTTCGACCCGATCGGCAACGAGTGGACGTGGATCAACCTTGACGGGGGCCCGGTTCGGGCGGTGCTGTCGGCCTCGCCGTGGTCCTCCGGCTTCGGATGGGGAAGCCAGGCGCGCCTGCGCATCGAGCCGGGGAGGAGCGAGACGGTGACGCTGGGCGTGACCGCGGGCCTCAACCTCGCGGCGATAAACCGGTTCGCTCGCCTTCGCGCCCAGCCTGACAGGCTCGTGTATGTGCTGGACTGCGAGTTTCCGCTGCTCGACGAGGCCACCGGCGCGCGCCGCGCGGTGCGCACCGGCGCCAAGGGGGAAGCGACGTATCAGGCGCGCAAGTAGGCGCCGGCGAGCGCGCCGGTGCGGTGCGCCTATCATGGGCCATGCACTTTGACGCACACCAGCCCGTCATCGACGACCTCGAGGCGCGGATCTTAACCATCCGCGACTCTCTTTGACGTCGATTCCAAACTCAAGCGCATCACTGAACTCGAGGAGACCATGGGCCGGCCCGACTTCTGGTCGGACCAGGTCGCCGCGCAGAAGACCGTCGCCGAACTGAAGGTCAACAAGGCGCAGATCGACCCGATCCTCAAAGTCCAGAAGGACTTCGAGGAGGCTCGCCTCGCCTACGACATGGCCAAGGAGGCGAGCGACAAGGAACTGCTCGAAGAGGCGGATGAGTCGCTCTTCGCCCTCCAGCAGCGCATGGAGAAGGTGGAACTCCAGTCCCTCCTCTCCGGGCCGCACGATCATCGCAACTGCTTCTTCACCATCTCGGCCGGCGACGGCGGCACCGAAGCCAATGACTGGGCCGAGATGCTCATGCGCATGTACATCTATTACTTCGAGCACATGGGCTGGAAGGTCGAGGAACTCGAGAAGTCGCACGGCACCGAGGTCGGCATCGACTCGGTCACCTTTCACGTCAAAGGCCCCTTTGCCTTCGGCTATCTCAAGTGCGAGCGGGGTACGCACCGCCTGGCGCGCGTCTCGCCCTTCAATGCGCAAGGCAAGCGGCAGACCTCCTTCGCGACCGTCGACGTGACGCCGGAGTTCGAGGAAACCACCGTCGAGATTCCCGACAGAGACCTTGAGATCACGGCATTTGCGCGATCGTCAGGCCCCGGCGGGCAGAATGTCAACAAGGTCGCCTCCGCCATCCGGATCGTCCACAAGCCGACGGGCCTGATGGTGGTCGCGAGCACTTACAAGGATCAGCCGCAGAACAAGAAGCAGGCGCTCTCGATCCTCCAGGCCAAACTCGAACAGATGGAGCAGGAGCGGCGCGAGAAAGAGATCGCCGCAGCCTCCGGCGGGAAGATTGATCGCGGCTGGGGGACGCAGATCCGCTCCTACGTCATCTACGACAACCGAGTGAAGGACCACCGGACGAGTTTCGAGGTCATGAGTCCGCAGCGCGTCCTCGACGGCGAGATCCAGGGCTTCATCGACGCCGAACTCAAACGCCGCCGATCGCTCCAGAACTGATCCGATGTCGGGTGAACGCGGCACGGGGCGGTCCGCCGAACACTGGTCGGCCGCAACGTGTGCCCGTAGGATTGGCGTTGCCTTTGGCCTTCGCCCGAACGTTCCGGGGAGCGAGGTATCCGGCGTGGAGTCGTCCGTCGCATCGCACATCGTCCGCGCGACGCTGCTTGAAGCGCATCCCGAACGCCTCGTGTTGGCGCTGCCGGGCACTGACTATCGGCTGCACCTGTCCGCGGCCGGGCCGGTCGGCGCGAAGGTCGGGTCGGTGGTGCGGGGGCGCATCGAGGTCTACGCCCGACGCATCGACGTGACGCGAGCCGGCGGGCAGTTCATCGACCCGGTGTACGGGCGGCCGCGCATTATCCAGGGCCGCGTCGTTGAGACAGTTCCCGAGAGTTCAATGATCGTCGTCCGGGCACTTGTGCCTCTGCACGTGAAGGTCCGGCCGCCGCAGAAGCCCGCCGACTTCGAGATCGGCGCCCTGGTCAACTTTTCCGTTGATCCGGGTGCGGTCTTCGTGCCGGCGGAGGAGTGACATCCGTGCAAGTGCAGGCGACCCAGCGACCGCTGATCGTCAGCCCGGACACGCGGCGTGGCGGCGGATCGTTCGATGCGCGCACGCCGCCGGGGCAGACGCTCACGAAGAAGTGGCCCGTGCTGCACTTCGGCCCGGTGGCGCACGTGGATCGCGCCGCGTGGCGGTTGCGCGTCTGGGGCCTGTGCGAGAACCCATACACGCTCGACTGGGCCCAGTTCAGCGCCCTGCCGCAGGTCGACGTGAAATGCGACATTCACTGCGTGACGCACTGGTCGCGCCTCAACAACATCTTCACCGGCGTATCGACGCGCGTGCTGATCGAGGCGGCCCGCCCTAAGCCCGAGGCGCGGTTCGTCATGCAGCACGCGGCCAGCGCGCCGAACAACGATTGGACGACGAACGTGCCGCTCGACGAGTTCGCGGCTGAAGACTGCCTCCTCGCATCTCTGCATGACGGAGAGCCGCTTGCGCCCGAGCACGGCTACCCCGTGCGGGCCGTCATCCCGCGGTTGTACTTCTGGAAAGGCGCGAAGTGGATCACGGGCATCGAGTTGCGCGCCACCGATGCGCCGGGCTTCTGGGAGGTGAACGGCTACCACATGCATGGCGACCCGTGGAAGGATGAGCGCTTCGGGTGGTGATGAGATTCAAGTCGTCAAATGCGGAAGCATCGATCATGACCGGCAGGCTCTCACATGTTGACGATCGCGGACAGGCGCGGATGGTGGACGTCGGCGACAAGGAGCCGATGCGCCGCCGCGCCGTGGCGGAGGGCTTCTTCGTCGCGCGGGCGGAGACGATCGAGGCGGTCATGCAGGGCCGCCTGCCCAAGGGCGAAGCGCTGGCCGTCGCGCGAGTCGCGGGCATCATGGCCGCCAAGCGCTGCGATGCGCTCATACCCCTCTGCCACAGCCTGCCGCTTGACGCCGTTCACGTCGAGTTCGAGCGCCTTGACAACGGAATACGCATTGAGGCGACCGCGTCCATAACGGCCAGGACGGGAGTGGAGATGGAAGCCCTCGCCGCCGTCTCCGTCGCGGCCCTCACCCTCTACGACATGACCAAGGCA
Source organism: uncultured Planctomycetota bacterium (assembly GCA_900696685.1). Classification (GTDB taxonomy): domain Bacteria; phylum Planctomycetota; class Phycisphaerae; order Phycisphaerales; family UBA5793; genus UBA5793. The sequence continues at coordinate 6,782 of CAADHA010000182.1, forward strand.
ATCGACAAGGACCTGCGGATTGAGGGCATCCGCCTGCTCGAGAAGACGAAGAGTGCGGCTGTCTGAAACCTGATTCTGATCCCGATAATGCCAGGTGGACGCAGGAGTTCAGCCGGAGGTGCGTCTGCGAAGATTGGCGTCCAGGGGGGCGTCTGGCCGAGTTGAGGAACAAGGCGTGTTCTGGTCAGCGGGCCGAGGGGCGCTACCATTCTCCTTATTCATTCGATTTCCACGGGTGGCTCATCCAATGATCATCGACCTCGAAACGCAGGTGTGGAACAACCCGGCTCAACTTGGAGCGGAATCCACCGACTGGCGGCTGAGGGAGGAAACGGAAGCCTGGACGGCGCTGGACGCCTCGCCTGCCGCGCATGAAGCGGCGATGTCCTGTGTGGATGTGTCGGTCGTGCTCGGCTTCCGCAGCCTGCACCTCGACGCCCACATCAGCAGTGAAAGCGTCGCGGCCTTCGTCGGCCGCCAGCCCAATCGACGCGTGGGCTTCGCCGGCGTCGATCCGATGAGCGACGGTGCGCTCGACGACATCGAAATGGGCCTGAGCCTCGGCCTTTCCGGCATCGTCATCGCGCCTGCGGCGCAGAACTTCCATCCGACTCACTCGCGCGCCATGCGCGTCTACGAGCGCTGCCAGGACCTCGGCATCCCCGTCCTCGTGCGCACGCAGCGCAGGCCGACAGCCTCGACCAACATGGCCTACGGCCGGCCCCTGCTCTTTGACGAAGTCGCGCGATCGTTCCCGCGACTTCGCCTCGTCATCGGCGGCCTCGGTTATCCGTGGACCGATGAACTCTTCATCCTCATCGGCAAGCACCGCAACGTGTACACCGATCTCGCCGGCCAGGTGTCCCGCCCGTGGCAACTCTACCACGCCCTCGTCGGCGCGTTTGAGCACCGGGTCATGGAGAAGATACTCTTCGCCTCCGGCTTCCCCTTCGACACCCCGGAGCGCGCCATCTCCCGCATCTACTCGCTCAACAGTTACAGCCACGGCACGGAGTTGCCCTCGATCCCACGCCAGCATCTCAAGGGCATCGTCGAACGCGACGCGTTCCATTGCCTCGGGATCGAACGCCCCGGCGGTGCGAGCCTGACCGGCGGCCTGCCCCGCGCGACCGAGCGGGTCGAAACGGTCGAAGAGGACGATGATCTTGACGCTCAGATCACCACGCTCACGGGAATGCTGCGGGATGGCATCGAGTCGGGTCTGCGCCGCCGGGACTGACCGAACCGCCTCCCCCCGACGGATCTCGTTGCTGCCGCGAGGGGCGCGAACCTGGCACCTCGCCGGTCGACTCGTGATCCTCCTTGCGGCCGTGTTCGTTTCGGGCTGCGGCGTTTTTGGCGGGTCGGGCGTCCGCATCGAAGTCGTCTCTCTTGAGGACGCTCCTGCCCGCCTCGAAGGCGATCTCCGCACCGCCATCTATCGCCACCACGACGCCAACACCATGACCGTCGTCTTCAGCGACCTCTCGCTCGACGACCTCCGACAGGGACGTTTCGGCAACGGACGCATCATCTGCGTGGACATGCACTGGCGGCCCAAGGCGGGCGCGACGCCCGTCGACCGCACCGGGACCAACTGCACCGTCCGCCAGGTCATCTTCGCAGGCGACGCGGCAGGCATCTACGACGGCGCCGGCTTCCTTGCCCCTGCCGGCAAGGGGGGAGAGAGAACGATCGGCGGCTCGATCACCGGCGCCACGCTCCGCCTCGCTCGTTCGACCGATGGCTTCGCTGACGCCCTCGGCGCGGCCGAGTTGAGCGGTTCTTTCACCGCCCGCCGTGACGATGCCGCCGTCAACCAGATCGCCGTCCGCCTTAACACAGAAGTCACCCGCCGCCTCGGCACGCTGTTCTACGTCCTCGGGTACTGAGCAGGCCGCGCGAACTGCGGTCAGGCTGTGGTGAGCCGGTGATTCGACCTCATTCACCGGCCGCGCGCGGCAACCTCGGCGACGTCTTCGACGAATACTTACTCGAATCGCTCGTAGCCGATTTCACTCGAGCGCATCGCAATGAGAATTGCCCGGGCACTCCTGTCGGCCTTGCTCGCGATCACCAGTGTCGCCTGGGCGCCACAGTCATCGTTTGCTGACGGAAAGTACTTCGGTCGCACGACGGTGGCGGTGGAGCCGGGGATTCCTCAACAGTCGGCGCTGATTTCATTCCGCGACGGCGTACAGACGCTGATTGTGCAGTCCACTGTGAGTGCCGAGGGGGAGGAGGTCGGGTGGATTCTTCCGCTGCCGGCCATGCCGACGGCGATTGAACCCGCGACGCCAGGGACGATCGCGACGTTGCATCAACTGGTCCAGCCTTCGCTCATCACCGAGCGCGACATGCGGGGCTGGCACTGCCTGGCGACGGCGGCGGCGCTCAACTTCGCCATCATGCTCCTCGTTGGGTGCATCGTGCGCCGCACGAAGACGCCTGTGTGGCGCGTGGTGCTGTATGTCTTGGCGCTGCCGATTGTCTCGCTTCTCGTCCTGGGGATCTTCATGCCTGCACTGGCAAGGCCGCGCAGCCAGGCCGCGGAAACACGCACGGAGACCGGCGCGCGGATTCTCATGCATGACACGGTCGGCTCCTATGACGTAACGGTCCTCACCGCAGACAGCGGCGCGGAAGTGCACGACTGGCTCACGGGCAATGGCTTTCTGTGCGATGAGGCGTCGGTAGAAGCGATCGACGCCTACGTGAAGGAAGGCTGGTGTTTTGCCGCCGCGAAGATCCGCTGGCTGGAGGATGGGACTCTCACGCCGCACCCGCTCAAGGTCGTGTTCCCGGTCGCGGAGGCGGTGTACCCCATGCGCCTCACGGGCGTCGGGGCGATGCAGCCATTGGCGCTGGACCTGTTCATCATCGGCGAAGCGATGGCGCAGGCGGAGGGACTGGATGTGTGGCGGTGCGAGTCACTCCTGCACGAAACTTTCCAATGGGATGGGCCGATCGATCAGTACAAGGGCGAGTCGACGCGGCTGCGCCTCGGCCATCCGCAGATCACTTCGCTGCTGTGGGATGGGGCGGTGCTCACGCACCTGAGCGGCTCGCTCGCTCCCAGGGTCATGGCCGCCCGCGACGTGGCGATTGCGTGGCGGCCGGCCGAACCGATGCAGCGCGAGTTCTACACCGAGGCGGCCGCGGGAGTTCGCGGCTGGACGGCTCTGCTCGGCACGCTGGCGCTCGCGCTGTTCTTCACCTCGATCATGACACTCCGCCAGGAGACACCGGGGCGGCGGATCGTGCGAACAGCGCTGCTGCCGGGACTGGCGCTGTCAGTCCTCGCCGGGATCGGTGTGACAATCTGGACGTCGACCGTGCCGACGAGTGTTGACGAAAAGGGATGGGATCGCGTCAATGCGGCGAAGCACGTCATGTACGACTTCCTGCTCGAGGACTACGAGCCTCACAGTTCCGCCGCGGCGTATCTCGACATGCTCCTGCACGACCCGCCGAAGCATCTGATTCGCGGCGATGTGCCCAACGGCGTGGCGATCGAAGAGGATGAGGCGGGCTCGACGGTCACCGTCCACGACCGCGACGCGACCCCGCAGGCGTTCCGCGTTGAACGCCCTTGATTGCGCTGTGCGACGCCCCTCCCCTCACGCCCGCGTGCCCTTTGGCCGACAATGCACGAGCCTCGTATGATCCGTGGCCGCGTCCGGGATTCGTATCGGACGCAGCGACTCTGACACACCCGCCTCGGGAGGATGGCCTGAGATGACCTTCAATCCGTTTTCACGTTCCTTCGACCCCGCCCGCCCCGCTTCGAGCGATCCGCAGGTGGCCGCGGCGGCGATGCAGGCGCTCCCCCACCTGACCAACTCCGTCCACTACCAGCGCACCCGCGAGATGACGATCGACGAACTGCTGCTCGAGAACCGCGTGGTCTTTCTCATCGGGGAGATCAACTACGGCTCGGCGGCGCGCGTGATGATGCAGATGCTCTACCTCGACAACCAGAAGAAGGGCCAGGACATCAACCTCTACGTCAACAGCCACGGCGGGACGGTGGATGACACGCTGGCCGTCTACGACACGATGCAGTTTCTCTCCGCCGACGTGGCGACCTACTGCATCGGCCGGGCGTACTCGGGCGGATCGATCATCCTCGCGGCCGGCACCAAGGGCAAGCGCTTCATGCTCCCCCACGCCAAGGTGATGATCCACCAGCCCCTCGGCGGCGTCGGCGGACAGGCCGAGGACATCAAGATCCAGGCCGAGCAGATCATCAAGAGCAAGCGCATGCTCGCGGAGATTCTCGCCAAGCACACGGGCCAGACGGTCGAGCAGGTGCTCGCCGACTCGGAGCGCGACAAGTACTTCACCGCCGAAGAAGCGAAGAACTACGGCATCGTCGATGAAGTCCTCGCCTTCGACCCGAGCGGCAAAGAGAAGGGCAAGAAGACCTCGTCGAGCGCGTCGAGCTGAGTCGTCGGCGAATCGCGCGTTCCTGAACAGACATTCCGCGCGGCCGGCGCCACATGCTGGCCGCTCATCAGCAAGGACCAGACCATGCCCAACCTGATTCCCATCGTCGTCGAACAGACCGGCCGCGGCGAACGCGCCTACGACATCTACTCCCGCCTTCTCAAGGACCGCATCATCTTCCTCGGCGGAGGCATGGACGATGACGAGGCCAACCTCATCGTCGCGCAACTGCTCTTTCTCGCCAACGAAGACTCCAAGGCGGACATCCAGTTCTACATCAACTCGCCGGGCGGCAGCGTCACGGCGGGCCTGGGCGTGCTCGACACGATGAACTACATCCCCTGCGACGTGGCGACCTACTGCGTCGGACAGGCGGCGTCGATGGGGGCGGTCCTGCTCGCGGGCGGCACGCCGGGCAAGCGCTACTGCCTGCCCTCGAGCCGCATTCTCCTGCACCAGCCGCTCATCGGCGGCGTGATGGAGGGCCAGGCGACCGACCTCGAAATCGAAGCCCGCGAAATGCTCCGCCTGCGCGAACTGCTCTACAAGGGACTCGCCAAAGCGACGGGCAAGAGTTTCGAGCAGATCGAAGCCGACTGCGACCGCAACAAGTGGCTCAGCGCCGAGGAAGCGAAGAACTACGGCCTCATCGACGCCGTGCTGGCCCACACCGACATGGTCGGGACGAAGAAGGGCGATTGAGCTCGATCAAGCGCCGCGTCGAGTGCGTCGAGCGCCGCGAAGCGCGTGTCGGGGCGATTGGTCTCGCCAGCCCCACGCGCCAGCGCGGACGAAGTGCGGTTCCCGGCCCTTGCATAATTCTCGATTCGGAAAGCGGAACAGAGACGACTTCCGTTGCGGCACCATGCCCCGGCTGCGATGCACATCGCAACTCACCTGTCGTATTCCCGGCCGACTGGGACACGCCGCCCCCTTCGCCACGCGGTAGCATGTATCACGCCCCGGTGCATCTTCGCGCCGGCCCCACCTGGAGATTCGCCATGCGTCGCCGCGTCCTTTCCCTGCTGCTCACGCTCGTCCTCGTCGCTCCTGCCATGCGCGCGGTCCAGCCACCCGCCGACCCGCCCGCCCAGCCCGCCGCGGCCGAGAACTGGAAGGGCACGATCTCCCTGCCCGCCCTCGAACTCACCTTTACTGTTCACTTCTCCAGAGACGATTCCGCACCAGGCGGGTGGGCCGCCACGCTCGACATTCCGATGCAGGGCGTGGCCGGGGCGAAAATGAAGGACGTCGTCTACACCGACAAGGAACTCGCCTTCACCTTCGCCGTCCCCGGCAATCCGGTCTTCAAGGCGGCTATCGAAGAAGGCGGCCGCACGGCCTCCGGCACGCTCACGCAGGCCGGCCAGGTTTTCTCCCTCACCCTCACCCGGCAGACGGAAGAGGAGGCCGCGGCCGAAACTCCCAGGCGGCCGCAG
>CAADHA010000183.1 GCA_900696685.1 uncultured Planctomycetota bacterium
ACCCCGTGGACACGGGCCTGACGGTCTGGGGCATCGCACCGGCCCGCCCCGGCCGGCGCAACACCATTCAGGTCAACCACGCCACGCCCGGCGGGCGCGTCTCGCTCCTCTGGGGCACCGCCCGCACAGAACCGCAGCCCCTGCAACAGTGTCAGGGCGCGATGATTGACATCGCCGATCCTCGACTCGCCGCCACCGCCGTCGCCGGGCCCGACGGCCGCGCCTTCGTCCGCATCAACATCCCCGCGCCGACCGAGGGCAACTTCATCCTCCAGGTGGTCGATCACCGCTCCTGCGAAGTCAGCCCACCCGCGTGGACGCTCATCAAGGCGGAGAACTGAAAGCCCCCGGAAGGGGTGGGTGGAAGGCCCCGGCCCCGCCTGCGTCTCAATAATTCGCACATCGAGGGAATATTCGACTTGGCGTCGGCTGCTTTGGTGGTAGACTGTATGTACCGGTCCGGAGGGGCCGGGCAGGTTCTGCGGGGCGATTCAGCGCCCCGGCCGCGTTCGCGGCTGTTGGGGAGAAGACGGAGAATGCCGGTCCGGCCTTTGTGCCGGTCGTCGGGCGCGATCTCCGGGGGAGTCTGATCCGATGTGCCGCTCGCCAGTTTCCGGCGTGCAAGAAGTCATGGGCGCCTGCCGGCACCGCACGCGACGCAGCGGATATTCGCTCGTCGAGATTCTTGTTGCGCTGATGGTGCTGGGCGTGCTGATCTCCATCATGCTGCCGACGCTGCATCGCACGATGCGCTACAGCGCCCCGCTGGTGCGCTGCAGCAACAACCTGCGCCAGTTGCACCAGGCGATCACGATGTATCTCGGCACGTCCAACGACCTGCTGCCCCTCGCCGGTTACGAACCTCTGCGCGATCCTTCATTCCCCGCTCTGAACACGACGCTTGGGGAGTACGGGGTCAAGGAGATGTCGTGGTGGACGTGCCCGGCCGATTCGAGGCCCTACGGCGTCACCGATCGCTGGGGGAGCCTGGTCTACCCGCCCGGCCGCTTCATGCGCACAAGCCGGCGGCGAGTCCGCATCGACGAACTCGGACCGGAATACCCGCTCCTTGCCGACCGCGGCCCCTTCCATGTGCTCGTCGAGGCGGGACCGCCCGAGCAATTGCCTATGCGCATCATCGTCGATCCGGCGTCGAATCGAATGCAGTCGGGCTTCTACGAGGGGCACAACTCCGTCTGGGTCAGCGGGCGCGTCACGCACCACGTGCGCGGCGAGTCTTCGCGCCAATAGCCGGTCTGTCCTCAATCAGCCTTTCGCACCGCGCGGCGCGAGAATGCGCCGCGCTGTCTCAGCGGCCCCGCGCAAATGGGCTGCGCTGAGCGTTCCGATCACTGCACAGTGGACGCCGGGAGTCCCGAGCACGAACTCAAGGCAACGCTGAACCGGATCACCTCTTCCGGCCGCTTCGTCGAGCCGCCCGCTCAGCAGCGCCTTCTTGACCAGCACGCCTGAGCCCGCCTTCGCCGCCGCTTGCGCCACGACGGCTTCGGCCTGCTCTTGCAGGTTCAGCGTGATCATCACCACGTCGCACTTGCCCAGCGCTGCCAGCCCGCCTTCGGCGGATTTGGTCGAAATCCCGGCGGCATGGATCAGCCCGCGCGCCTTGAGGTCCGCGAGCGCATCGAGCGTGCCCAAGACCTCGATGATCTCACGGTCCCGCCCGTCGGAATGGACAAGCACAACGTCGAGATGATCCGTGCGCAGAAGCCGCAGGCTGTTCTCAACGCTGCGGACAGTCGCCTCGGGCGAGAAGTCCCAGGTGGAGCGGCCGCGCGAGAAGGACTCGCCGCACTTTGTGATGAGGATCCAGTCATCGCGCCGGCCGGGAAGGAGCGAGCCGATTCGCTCTTCGCTCGTGCCGTAGGCCGGAGCCGTGTCCAGCACATTCACGCCGACATCGAGAGCGCAGCGAAGGAGCGAGGCGATCTGTTCATCACTGGGAAGGTCGAAAGGGAAAGGGTACTTCAGTTTCTCGTTGCGCCCGAACTTCACCGTGCCCAGCCCGATGGGCGAGACGAGCAGTCCGGTGCGCCCTAACGGTCGAAGGTATGCCACTGGCGATCCTCCTTCCACGGCGGCAGGGCGCAGGGAGGTCGCGGCCAGCCGTCCAGTGCTGCGAGGTCGGCCTCTGGAGCGTGCGCTCCCATTGCTTCGAGATGCGTGATGATCATGTCGGCAAGGAGGGGCGCGAGGGCGAGTTTCGTCGGCCAGGCGAAGAGGATGCGCCCGTGCCGGAGGAGGGTCGGCCCGTCGGGCCGATGGCCGGACTTCTCCGCGCCCTCCGCGCGGTCGATGGGGAAGGCGTCCCACTCGAGGCCGTCCAGTCGCGCCCAGGGCAGCACGTCGGCGAGTTCGTCCCGCGCGGCGGCGATCTGCTCGAGGCGCGTGCGGCCCACGCCTGTTTCCGCGATCTCCCCGCCGAGGTACCAGACGCGCCGGGCCGGGTCGGCCCAGTCGTGCGAGGTGATGGTGAGTCGCGGGCGCGAACCGGCGCCGAGGCAGTGCGCCCAGATCGGGTGCTCAAGGGCGCCGCGGACGAGCACCATGTGCAGCGGGCGCTTCTGCGCGGCGGAGGCCTCGACGCCGGCCTGAGCGAGGAGAGCGGCATTGCCGGAACCCGCGGCGCACACCACGGCCGCGGCCTCGAGGCACACTCTCCTGCCGCCGCCTTCGCCGGCGCTCTGCGCGATCACGCTCGCATGCTCGCCGCCTTCGCGCGGCGCCTCCAGACGCAGGCTCTCGCCTCGCACATGCAGCACCGGGCGCCGCAGGTTGTCGGCCAGTACGGTGGTGAGCGAGGGAACATCGAGGACGATTTCGTCGATCTCGCTCACCGACCCGCGGAAGGCGTCGTGCGCGAGAAGGGAGGGGTGCTGCGCGCGCGGCAGCGTTCTCACGCGGCTGAGCATCACCCGGCCTGCAAAAAAGTGCGACATGCGGGAAGTGAGCGCGGCGGTCGAAAAGAGGTGCTGGCGCGGCGAGAGGATCACGGCGCCGCCAAGGTCGATCTCGCCGCGCCCGCTCAGCGCCGCCTTCCAGCGCGCGGGCATCGGGCGGATGATCTCCGATGCGCCGGTGAGCGCGTTGGTGAGCGCGTACTTCGTGCCGCCGTGAATTATGCCCTGAGAAACAGCCGTTTGCCCGCTTCCGACGGCGTGCGCCTCGAGGAGAACAACCGAGCGGTGGAGCCGTTGCAGACGATGCGCCAGCCAGAGTCCGGCGACTCCTGCTCCGATGATGACGACATCAGCGCGTGCCGCGGCGGAGTCGGACATGACCGGATCATTCGGGCGCGCCGCGCCGCGGTCAACGCGTCGGCGCCGCGCGCGGGCCGGCCGACTTGAAAGTTTTTGTTTCAAGGGAGTAGTGGAACGCATCCGATAGTGGTACAAATTAACCGGCGACCCGATGTGTGTGGGTCGCCGGCACCGAGACCATCGATTCGCGTTCTGCTCCGACACCTCCATCCAAGGAGAACTCAGATGGCGAAAAAGAAGTCCAGGAAGAAAGCCGGCAAGAAGAAGAAGACCGCCAAGAAGTCCCGCAAGAAGGCTCGACGCAAGAAGGCCACGAAGAAGATGGGCTGAGGCCTCAGGCCTCTCACAACTGGCTGAGGAACTCGCCTCGGCGCCTTCCTCGGCCGCAAACCTCAATCCCGTCTCGGTGCCTTTCAACTTCAATCGCGAATCACAGTCGAGGACGCCTCTCAAGGCGTCCTCGGTTGTTTTCTCACCGGCGTATCATCCACCGATCCGCGACCCGGCGGAAAGGACGCCTTCGTGACCCACGTCATCGCCCAGCCCTGCGTCAACACCAAGGACACCTCCTGCGTGAGCGTCTGCCCCGTCGATTGCATCCACCCCACGAAGGATGAGCCGGAGTTCGAGACCGAAACGCAACTCTACATCGACCCGGCGACGTGCATCGACTGCGGCCTGTGCGTCGTCGAGTGCCCTGTCCAGGCCATCTACCCGCAGGAAGACCTTCCCGCCGAGTGGCGCGGATTCACGCAGATCAATCTCGACTACTACACGCGGTGAAATGGACCATGACCGCCGCGCGGACGTCGGCGCCTGGCGGTCTGATCGAGCGCTGCGCATGACGCCCTCGGCGCGATCAGTTCTGCGCCTTGATGAGCGTCCACGCGGGCGGGCTGACCTCGCAGGAGCGGTGATCGACCACCTGGAGGATGAAGTTGCCCTCGGTCGGCGCGGGGATGTTGATGCGGACGAAGGCGCGGCCGTCCGGCCCGGCGACGGCGGTGGCGGCGAGTCGAGGATCGGCGATGTCAATCATCGCGCCCTGACACTGTTGCAGGGGCTGCGGTTCGGTGCGGGCGGTGCCCCAGAGGAGCGAGACGCGCCCGCCGGGCGTGGCGTGGTTGACCTGAATGGTGTTGCGCCGGCCGGGGCGGGCCGGTGCGATGCCCCAGACCGTCAGGCCCGTGTCCACGGGGT
>CAADHA010000184.1 GCA_900696685.1 uncultured Planctomycetota bacterium
CCGATCCACGGTCTCGGGCGGCGGGCGACGCGGGCGAGACTGTGGCCCATGTGCGCCGGGAGGATGATGATCGCCTCGAGCAGCGAGACCGTCAGGGCGCAGGCGACGACGACGGGCAGCGCGCCGAGGAAGTCGCCGATCTGCCCTTCGATCATGGCCAACGGAAGAAACGCGGCGATGGTGGTGGTGACGGTGGCGACAACAGGCCAGGCCACTTCGCCCGTCCCGCGCACGGCGGCGACGAGCGCCGGTTCGCCCTTCTCATAGCGGGCCGTGATGTTCTCCGCCACGACGATGGCGTCGTCGGTGAGCAGGCCGAGCACGATGATCAGGCCGAACATGGTGAGGAGATTGAGCGTGACGCCGATCGCCGCCATGAACGCCAGCGTACCGAGGACGGCGAGGATCAGGCCAAGCATCACCCACATCGCCACGCGCAGGTTGAGGAACACAAGCAGGGTGAGGAAGACGAGCATCGCGCCCCACTTGGCGTTGCGCGTGAGGAGGTCGAGTCGGCCCTCGATGAAGCGGGCCAGGTCGCTGAAGAGGACAATCTCGCCGGGCAGAGGCGTGGTGCGCGAGGCGCCGAGTTCGTAAGCCGCGAGCCGCGCGCTGCGGACGCGCGCCGGCGGCGCGGGCGGTGCGCCCTCCGCTTCGCCCTTGGCGGCCTTCTTTTCATGGGCGGCCAACTGCTTCCGGTAGCCGCTCTCCATCATCGCATTGACCACGGCATTCCAGCGGTCACTCCAGCGCGGCTCGAAGGGCTTGCCGCCGGTGCGCCCGGCCGCGTAGGCGCGGATCAGTTCCGCGACCTTGACGGCATCGCCCTCGCCGACGTTGAAGGCGGTCAGCGTCACGGCGCGCTTGCCGTTGAGGCGGGTGCGGATTTCAACGTCCTCAAACTCGTCGGTGACGTCCGCGATTTCTCCAAGTCGCACCACGCCTCCAGCCGCATCGCTCCGCACGATGATGTCGCGCACGGCCGCGGCGCGCTCCGCGACGCCCATCGTCCGGATGCGGATGTTCTGTGCGCCGGTCCGCACCGTCCCGCCCGGCACTTCCTTCATCCAGTCGCGCACGGCATCGGAGACGGCCGTGAGGCTCAGGTTGTGGCGCAGGAGCGCCTCAGGGCGCACCTTCACTGTGATCTCATCGGCGCGGATGCCGCCGACCACGACGTTGCCCGTGCCCGGGAGCGACCTGATGTCTTCCTTGATCTCGCGGATGGCGCGCTTGAGGTCACCTTCGTCCCCGTCTCCGCAGAGTGCAATCTGGATCACCTGGAGTTTGGGATCGAACTTGACCGTGCGGATGCGCTCCGCCTCCTCGGGCAGGTCGGTGAGCGAGTTGATCGCCGATTCGACGGTCTTGACCGCATCATCGATGTCCTTGATGTCGCGGCGGAACTCGACGACTACGGTGCCGACGCCTTCGACGATCGTGCTCCTGATCTCGACGACCTCGTCGAGTTCGGCGACCTTGTCCTCGATTTTGAGGATGAGGCCCTCTTCGATCTCCTTCGGGCTGGCGCCGGGATATGCCGCCGTGATCGCGGCGAGGTTGGGGCGGACCTCCGGAAAGAACTCGCGCCTCAGCGTCGAGCCGTAGATCAGCCCGAGGAGCATGATCGCGATGTAAAGGAGGTTGGCGGGGACCGGCTGGCGCACGCCGAACGACGTAAGCGTCAACTTCTCAGGAAGCCCGTCAGCGCGTTCGTGCGTCATGGTCGTGGCCTTCACTCATGGGCCGGGCGGGCGCTGGGCTTCCTGCCCCGCCGGCGCCGATCGAGCCGTCGCGCTGATGTTCGCCGCCTCTGCCGACACAACGCGCTCGCCGACTCGCAGCTCTTCGACGTTCTGCAGGATGACACGATCGCCGGCCTCGAGGCCGCAGGCTCCGCCGAGCACCACCCATTCCTGCACGGTCGGATGAAGCTGCGGAAATGCGCCACGGACGTGATAGTCGACGACAACCGGCCGCCTCACGACCAACCCCCCAAGATCCAGAAAGACGCAGTCGCCGGATACGGCATCGCGCGGAACTACAAAGCGCTCAATGCTCGCGGAAGTCACAACAGCCTTGACAAACTGACCGGGCACGAGCGGCCTGGTCTCGCCTTCGTCCTGAATCACCTGGGCGAAGACGGTGAGCGTGCGCGTCGACGCCTCCGCCTCGGGGGCGAGGCGCTCGATCACGCCGGCCCAGTTCCAGCCAAGCGTCTCGGCCGAAAGTTCAACACGGTCGCCGGGCCGCACTGATCCGAGGGCCGACTGCGGCAAGCGCAGGGGGACGCGGATTCGCCGAAGGCTCACGACGCGGGCGACGACCTGCCCGGCCACGACGCGCTCGCCTGCGTGCACGCGCACATCCTGAAGGATGCCGTCGATCGGGCTGCGGATCGTGCAGCGCTCGACGTTGCGCTGCGCGATGGCGATGCGTCCGGCCTCGAGTTGAGTGGACGCGTCGAGTTCGGCGCGGCGGAGGGGGATTTTCTGGACCTGCTCTTCGATGGTGCGCAGCGCGCGCAGGGCGGCGTTGTGCTCGCGGCGGCGCCGATCCACTTCGATCGGATTGCCGGCGCCGCGGGCCAGCGCCTCGCTCGCCGCCTCGAACTCCATCCTCGCCACGGCGACTTCCTCGCGGCTCAGTTCGAGTTGATCTGTCCAGTTGCGCTTTTCGGCGTCAAGGATGAGGCGCTGGGCTTCGAGCCTCGCCAGGTTCTGCCGTGCGATCTCGCGTTCCTGAACGTAGTCGTGATCCTCGAGGCGAAAGAGAATCTGACCGGCGAGAACAGGCTGGCCGGGCTCCGTCGTGTCGGGCCTCTCAACTACCATGACGGGGAGCTCGGCGGCGATATCGGCCATGTCGCGCGCTTCCGCGGCGCCGAACCCCTCCCAGAGGCGCGCGGTCGCCACGGGCTGCGCCACCATCACCTCGACAAGACGCTCGAGCGGTCCGTTCGTTGTGCGCGGCACCTGCGGGCGGGTCCGCTCCAGCAGCGTGAAGATCGAGACCCCCAGGGCCAGGACCGCCACGCTCACCGCCGCCCGCGTCGAGTAGGCAATCGCCCTGGACCACTTCTCCTGCATCGGCGCACTTTCCAAAAGCCAGGAACCTATATCTGCGAAGGGAACAGAAGGATAGGCGAAGGTGCTGCGATCGCGGCCTGTCCGCCGGCATTCGAACCCGGCGCGGGGCGGGAATCAGGTGCAGACCGCAGACGTTGGCCTCGCCATTGAATGAATGGACGCGGCTAGACACCACTCGTGCCGAAAGGCTCGAGGAGAAACTGATCCGGGCGATCCGGGTGATGCCTGACCCGCATGAGCGGATGCCCCGGCTCGTGATCGATGGCGAGGCGCCAGCCTTCATCCGCACAGCGCGCGAGAAGCCGGCGCTTCGTGAAGATGTTGTCGTAAGGAAGCACGTCGTAGGCCATGTTGTACGCTGCGCCGACATGCGAGGCGGTGGGCATCACGTCGCCTGGAAAGACAACCGTCCCATGTTCATCCCGGAAGACCACGCCCTGCTGGCCCCACGTGTGCCCCGGCGTCGGGAAGACGGAGATGCCGTCAATCGCGTCGCATTCGCCCTCGAGCAGGACGACACGGTCCGCGACGGGGTCGAGATGGTCGCGCAGATAGGTGCGCGTCATCGTGGACTTGTTCGCGAGCGCATCCTCCCACTCGACTCTCTGGACGTACACCTTCGCATTGGGAAACGAAGGCCTGGGAGGTGCGCCCGCAGGATCGGAAAACGTCAGCCCGCCAGCGTGGTCAAAGTGCAGATGCGTAACGATGACGGCGTCGATGTCGGCGCGGTCGAGGCCGACCTCGGCCAGGGCGGTGCCGATCCAGCGGTCCTCAAGGGCGAAGATGTCGCGGTTCTTCGCATCGAACTTGTTGCCGTAGCCCGTCTCGATGAGGACGCGGCGGCGCCCGTCCTCAAGGAGGAGGCAGTTGGTCTGGAGGGCGATGCGGTTGCGGTCGTCGGGCGGCGCAAGTTTCTGCCAGAGGACGCGCGGGATGATTCCGAACATCGTTCCGCCATCGAGTCGGAAGGAACCGGCGCGAAGGAGTTGCCACCGCCAGGTGTGTTGCGACATCCATGTCCTCCCAGTTGATCGAAAGGCGGCCCAAAAACGCGACGATCGGCAGTTCAACCCGTCCGGACAGCCACCGGAACAGGAAAAGCAACCCGATTGCGCCCGCCGGCCCTGCGGTCCCTCGCCGTCGTAGTACGATATCCTGCCGGTAGCCGATGAACCGGACGCCCCCTGCGCCCGGCGGGGACGAATCGGACCGGACAAGGAACCCGACGAAAAATGAGCGATTCATACATTACCGTGGACGGCAACGAGGCGTGCGCCTCGGTGGCGTACCGATGCAGCGAAGTCATTGCAATCTATCCGATCACGCCGGCCTCGCCGATGGGCGAACTGGCCGATGCGTGGGCAGCGCGGCGCCGCCCGAATGCGCTGGGCGTCACGCCGCGCGTGGTCGAGATGCAGAGCGAAGCCGGGGCGGCGGGCGCGGTGCACGGCGCGCTCCAGGCCGGGTCTCTCTGCACGACTTTCACGGCGTCGCAGGGACTGCTGCTGATGATCCCCAACATGTTCAAGATCGCCGGCGAACTTACGCCCACGGTCTTCCACATCGCCGCGCGCACCATCGCCACGCACGCCCTCTCCATCTTCGGCGACCACAGCGACGTCATGGCCGCCCGCTCCACCGGCTGGGCCATGCTCTGCTCGTGCTCCGTCCAGGAGGCGCAGGACATGGCCCTCATCGCCCACAGCGCCACGCTCAAGTGCCGTGTGCCCATCCTCCACTTCTTTGACGGCTTCCGCACTTCGCATGAGGTCAACCGCATCGTGAGCATCGACGACAAAACGGTGCGCTCCATGCTCGACGATGAGCTCATCCGCGCGCATCGGGAGCGATCGCTTGATCCCGACGCGCCGGTGCTGCGGGGCACGGCGCAGAACCCCGATGTCTTCTTCCAGGCGCGCGAGGCCTGCAATCCCTTCTACGACGCGGCGCCGGGGATTCTCCGCGAGACGATGGCCGACTTTGCGGGCAGGACCGGCCGGCGCTACGACCTCTTCGAGTACATCGGCGATCCGGCGGCCCAGCGCGTCATCGTGATGATGGGTTCGGGCGTGGGCGCGGCGGAGGAGGCTCTGGCCGCACTCAACGCGAAAGGCGGGAAGGTCGGCCTCCTGAAAGTCCGGCTGTATCGTCCCTTCGATGCGCGGGCGTTTGTCGCCGCCCTCCCGGTGACGGTGCGGCGCCTCGCGGTGCTCGACCGGACCAAGGAGCCGGGCGCGGGCGGCGAGCCTCTCTTCCTCGACGTCGTCGCCGCGCTCAACGACGAGTGGACGGCCGCACAGAGAATTGAAGTGATCGGCGGGCGCTACGGCCTTTCGTCCAAGGAGTTCACACCGGCGATGGCTGCGGCGGTCTACGACGAACTCGCACGGGAGAAGCCACGGCGGCGCTTTACGGTCGGCATCGTCGATGACGTCACGCACCTGAGCCTCAAGTGGGACCCCGACTTCATCACCGAATCGGCCGACTCCGTCCGCGCGGTTTTCTACGGCCTGGGCAGCGACGGCACGGTGGGCGCGAACAAGAACAGCGTGAAGATCATTGGGGAGTATGCCGGCCTCGCGGCCCAGGGTTACTTCGTGTACGACTCGCGCAAGGCCGGGGCGGTCACCGTTTCGCACCTGCGCTTCGGGCCGCGGCCCATCGAATCGACTTACCTTATCCAGCGAGCCTCCTTCATCGCCTGCCACCAGTTCCACTTCCTCGAGCGCATGGACGTGCTCGAACTGGCCGAGCCGGGCGCGACCTTCCTGCTCAACAGCCCGTACGACGAAAAGCAGGTCTGGGACCGCCTGCCGCGCGAAGTACAGGAGACGATCATCGAGAAGAGGCTTCGCTTGTGGGTGGTTGACGCGACAGCCGTGGCGCGCGAAGTCGGACTGGGCAACCGCATCAACACGGTCATGCAGCCCTGCTTCTTCGCCCTCTCGGGCGTCCTGCCGCGCGAGGAGGCGATCACACGCATCAAGGACCTCATCCGCTCGACGTACGCCAAGATGGGGCAGAGCGTCGTCGACCGGAACCTCGCGGCGGTGGACCGCTCGCTGGAGGTTCTGCGCGAGGTGGAGGTCCCGGCTACGGCAAGCGCATCGCACCGCCGCCTTCCGCCAGTTCCGGGCGAGGCGCCGGACTTCGTGCGGCGAGTAACGGCGATGATGATTGCCGGCAAGGGCGATCTGCTGCCGGTCAGCGCCCTGCCCGTGGACGGCACGTTCCTCACGGGCACGACCCGCTTCGAGAAGCGCAGCATCGCGCAGGAGATTCCCATCTGGGACGCCGACCTGTGCACGCAATGCGGCCTGTGCCCGCTGGTCTGTCCGCATGCGGCGATCCGCAGCAAGGCGTTTCCGGAGTCGACTCTGGAGGGCGCACCCGAATCCTTCGAGTCGCGGCCATGGAAGAGCAAGGAACACCCGGGCTACCGCCTGACCATCCAGGTCGCCCCGGACGACTGCACGGGCTGCGGCATCTGCGTCGACGTCTGCCCTGCGCGCAGCAAGGAAGTCGCCAAGCACAAGGCGATCAACATGTCGCCCCAGCGCGAACACCTCGAGCGCGAACGCGCCAACTTCGACTTCTTTCTCAACCTGCCGGAACTGGACCGGAGAACAGTTCACCTTGAGACGCTCAAGGGCGCGCAACTGCTCGAACCGCTCTTCGAGTTCTCCGGCGCGTGCGCGGGCTGCGGGGAGACGCCGTATCTCAAACTTCTCACGCAACTGTTCGGCGACCGGCTGCTCGTGGCCAACGCGACGGGCTGCTCGTCGATCTACGGCGGCAATCTCCCCACCACGCCCTGGACGTGCAACGCCGAGGGGCGCGGACCGGCCTGGTGCAACTCGCTCTTCGAAGACAACGCCGAGTTCGGCCTTGGCATCCGCCTCGGCGTCGATCAGAAACGGGCCATGGCGGAGACGCTGCTGCGGCAGATGTCGGCCGCAGTGGGCGAGAGCCTGGTCGAAGCGATCGTCGAGTGCCGCGGCACGGACGAAGCCGCCCTCGCCGCGCAGCGCGAGCGCATCGCCCTGCTGCGCCAGCGTCTCGCCGGCGACGCCTCGCCGGCGGCGCGTCGCCTTCTGGCCCTCGCCGACCAGTTCGTCCCGCGCACGGTATGGATCATCGGCGGCGACGGGTGGGCGTACGACATCGGCTTCGGCGGCGTGGACCACATCCTCGCCAGCGGGGCCGACGTCAACCTCCTCGTGCTCGATACGGAGGTGTACTCGAACACCGGCGGGCAGGCGTCCAAGTCCACCCCGCGCGGCGCCGTCGCCAAGTTCGCCAGCGGCGGCAAGGAGTCGTGCAAGAAGGACCTCGGCCTGCTCGCCATGTCCTACGGCAGTGTCTATGTCGCCCAGATCGCCATGGGCGCCAATCCGCTTCAGACGCTCAACGCGTTGCGCGAGGCCGAGTCGTACCCCGGCGTCTCGCTCATCATCGCCTACAGCCACTGCATCGCGCACGGCATCGACATGTCCACGGCCATGACGCACCAGAAAGATGCGGTCAGCACCGGCTACTGGCCCCTGTTCCGCTACGACCCGCGAAACGCACATGACGAGTTGCATCCCCTGCGCCTCGACAGCCGCAAGCCGACAGCGCCCTTCAAGACCTTCGCCGAGAAGGAAGCGCGCTTCGCCATGCTCCAGCGATCCAATCCCGCCGAGGCCAAGCGGCTCTTCGAGCAGGCGCAGGCGGACATCGACGCACGCTGGCGTTTCTACGAGCAGATGGTCGGCGTCACGCGACACAACCCGGAGCCGGCCGAGGCCGAGGAGATTCACTCATGAAGGTCGATCTGAGCACGCGTTACCTCGGGCTGACACTGCGCAATCCGCTCGTCGCCTCGGCCTGCCCGCTCAACCAGGATGCCGAGTTCCTGGTGCGCCTGGAGGAAGCCGGCGCCGCTGCCGCCGTCTTTCCCTCACTCTTCGAAGAGCAGATTGAGTTTCAGCAGCAGCAGGTCTTCGGGCTCTACGAGTACGGCACGGAGTCCTATGCCGAGTCGCTTTCGTACTTCCCGGAACTGGAGGACTACAACGTCGGGCCGACGGAGTACCTGCGCCGCCTGCGGGCGGCGCGCCAGGCGGTGCGCTTCCCGCTCATCGGCAGCCTCAACGGCATGACCGTGGGCGGGTGGATTCACTTTGCCAGACTCATCGAGGACACCGGCGTCGATGCCCTCGAACTCAACGTCTACTTCGTCCCCAGCGACCCGCGCCACAGCGGCGAAGAGGTCGAGCGGCGCTACCTCGACCTCGTCGCCGCGGTGCGCAAGGCGGTGCGCATCCCGCTGGCCGTCAAGGTCGGCCCCTACTTCACCTCCTTCGGCCACTTCGCGCGGCGCCTCGTGGACGCCGGCGCCGACGGACTGGTCATCTTCAATCGCTACATCCACCCGGACATCGATCTCGAAGCACTGGCGTTCCGACCCAACCTGTGTCTGAGCCAGTCGTACGAGTCGCGCCTGAGCATGATGTGGATCGCCATGCTTCGCGGCCGGTGCGGAGCGTACCTCGCGGCGACCAGCGGCATTCACGAGGTGGAAGACGCGGTCAGGATGCTCCTTGTCGGCGCCGACGCCCTCCTGCTCGCGTCTGCTCTCTATCGCAACGGGCCGGCGCACTTCACCCAGCTCGCCCTGGGCCTCGAAGCCTGGCTCGGCGAGCACGAGTACCAGGGCGTCGCGCAGATGAAGGGCAGCCTCTCGCGCGAGAACTGCCCCAACCCGGAGGCCTTCGAGCGCATCAACTACATGCGCTCCCTCGTCGCCTTCACCGGCAAGCCGATCTGATGCCGTGGTACAATGCGGAGTTGTCTACGCTGCTCCGGAGGTCAGCCATGCTCCGCACGGGGATCGCCACCGTCTACGTCTCCGACATGGATCGGGCCGTGCGCTTCTACACCGAAACGCTTGAGTTCCGACTGGTGCGCCGCATCAGCAACGAGTGGGCGGAAGTGGACGCAGGCGGCGGATTCGGGATCGGCCTGCACCCGCACCACGGAAACCCGCACACGCCGCCACCGGGCGCGCGCGGCTCCATCTCCATCGGCTTCGAGGTCGATGAGCCGCTCGACGCGGTGGTCGCGCGACTCAAATCGCGCGGCGTGACGTTTCACGGCCCGATCGTGAACGACGACCCCGTCCGTCTCGCGTTCTTGGGCGACCCCGACGGCAACGCGCTCTACTTGTGCGAGACCAAGCACGAGTAGGTCAGGTCCGCTGCTTGAAGCGCGGCCCGACTTTTCCGAGCACGCCGCACATCTCGCGTGCGCCGCTTCCATCGCCGGGCCTGCGCAGAGCCTTGTCCCGACCTACGGGAGCCCTCACCTTCCCGCCGGCTCCAGGAGAATCTCCGGATTCTCGAGGAACTGCACCACGGCGCTGAGCATCTTCGCCCCGTACGCGCCGTCCACCACCCGGTGATCGCACGACAGGCTCAGCGGCATTTCCTTGCCGACGAATATCCCCCCGTTTCGCGCCATGACCGCCTCGCGGGCGCGTCCGGCGGCGAGAATCGCCACCTCGGGATAGTTGATGATCGGCGTCGCAAACGCCCCGCCGTAACTGCCCACGTTGCTGATCGTGATCGTCCCGCCCTTGAGTTGATCGAGTCCGATCGTGCGGTTCTTGCACTTCTGCGCGACTTCGTTGACCGCCCGGCCGAGGGGCAGGATGCCGAGGCGATCGGCGCCGGGGATGACCGGCACCATCAGCCCGTGGTCCGTATCCACCGCCACGCCCATGTTGATCACGCCCTTGACGTGGATCTCCTTCTTCTCATCGTCCACCACGGCGTTGAGTTGCGGGAACTGCTTGAGCGCCCGGCACATCGCCTGGATGATGAAGGGCAGGAAACTCACCTTCTCTCCCGACGCGTGTGCCTGCTGGCGGCGCAGACGATCGAGTTGAGTCACGTCGGCCGTGTCCATCACCACGAAGTGCACCGCCGTCTTGATCGAGCGGTCGAGTGCCTCCGCGATCTTGCGGCGAATGCCGGTAAATGGGATCATCTGCGATGTGCCCGACGCATCGACCGGCACGGGCGGATACGCGATCGGCTGGCTGACCGCGCGCAGCGCCGAGCCGCTTGCGGCTTCGCGCACGCTCTTCACGGCCGCAGCGGGCGCGGGACTCTTTGCCGCGCGTTCGACATCCGACGCCGTGACGCGCCCGCCGCGTCCTGTGCCGCGGAGTGTGTTGATGTCGACGCCCATCTCGCGCGCCAGGCGGCGGACCGCCGGCGTCGCCATGACCTTGCCGCCTCCGCCGAGCGTCGGCAGCCCCTCCATGGACCCGACGACCGTTCCGGCATCTTCTCGCTCGCCTTCCGGCGCGTGCACCGCCTCGCGAAGCGGCGGCGCTTCCTTTGTTCCGGGGGCCGCCTGCGGTTTCGAGACAGGTGCGTGCGCCGCCTCCTTCTTTTCATGCGTCGGAACGCTCCCGTTGCCCTTGACCGCCTTGCCGCTCTGCGTCGCGCCGCTGAACGTGACGATCGGCTGGCCGACGTGAGCGATCTGCCCGACCTTGCCGTGCAGCGCTTCGATCCTGCCGGCGAATGGGCTTGGAACCTCGACCAGCGCCTTGTCCGTCTCCATCTCCGCGAGCACCTGCATTTCCTCGACCTTGTCGCCGACGTTTACCTTCCACGAGATGATCTCCGCTTCGTGAACGCCTTCGCCCAGGTCGGGCAGGATGAAATCAACCGTGTCGCTCATGATCTTCTCGCTCTCGTCGCGCCGGAGGCAGCGCTGGGCGCAGCCGGCCGCAATTCAGTACGCCAGAATCTGCTCGATCGCCTCGACGATGCGCGGCGTATCGGGCAGGTACTCCAGTTCCAGTTTGTAGTAGGGCATCACCGTGTCAAACCCCGTCACCCGCTGCACCGGCGCTTCGAGATACTCGAAGCAGTGCTCCTGCACCAGCGTGGCGATCTCCGCGCCCAGCCCGGCCGTCCGCGGCGCCTCATGCACCACCACGCACCGCCCCGTCCTGCTCACCGACTTGCGGATCGCCTCGACATCAAGAGGATAGAGCGTCCGCAGGTCGATGAGTTCAACGGATGACTCGATCTGGTCGAGGGCGTTGATGCACTGCACCACCGACGCCCCCCACGAGATCAGCGTCACGTCGCTGCCTTCTTCGATCACTTTTGCCTCGCCGATGGGAATGGTGTAAGGCTCATCGGGCACTTCCTCGCGGAACGCGCGGTAGATGCGCTTGGGCTCAAAGAAGATGACGGGGTCCGGGTCACGGATCGCCGCGATCAGCAGACCCTTGGCGTCGTAAGCGCTCGATGGCATGACCACCTTGAGGCCGGGCGTGTGAACATAAACCGCTTCGGGCGAGTCGCTGTGCAGCTCCGGCGCATGAATCCCGCCGCCCACGGGCACGCGGATCGTCATCGGCACCGTAAAGCGCCCGCGCGTGCGGGTCCGGAACCTTGCGGCATGAGTGACGATCTGGTCGTACGCCGGGCCGAGGAAGCCCTCGAACTGGATCTCCGGCACGGGCTTGAGCCCGGCCATGGCGAGGCCGATCGCCGCGCCGATGATGCCCGACTCGGCCAGCGGCGTGTCCACGACGCGCCTCTCGCCGAACTCTTTGAACAGACCGTCGGTGGCGCGAAAGACGCCGCCGTTGATGCCGATGTCCTCGCCGAGGAGGATCACATCGGGGTCCGCCTCCATCTCCTGGCGCAATGCCTCGGTGATGGCCTGGATCAGAAACAGGTTCGCCATGTATGCCTTTCGCTCTGGGCCCCATGACCGACCGAAGGGCCGGCGCCACGGGCCAATCATTGGGAACCGCGCGCGTCAGGTCGAATGTCAGGAGCACCGTAAATGAAGTGCGACAGAACGTTGAAGCGCGGCGCGCGGAGGCGTGATGAGCGCCACACGCGGCACGCTCCCCCGCACAGGTCGCCCGGTTCGCGGCAGACCGCATCTTCGCGCCGTCCCAATGGAGTGAGGCCTCAAAACCTTCCGGCCGCGCCCCCTACCCCAACATCTGGTGGCCGGCCCCCGCCGGCGCGGGCGCAAATGACACTAGCCGCCAATCTATCCACAACAGGTCCGCATCGCCGCAAAAAAATCTCGTTGAGGCCTCCGACGCCTAACCAACGCAGTTTCAGCCGTTTGCGGCGATTGTCGCCCCGATCGTGAGCAAACCGTGAGAAAAACACGACATTTTGTGAGTCTAGGGGTTGAGCCTACCAGATATAGCGGTATCATATCCGATGGCCGATGTACTCGGCGTCGCGGCTTCCGACCCGGTGGGACGGGTCGGCACGTGGCCCGGCGTCTGGACAAAGGCCTGACAACTCCCTAACGTCAGGAAGGCGTGACGCCGCCCGGCGGAGCCGGTCTACACCGGCCGCACGGCCGCGATTTCACGCCCCCTGAAAGAAAACGCGAGAGCGACCATGCCCGTACTCTCAGACGCACAGATCCGAAGACTCGTCGAGATCCGCCCCTTTGAAGACAACATCAAGAGGCCCGGAACCGTCTCCTACGGCGTCTCCTCCTACGGCTACGACGTCCGCGTCGGCGCCGTCTTCAAGATCTTCACCAACGTCACCCCCCACGGCGGCCAGGCGATCGTCGATCCCAAGCGCTTTACCGATGACTTCTTCGTCACGGTCGACACGAAGCAGACGGGCCGGGACCACATCATCATCCCGCCCAACTCCTTTTGCCTTGCCGAGACGGTCGAGTGGTTCAGCATCCCGCGCAACGTGCTGGTCATCTGCGTGGGCAAGAGCACCTACGCCCGCTGCGGCCTGATCGTCAACGTGACGCCCTTGGAGCCCGAGTGGCGCGGCAAGGTGACGCTGGAAATCTCCAACACCACCCCCCTGCCCGCCAAGGTCTACGCCAACGAAGGCATCGCCCAGATGATCTTCCTCAAGGCGGATGAAGTCTGCGAACGCAGTTACGCCGACAAGAGCGGCAAGTACCAGGACCAGGGCGGATTGACGCTGCCGAAGGTGGATTAGATATGGCTAACCAAATCCTGCTCAGGCGGTTGTTCGAATTCGCGCAGGCGGATCCAGAACTCTCGATGCTGATTGACTGCAAGAACCTAGATTCGTTTGTCGCCGACTTGGACGAAGATCCCAACTTCATCGACACGCTTGTCATGGATTACAAACTCAAGTCGAAACGCTGGGCCGAATTCAACAAGCAGCCGCGTGTTGGCCTGTACCCCTGCGTAGATCTCCAAGAGCTGGAGCGAGTCAGCCGAAAGGCTGACGAGAAGATGCTCGTGCTATGTGGTTGGTTCTCCGAAGAAGGCGGACTTGAGGGGCACTGCGCATACTGCGGCATCCCGCTCTCGATCCACGAGGTGACGGTCGATCACGTTGATCCTCAGATACAAGGCGGAGCAGAGTCGCTGAACAACCTCGTGCCCGCGTGCATTGACTGCAATCAAGAAAAGGGCGGAGAGCAAGTTGAACAATTTCTCACGAAGAGCGGATTGTCGCAGCAGGACATTGCTGAGCTTCGTGATGACTGGAAGTCTGCGTTCGAGTACAGGGGATTCGCGGCACAGAACTGGACCTTCAGACTTTCGGATGAGCAAGCCCGGAGGCTTGCGGCCAAATGAAGAGCCAATAGGACAATCCGAATGCCAAAGTGGCTGCGAATCTGCGAGTGGTCCGTCTTGGTGCTCTGGGCATGTATTGCTGTACCGAGCACGATCATTTACGTGAAGGAGTTCAACGATTGGTCCGGTCAGCAAGAAGTAATATGGATGGCGGTGATGCTGGCAGTTCCGATGATCTTCCCATGGTGTGTTGGATTGCTCTCGCGAATAGTCGGCGCAAGCGACCGCCTGACAGGTGACAAGCGATTTGCAATCGTGGGGATGCTGATCGCTTCTGTCGGACTGTCGTTAGCCTTTCCGCCAGGTAGCGGCTTGAGCGAACCGAATCTGCTGGGTGTATTCGTGCCGGGAGGACTGCAAATGGTTGCTGTGTATCTGTGGCTCAGGTGGGCGCGAGGAAGTGGGGAGATACCTGCTCAGAGATTGCTGCGGTCCATCAGGAGTAGGGGATCTAAGAACGTCCCCAGAGCGGGACAAAGCGCAGATGTTGACGATGAATGAGCGAAGTGGTCCGCCTGTCGGACGCTTCGAGAGAAGAAGCACAGAGAGATTACGGAAGGCGCCACTGTGAAGATTTCCCGACGATTCACCAAAGCGGGCACGGATGTCTTTTCCACGGTGAAATGGGCGAAGCGGACTTCGCGCATCTCCAACTCTGATGGCTCGGTCGTCTTCGAGATGAAAGACGCCGAGGTTCCCGAGTCGTGGTCGCAACTGGCGACGGACATCATGGTGAGCAAGTACTTCCGCAAGGCGGGGGTGCCGCAGGAGGAAGGCATCGAGGCATCGGGGGATCAAGGCATCGAGGGGAAGAAGCCCTCACCCCAACCCTCTCCCGCGGGGAGAGGGAGCGAAGCGACCGGGCCGGAGAAGTCGGCGAAGCAGGTCATTCACCGCCTCGCCGGGTGCTGGCGGCACTGGGGGGAGACGCACGGCTACTTCGACACGGCCGAGGACGCCCAGGCGTTTTACGACGAATTGTGCCACATGATGCTCCACCAGATGGCCGCGCCCAACAGCCCGCAGTGGTTCAACACCGGACTGAACTGGGCCTACGGCATCACCGGCCCGGCCCAGGGACACTACATCGTCGATCCAACGACCGGCCAGGTGCAACTCGCCGACGACGCCTACACGCATCCTCAACCCCACGCGTGCTTCATCCAGAGCGTGAGTGATGACCTCGTCAACTCCGGCGGGATCATGGACCTGTGGGTGCGCGAGGCGCGGCTGTTCAAGTACGGCTCGGGCACGGGGACCAATTTCTCCAGCCTGCGCGGCGAGGGCGAGCCCCTCAGCGGCGGCGGCACGAGCAGCGGACTCATGAGTTGGCTCAGGATCGGCGACCGCGCCGCGGCCGCGATCAAGAGCGGCGGCACGACCCGCCGGGCGGCCAAGATGGTCTGCCTCGACCTCGACCACCCCGACATCGAAGCCTTCGTCAACTGGAAGGTGCGCGAGGAACTCAAGGTCGCCGCGATGGTCGATGGGCTCAAGGTCCTGCCCGAGGATCAGCAGCAGATCGCCGCGGACCTGGGGCTGAAACTCGACTACGACTTCAACGGCGAGGCGTACTACACCGTCAGCGGGCAGAACAGCAACAACTCGGTGCGCATCCCCGATGCGTTCTTCGATGCGCTCGACAAGGGCGAGCCGTGGAACCTCTACCGTCGCACCGACGGGCAACTGCACCACTGCATCGAGTCGAAGAGGTTGTGGGACGAGATCTGCTATGCCGCGTGGCGCTGCGCCGACCCCGGCGTGCAGTTCGATTCGACGATCAACGCCTGGCACACGTGCCCGGAGAGCGGCCGCATCAACGCGAGCAACCCGTGCTCCGAGTACATGTTCCTCGACAACACGGCGTGCAACCTCGCCTCCATCAATCTGCTCCGTTTCTATGATGCGAAGAATGCAACCTTTGACCTCGACGGCTACGAGCACGCGATCCGGCTGTGGACGATCGTGCTCGAGATCAGCGTGCTCATGGCCGCGTTCCCCAGCGAGGAGATCGCGCGGCTGAGTTACGACTTCCGCACGCTGGGGCTGGGGTTCGCCAACATCGGCGCGATGCTCATGCAGGCCGGCATCCCCTATGACAGCGATGAAGCGCGAGCGCTGTGCGGGTGCCTGACGGCGGTGCTGACGGGCCGGTCCTATGCGGTGAGTGCCGAGATGGCGGGCCAACTCGGTCCGTTCCCGGGCTTTGCGAAGAACCGCGAGCCGATGCTCCGCGTGATCCGCAATCATCGCCGGGCGGCGCAGGGACTCGCGCGAGGCAGCGGGCAGTATGAGAATCTCCGCATCGCGCCGGTGCCCATCGACCACGCGGCGACGCGACGCGCCGGCCAGCGATTCTCCAACGCCGATGAACTGCTCCAGCGCTCCATGCGCGCGTGGGACGAGGCGCTCGACCTCGGCGAGAAGCACGGCTACCGCAACGCGCAGGTGACGGTTATCGCGCCGACGGGCACGATCGGCCTGCTCATGGATTGCGACACCACCGGCGTCGAGCCGGACTTCGCCCTGGTCAAGTTCAAGAAACTCGCCGGCGGGGGTTACTTCAAGATCGCCAACAACTCGCTCCGACCCGCCCTCGAGACCCTGGGCTATGAAGAACAGCAGGTGCGCGACATCATCCGCTACGTGATGGGATCGCTCACGTTGAATGTTCCGATGCCGGGGTCCGAGGGCGGTACGTTTGAGTCGCTGCTTGCGAAGAAGGGCTTTACTGAGGATGACCTTGCGGCTGTCGAGGCCCAACTCGGCTCGGTCTTCGAGATCGGCTTTGCCTTCAGCGCGTGGTCGATCCGTGAAGACCTGCTGCGGCAACTCGGTGTGGACGTCGAGAAGGCGCGGAACAATCCCTCCTTCAGCCTGCTGCGCGAGATGGGTCTGTCCGTTGCACAGATCGATTCACTCAACGAGGCGATCTGCGGCACGCAGACGGTCGAGGGAGCGCCGCACCTCAAGGATGAGCATCTGCCGGTCTTCGACTGCGCGAACCCATGCGGGAAGAAGGGCAAGCGCTTCATCGCGCCGCAGGGCCACATCCGGATGATGGCGGCGAGCCAGCCGTTCATCTCCGGCGCCATCAGCAAGACCATCAACCTGCCCAACAGCGCCAGCGTCGAGGACATCGCCGCGTGCTACCGCCTGAGTTGGGAACTGGGCCTGAAGGCCAACGCGCTGTACCGGGACGGATGCAAACTGAGCCAGCCCCTGAGCACGAAGAGCGACGCCGCCGCCGAGGCGATCGAAGGCGGCGAGGAGGATGAAATGGACCTCGATTCAGCAAAAAAAGAGGTTGCCCAAGACGTTTCCGCAGTCGCGGCGATTGCTGCGGACCTTGACGGGGACGGTGTGCGCACCGTCGAGAA
The DNA here is from genome assembly GCA_900696685.1 of uncultured Planctomycetota bacterium. Classification (GTDB taxonomy): domain Bacteria; phylum Planctomycetota; class Phycisphaerae; order Phycisphaerales; family UBA5793; genus UBA5793. The sequence continues at coordinate 17,100 of CAADHA010000184.1, forward strand.
GATCGTCGAGCGAATTGTGGAGCGGCCGCTGCGCCGGCGCCTGCCCGACACGCGCCGCAGCCTGACGCACAAGTTTAACGTGGCCGGGCACGAGGGCTACCTGACGGTCGGCCTCTACGACGACGGCCTGCCCGGCGAACTCTTCCTCACCATGAGCAAGGAAGGATCGACCATCGGCGGGTTGATGGATTCGCTGGGCACGGCAATCAGCGTGGCGCTTCAGTACGGCGTGCCGCTCGAAAGCCTCGTGGGCAAGTTTACGCACCAGCGATTCGAGCCGGCGGGCATGACGACCAACGCCGACATTCCCTTCGCCAAGAGCCTCGTTGACTACATCTTCAGGTGGATGGGCATCCAGTTCATCCCAGGCTATCGCAGCGAGGCTGCCCCGCTGCGGAACGGAGGAGAGGATCATCCGGCCGCCCGGAGAAACGCGGGCGAAGTCGCGGTGCGCGAGGCGCGGCCGACCTCCCACGCGGGCCATGCCTCGGCGGAGATCACGCGCGAGCGCGAGGAGTGCTCCATTGCCTCGCTGAATGACGGCGATCGCTCCTCCATCGTGGTCACCGAGACGCGCACGCGGTCGCGCACGGTGCTCGACCGGGCGATGGGCGAGCTGATGGGTGATGCCCCGGTGTGCGATGTATGCGGCGCCCTGACGGTGCGTAACGGGACGTGCTACAAGTGCATGAACTGCGGCAACAGCATGGGTTGCAGTTGAGCGATGAATGTGAACAGACGTACGGCCGGCGATGCGGCGCGGCAGCGCCAGGGATTCGCCGGCCGGAAACCGGGATGCGGCTGAAAGGGAGGCACCAACAGTCCGACGGCGAGTGGATGGACCCTGAACCGTTCGCCGGCCTGAGCATGGATTGACTCAGTTCCGGTCGCACTGATCGATCTCGATGGCAGAGTCGATCGTCGCGAGGCCCCGCCGCCTCACGCCGCATCCCCGGATTGCCTTCACCGTTGGAGGGGCGTCCCGTCCCCCGGGATCTTCGGCCCCCCGACACCTGCCCTGCAGCGGCCCCCACCACCGCTGCAGGGTTTTTCATTTCCCGCCAGAGGGATTCGTAGCCGCCTTGTCACTCGTCGTCCACCCCCGGACAGCGGTTCCGGCTCGACGCCCGGCCGCATAGAGTCACTCCATGCCGAGCATCCCGAGGCCCGACACTGTCCTGATCACGGCCGGCCCTACCTATGAGCCGATCGATGCCGTGCGGTTCATCGGCAATCGATCCTCCGGGCGGCTCGGGGTCGAGTTGGCAAGGGCTGCGCACGCGGTCGGCCTGGATGTCATCCTTGCTCTCGGCCCAAACACGGTGGCGCCGCCGTCCTTTCCAGAACGCCTCCGCGTTGATAGGTTCCGAACCTGCGCGGACCTCGAAGAGTTGCTGCTCGATCTCTGGCCGGGGCACGCGGATGTGCTCGTCATGGCGGCGGCCGTAGCGGACTACCGGCCGAAGCAGCCGGCGCCCGGGGGCAAGTTGCGCCGCCACTCCGAGGGTCTGACCATCGAGATGGAGGCAACGCCAGACCTTGTGGCAGCATGCGCCAGGCGCAAGAAACCGGGGCAGCGCGTCATCGGCTTTGCGCTCGAAACCCAGGCGGAGTTGATGTCGTCGGCCGCGGACAAGATCAGGCGCAAGGGCCTCGACGCGATCGTCGCCAATCCGCTCGAAACCATGGACGCGGACGAGATCGACGGGCTGCTCATCCGCGCCGACGGGCGGCACGAGTCGCCAGGACGCCTCTCCAAGCCGATGTTCGCCGCGTGGCTGATCGATCGCATCATGCGGGGGTGAAGGAGTTCGCGCACCCGCAGACTCTCCGGCGAAGTGCGTTCGAGCCGCGGCAAAACCATCCCTGGTGCCCTGGCGTCCTGCCCTCAGTCCCCATGCGACAGGACGCAGCGCGACTCGGCCCACTGCCGCATCGCGGTGATTCGCTCGGACATCGTGACGGCCATGGGGTGCGTACGGGCCGCGGCGTCCACGACGTGGTTCGTCGCCAGCTGCTCGTTGCGCGAGAACGCGACGTGCAGGGCATCGACGATGAGTTGCTCAATCTCGGCTCCGCTGAAGCCCTCCGTCAGGCCGGCCAGAGTCTCGATATCGAACGTCCTGGGCATGCGGCCGCGGCGCTGGAAGTGAATCTCGAAGATTCGCTGGCGGGCCTCGAAGGGCGGCAGGTCGATGAAGAAGATCTCATCGAAGCGGCCCTTGCGCAAAAGTTCGGTGGGCAGGCGGTGGACCTGGTTGGCGGTGGCGATGATGAAGACGTCGCTGCGGCGGTCGTTCATCCACGTGAGCATGGTGCCGAAGAGGCGCTGGCTCACGCCGCCGTCCGCGTCGCCGCTGCCCTCGCTGGCAAAGGCCTTTTCGATTTCATCGATCCAGAGGACGCAGGGGGCCATGCTGTCGGCCTGGCGCAGGGCTTCGCGGAGGTTGTGTTCGGTGTTGCCGACGAAGCGGTTGTAGAGGCCGCCGACGTCGAGGCGCAGCAGCGGCCGGCGCCACTCGCCGGCGACGAGGCGGGCGCAGAAACTCTTACCGCAGCCGGGCACGCCGAGCAGGAGCACGCCGCGCGGCGGCTCGATGCCGAACTCGCGCCCCTTACTCGACATCGCCGCGCGGCGCTTGCGCAGCCAGTCCTTGAGCCGTTCATGCCCGCCGAGCGAGTCGAGATTGTCCGCGACGGGCAGCACCTCCAGTTGGCCCTGCGCCGACATCGTGGCGCGCTTCGCCTGCCGCACGCGCTCGACGTCGCCCGCGTCGAGTCGCCCGTCGTGCAGGATGACGTGGCGGATGATGCGCTCCGCCTCGATCTCGGTGAGGCCGATGAGCGACTCGATGAGGCGGTCGAAGTCTTCTCGCTTGAGTTCGTGTTCGACCTGCTCGTTGCCGGCGACGACGTCGCGGTAGACTCGCTTGACGAGCTTCTCGAAGAAAGCGGAGTCGGGCAGAGGCAGCGGAAAAGGAAAGGCGAGTCGCTGGAGTTCGGCGGGCAGATTCGCCGCCGGCGCAATGAGCACCAGGCTGCTGCCGTTGCGGTGCGCCTGCTCCGCAGCTTCGCGCGTGGCCCGGACGACCTTGGCTTCAGTGAAGTGGCGCTGCAGGTCGGCCATGATCGCGACCCAGCGCTCGCTCAACGAGATGAGGTGCAGGAGCGCGAGGGCGGGATCGATCGTACCGCCCGCCGCCTGCCCTTCGCGCTTGTCGAGAGGCACGAGGCCGCGCACCATGGACCAGGCCCAGCAGCGCTGCTCGATCGCCTGCGCCGCTTCGAGCACGAGGCGCACCGCCCGGCGCTCTTCGTGCGTCTCCATCACGATCAGCCCGTGGCCGGAGCGCATGAGGAGGGAGAGCTTCTCCGCGTCGCTTCGATCGATGTCATAGGCCATTGCTGCTCTCCCGCACCGATTTCCGTGCCATCGCTGCACGATGGTATCGCTTCGGCGGGCGGAGGTAGCGAACGACTTCAAACGTCTTGCCGCATTCCGGACAGTGGCCTTGACCGTCATCGTCGATGAGTTGTCCGATGAGCGAGTAACCGCACTCGAAGCAGAGGCGCTCTTCGATGAGGCGCCTGTGGAAGCGCGCACGTCCTCGGAATCCCCAGGCGGCCGCAGCAATGCCCGTCGCCGCGAGCAGCGCAAAGCCGACGGCCTTGGTCCACTCGATGGCGTCGATCGTGAACGAGAGACGCACGCCGACAAACTCAATCGCCCGGCTCCCGACCCAGTAGGCAGGGAACCAGAGCGAGAGAATCAGCCAGCCGAACTGCTCCGTGAAACTTCCGTGCTCTCCGATCAACCGATTGCCGGCCTGTTCAACCTCCACCTCAAACTGCCGCTGATAGCGATAGGGGCTGACGAACTCGCGGCCGGTGCGTTCGTCGCGCACGATCGCCCGGCCGGCGGCGCGGGTCTGCTCACTTTCGGAGGGCGGCTCGTACATCCTGCGTACCTGCCGAAGCCCACGTTGAAGCAACGCGGGCTTGGGGTCTTGCGGCGCGGCCTGATCACTGCGTCGGCGTCACCCCCAGTTGCCACATCACGAACAGTCTCTGATCGACGACCTCACGGATGCGGGCCGAGAGGGGCTTGCCCGAGCCGTGTCCCGCTTCGCGATCGACCCAAAGAAGAATGGGCCGCTCGGTCGGCGAAGCGGCCGTCGCCGCCTGCATCGCTGCCGCCATCTTCCGCGCGTGCAGCGGGTGGACGCGGGCGTCATTCTCCCCGGCGGTGAAGAGGATTGCCGGGTACTTCACGCCCTTTCTGATGTTCTGGTAAGGTGAGTAGGCCGCGATGAAGGGGAACTGCTCGGGGCTTTCCGCGCTGCCGTACTCCGGCACCCAGTAGCGGGCCATGAGGAAGTGCTGGTAGCGCAGCATGTCGAGCAGGGGCACGGCACAGATGACCGCCCTGAAGAGGTCCGGCCGCTGCACTGCCATCGCGCCCGTCAGCAGACCGCCGTTGGAACCGCCGGCAATTGCGAGGCGATCCGGGCTCGTGTAGCGGTTGCTCACGAGCCATTCTCCCGCAGCGATGAAGTCATCGAACACGTTCTGTTTCTTCTCGAGCATTCCGGCTTTGTGCCAGTCGTCGCCGTACTCGCCTCCGCCGCGCAGGTTGGGCAGGGCCATCACGCCGCCCGCCTCAAACCACGGGAACATCGTGGCCGAGAAATAGGGCGTCATGGAGATGTTGAACCCGCCGTAGCCTGTCAGGAGCGTCGGGTTGCTGCCGTCCAGTTTGAGCCCTTTGCGGTGCACGATAAACATCGTCACCGGCGTGCCGTCCTTGCTCGTGTAGGTCACCTGCTTGACCTCGACGAGCGAGGGATCGACGGGCACATCCGGCCGCGCCCACAACTCGCGGTTGTCGCTGGCAAGGTCAGTCAGGTAGATGCTCTGCGGCTCGTTGAAACTTGAATAGGTGATGAATGCCTCCGTGCGGTCGTCGTTGGTGACCACGCCGGCGCTGCCCAGGCCGGGGAGATGGATCTCGCCGAGCGGCTTGCCGTTGAGGTCGAATCGTTCGAGGCGTGAATGCGCCTTGGAGTTGTAGGAGGCGACGAGCATGCCGCGGGCCGTGCCCACGCCCTCCAGCACCGCGTCCTTGCGCTCGGGAATGACGAGTCTCCAGTTGTCGCGGCCGGGGTGGTTGAGATCGACGGCGTAGACGCACGAGTTCGGCGCATCGAGCGTCGTCTGCATGTAGAGCGTGTCGCCGTAGACGGCGCCGCTGAAGGTCGCCTTCTGACCGATGGCGATCTCGGTGCGCTCAAACTTTCCGGTCCGCCGCCACTTGTCGAAGTCGATCACCCAGATGTCGTTGCTGTTCGTACCGGTCCAGTAGATGAGCATCATCCATCGGCCGTCGCGGCTGAGCCACGCGCCCGGGCCCCATGTCTGGTCGAACTGCTCGAAGAGGATCGGGTCCTGACGATGGTGCGTGCCCAGCGTGTGAAACTTGATGCGGGCCGAATACGGGTCGGCCGGATCAGCGAGACACTCGTAGAGGAAGCCCGACGAGTCCGGCAGCCACGAGACGCCGCCGGCGCGGTTGGGAATCTCTTCGGCGAGCCACTTGCCGCTGTCCACGTCCATCACGTAGAGCACGGGCAGTTCGTTGCCGGCGTAACTGAGGCCGAAGGCCATCAGCGTGCCGTCATGGTTCGGCGCCGTCCAGTCGAGCGAGACGAGGCCCTTGTCGTCGAGCGCGTTTGGATCGAGCAGGACGCGAGGCTGGCCGTCGAGCCCTTCGCGCAGGTACAGGACCGACTGGTTCTGATCGCCGCGCCGCTCGCGGTTGAAGTAGCGGTTGCCGTAGGACTGCGGCGCGCCGATGGAGTCGACCTTCATGAGTTCGCCGATGCGCTGTTCAAGCGCGGCGCGGCCGGGAAGGTTGTCGAGAACGCGGCGCGTGTAGGCGTTCTGCGCGTCGGTCCATTCGCCGACGCGCTGGTCGAGTTCCTTGGCCCCGGCGGGGTCGGACTCCTGGAGAAGCAGCCCGCCTTCGAGCCAGCGGTATGGATCCTCGACCTTCGTGCCGTGATACTCATCGACGACGACTTCGCGCGGCGACTCCGGCGGCGCGGCGGCAAGACAGAGGACCAATGCGCCGCCGATGGCGAGGGTGGAGACGAAGCGTCGTTTGAGCGAGAGCGACAGACCAGTACGAAACATGATTCCTCCCGGCGGCGATGGCCGCGAAATTGGCATGGAAGCGACCGGGTATCTTACGCGACGGCCCCAACCTCGGATGCCGGCCGGTTGAAGGTCGGTGAACGGCGAAGACCCTCCCTCACGGTCGGGGCTCGGTTCGGCTACTTCCCTTCCAGCCAGTTCCCCGCCGCGGCGGCTTCCACTTTCAGCGGGACGCGCAGTTTCATCGCTGACTCCATGCGCTCAATGACGAAAGGCATCACCTCGGCCACGTCTTTCTCCGGCACCTCGAAGACGAGTTCATCGTGGATCTGGAGGAGCATGCGCGTGCCGGGGTGCTCCTCGGGCAGGCGGCGATGCAGGTCGATCATGGCCAACTTGATGAGGTCGGCCGCGCTGCCCTGCACGACGGAGTTGATCGCGATGCGCTCGCCGAGTTGCTGCTCGGCGGGGTTGCGCGACTCGACCTGCGGCACGGCGCGGCGGCGGCCGAGCATCGTCTCCACATAGCCCAGGCGATGCGCCTTGGCGACGCACTCCTGCATGAAGCGGTCGATGCCGGGATAGCGGGCCTTGTAGTCGGCGATGATCCCCGCGGCCTGTTCGTTGCTCACGCTCTCGCCGAGGCGGCGTGAGAGGCCGAAGGCCGTGATGCCGTAGATGATCCCGAAGTTGACCATCTTGGCGCTGTTGCGCTGCTCTCGCGTGACCTGTTCGGGCTTGACGCCGTACACCTCGGCCGCGACGGCTGTGTGAATGTCAAGATCGTTGCGGAACGCCTCGATGAGCGTCTCATCCTCGGAAAGATGAGCGAGCAGGCGCAACTCGATCTGCGAGTAGTCGGCGGTGATGAGTTGAAACCCCGGCGGCGCGACGAAGGCGGCGCGGATCTGTCGGCCGACCTCCGTGCGGATCGGGATGTTCTGGAGATTCGGATCGCTCGACGAGAGGCGGCCCGTCGCCGCAACAGTCTGATGAAACGAGGCGTGGACGCGCCCGGTGTCGGGGTCGATCGCCGCCTTGAGCGCGACGAGGTAGGTATTGACGAGTTTGGTCAGTTGGCGGTACTCGACGATCAGGCCGGGAATCTCCGTCTTGATCGATGGATCGATCGCGATCTTCTCCAGTACCTCGATGTCGGTGGACGGTCCCGTCTTGCCCTTCTTGAGCGGCTTGAGGCCCAGGCCCGGAGGGTCGTCGGTCGGCTTGTTGAAGAGCACGGCCGCGAGTTGTTTCGGCGAATCGGGGTTGAAGGGATGCGGCGCCGCATCGACAAGGCGCCGCCGAAGGCCGTCGATGCGCTTGAGGAGCAGTTCGCGCTGGGCGTCAAGGATGTCGGGATCGACGCGGATGCCTGCGTGCTCCATCGACGCGAGCACCTCGACCAGTGGCATTTCGAGGTCGTCGAAGAGCCGGCGCAGTTTCATCGCCTCGATCTGAGGCTCGAAGTGACGCCAGAGTCGCAGCGTGATGTCGGCGTCTTCCGCGGCGTACTGCGTGGCAAGGTCGAGGGGCACTTCGTCGAAGCGCTTCTGCGTCTGCCCGCGTCCGGCGCGGCCGATGAGGTCGGATATCGGGATGCAGTGGTAGTTGAGCAGGCTCTGGGCAAGCGGGTCGAGGCCGTGGCTCGGCCGGCTCGAATCGACAACGTAACTGGCGATCATCGTGTCGGCGACCACGCCGCGCAGATGCACGCCGCAGCGCTTGAGAATGATCCAGTCGTACTTGATGTTGTGGCCGACCTTGGGGCGACTCGCATCTTCGAGTATCGGACCGAGGCGCTCGAGCGCGCCCTTCTCATCAAGGTGAGAGTCCGACTCGGGCGAGCGGACGGGGATGTACCATCCGCGGCCCGGCTCGATGCTCAGGCAGATGCCGCAGAGGCGCGCCTGCATCGGGTTGATCGAGGTCGTCTCGGTGTCGATGGAAATGATCTCGGCGGTGCGAAGTTGTGCGATGATGGCGTCGAGTTGTCCAGCGGTGCGGACGCACTCGTAGGCGCCGCGCTTGGTCTCTCGCTGCGCCTGCACATCCACGCGTGCCTCACCGGCGAGTCCGGCAAACAGGCCGCCCTCGTCGCCGGGTGCAGGCCGCTGACGCGGCGCGGTCTGCGGCGATTTGACCTCCGACGCTGCGCCCGCCTCGCCGCCCACCACGGCCCGCAACTCATCCTGGAGGCGGTTGAAGCCGAGTTCCTTGAAGGCCGCAATCACCTGATCGGCGGGGATCGCATCGAGGCGGACGGCGGCCCGATCGAGGTCGAAGTCCAGTTTGATGTCGCGCCGCAGCGTGACAAGTTGGCGGCTCATGGGAAGCAGATTGCGCGCGGCCTCGATGTTCTCGCGCTTCCTGCCCTTGATCTCGTCGAGATGCGCCAGCAGGTTGTCGAGCGAGCCGTACTGGTGGATGAGTTCCGCGGCCGTCTTGGGCCCGATGCCCTTGACCCCCGGCACGTTGTCCACCGCGTCGCCCATCAGCGCGAGCATGTCGATGACCTGCTCGGGAGTGATGCCCTTCTTCTCGCGCAGTGACTCGACGGTGATGAGTTCATCCTTGTGCACATCCGCGATCGCGACGTGATCGTCGAGCAGTTGTTCGAGGTCCTTGTCCTTCGAGACGATGCGGATGCTGAGGTCGGGATGTTCGGCGCGAAGGCGCGTCACGAGCGAGGCGATCACGTCATCGGCCTCGAAGGTCTCGACGCCGAAGACAGGGATGCCGAGCATCTCGGTCAGTTTGAGGCAGCGCGTCGCCTGCGGGCGGAAGTTCAGCGGGGGCGGCTCGCGGTTGGCCTTATACTCCGGATAGATGGTCGAGCGGAACGTCTCGCGGTCGCCGGACTTGTCCATCGCCACGATGATGTAGTCCGGCTTGTACTCACGCAGAACCTTGAGGAGCATGCCGACGTAGCCGAAGGTCGCGTTCGTCGGCTCCTTGGTGACCGGCGAACTCATGCCGCTGGGGATGGCGTGGTAGGCGCGGAAGAGTTGCGCGAAATAGTCGATGATGTAGAGGGTCTTGCCGCCCGCGGCGTGATTCGGGCTCATGTCGCCGCCTCAGCGAAGAGGGCACGGAGGCGCAGTTCCAAAGCGCCGGTGAGTTCGACGTTGCGCCGGGCCATGACGGTGCGGGCGACGTCGATGAACTTGTCGATCCGGTAACGGCGGCTGCCTTCATCAGTAAACCACGCGAAAGGCGCGACGCAGGCGGGAGGCGGCGCGGTGCACGCGATCATTGCGCCGGTGCCGATCACGCTGCCCGTCATGAGGCGCGTGCCGATGGCGGTCTTGACGTGGTCGCCGATGATGGCGCCGAGGAACTGCATGCCGGAGCGGCTCATCGAGCCGCCGACGCGCTGGCGCACGAGCACCTCACCGTAGGTATTGAGGAGATTGCTGTTGACGGTGCCGGCGCCGAGGTTGACCCACTGCCCGATCCACGAATCGCCGAGGTGTCCGTCGTGGGCCTTATTCGCATAGCCCTGAAAAACCGTCGCGCCGACCTCACCGGCGACTTTGCACCACGGGCCAATGCTCGTGTTGGCCTTGATGAGCGCGCGGTCGAGGACTTGCGAGTGCTCGCCCACGTACGCCGGGCCGATGATCGTCGCGCCGGGCCGGATGAGCGCATGGGCGTCAATGACGATCGGGCCGTTCTCTGCGTCGAAGATGGTCTGGGGCATGACGCGAGCCGTGGGGTGAATCTTCACCGGCCCCTCGCCGAGGATGGTCACGCCGGGCGGCGCGGCCGAGAGAACCGGTGCAGCATGGGCGAGCAGATCGACATGGAGGATCCGGGGTAGGGCGGCGATGATCTCCCACGGCCGGCGGACGAGGAATCGTCCGTTGGCCTCGTGGCGTTCAACGCCTGCCGGCAGGCTGCCGCTGCTGAGGAACGTCAACGCATCGTTTCGGTCGAGGTGCGCCGCAACGACGTGTCCGCTCTCCGCCTCGACGAGCGCCGCGCCCGAGGTGAGTTCAAACTGAGCCGCGGGATAGGTCCAGCGGCCGTTGACACAGAAAAAACGGTCGCCGTGCGGGATGACGTTGACCGCGCAGCCCGAGGATTCTGCTGCGATCGCCTCAAGTTCATCGGGTACCCGGACGGCAGCGAGGCCCTCGGGCCACTCGCGCTCGAGGCGCTCGCGGGTTGTTCCCGCTCCGGTTCGGATGTCGAAGACGGGCCGAAGGTCGTCGGCCGGCGCAAGATCGACCGAGGCTTCGCAGCCGGGGTACCCACGATCGTCGAAGATGATCATGCGGCTCATGATCGGAGGGCCGCCTCAGGTCGCTTCTCTGCCATGATCCAACAGTATCCGCGCCGACGCCTCCGCGCGGGCAGGAGGGCGGCCATGCATTCGCCTGGTGCGCGGGGGGGCCGGCGCGGCGCGGGAAGGAAGAAAAAAGACCCGTCCCGCGCTGAAGCGCGGGACGGGCGTCGGGTCTCACGAAGTCGCTTCGCGCCTCGCGGCGGGAAGCGAGAGTGCGCGATCAGGGATCGACCCAGGTGTCAATGATGGGCGTGGTGCGGCCGCTGTGCTCAGCGCCCTGGAACCACACGAAGATGCGGCGACCGACTCGCGGAACAGGCAGGTTGACCCATGACGCGGCTCCGTTGCCGTCGCTGGTCTTGATGGCGCCGGCGCGGATCGGATCGAGGATGCCGAGGGTCACGTTGAGTTCGGGGACAAACGTGTTGCCGAGGCCTCGGATGCTGTAGTAGACGGCAACCTGGGTGTTGGGGCGTGCGTCGGTGATGTTGAACGTCACCGTTCCACCGCCGCGCAGAGGCCTTGGGCTTACGGCGAGGGCGATCGGTGCGCCGACGCCCTGCATGGCGTTCTTGAGGTTGACGCGTCCGTAGCCGAAGATCGAGTCGACGCCCTGCGCGCCGATGTCGGTGCAGGAGGATTTGAGGAGGGCTTCGACCTGCTGGGAGGTCCACCCGGGGTTGTTGGAGTAGATCATGGCGCCGACGCCGGCGGCGATCGGGCAGGCCATGCTGGTTCCGCTGAGAGTGGCGTAGGAGTTGTTACTCGAATTGTAGGTCGAGTAGATTCCGTCGCCGGGGGCGAAGAGGTCGACGTAGAGGCCGTAGTTTGAGAAGGAAGCGCGACCGTCGCCCGACGTGGTCGCGCCGACGACGATGACAGCGTCATTATCGCGAGGCGGGCTGCCCATGTTCTGCCCGCTGTTGCCCGCGGCCCAGAAGAGCAAGCCGCCGAGGTTGCGGATGCTCTGGGCCGTCGTGCGGACGGAGGGGTCGGTCACACCGCTGTAGGAGACGCTGGAGCACTTGTCGCCGTTCTGGGCGGCAACGAGCGCGGCAGTGGTCAGCGTGCTGCAGTTGGCGCTGCCGTTGCTGGATTCGCTGACGCGGAGGATGCGATGGCCGAGACTCCAGCCGATGCCCAGTCCGCCACGGGCGTTGTTGCCGTTGGCGGCGGCGCAGCCGCTGGTGTGAGTGCCGTGGCCGTTGATGTCCTGCACATTGCCGCCCTGGTTCTCCCACTGCCCGCGCACGGCGTTGTAGCCGGTCGCACGGTGAAGGACGAACTCTTCATGGGTTGTGCGGAGACCCGTATCGCAGATGCCCACGCGCGTGCCGGGATCACCCACGTGGACGTCCCAGCCGGCGTAGTTCTCCATGCGGCTGTGATGCCACTGGGTGTTGCGTGACGGATCGTTGGGGACGAGTTGCGGATAGCAGATCCAGTCGGGCTGGATGTACTCGAAGAGCCCGGTGGCCATGAGGGCCTGAGCCGCCTGGTTCTCCCCGACGCCCTGCGGCAGTTGGAAGACGTACTCGTCGTTGAGATCGATGTACATGCGGACGATGAAGTTCTCAAGAATCATCGTGCGTGCCGCGTTGTTGCGTGCAGGGTCGTTCTGCACCGGGCGGGCGATCATTGAGCCGCTGAACTCCAGGTTTCCGGGCTGCTCAACGAACCAGGGCACGGTCGCGCCCTGACCCGTCCGATTGTCATTGGCGAAGGCCGAGCCGGCGGTCAGGCTCAATGCCGTGATTGTCCCGACCAGAAGACCGGTCATCGATTTGCTGGATCTCACGAGAAACACTCCTTTTCAGATTCGTCTCTGGAAAAACACACCCCACGCTGACCCGCGTCAGCACAACCCGGGCGCATCAGACTCTGGATGGCATAACCATACACCAAACCCGGAGCGAAGGCCGAATATTCCCCGAGTTTGGGCCGGAAGTGATCCGAATTCTTCGGCCGTGACAGAGCGGATTGCCCAGATTGCCCCGATGGGACCCACCCAGGCCAGCCAAGTGCCTGCGGAATCGCCCTTCCAGAGGCTATTATCCGACGGACCGGTTGGGCCAGACCATGCGGCCGACCCGCCCCAAGGACTCCAGATCAATGGCCGGGCTGATCCAGAAGATCGAGCAGTACCACGGAATCCGAACGCTCCTCGAGGCCGAACTCGAGGCAGTCAGCACGATCTTCAGGCGACAGTTGGCCAGCGACCTGCCTGCCGTGAACGACCTGTGCCGTCACGTAGCCCGGTACCAGGGCAAGATGCTTCGCCCGACCCTGACGTTGCTGTGCGGCCTGGCAGCCCGGGCCGACGACGCGGAGTGGACGACCGCAGTCGGCGACTCACATCGTGTTCTCGCGGCGGTGACCGAGATCATCCACATGGCCACGCTCGTACATGACGATGTGCTGGATGAATCGGAACTTCGCCGCAATGCCGCCACGGTCAATCATCTGCGGGGAAACGAGACGGCCGTACTTCTCGGCGACTACCTCATTTCCAACGCGTTCCACCTGTGTTCGAGCCTCGGTCGGCCCGACATCAACCGCCGCATCGGCGCCACGACGAATGAACTGTGCGCTGGAGAGTTGCTCCAGATTCACCACCGGGAGGACTGGTCGATTGATGAGGCGACCTACTTCGCCATCATCGAGAGAAAGACGGCCTCGCTGATCAGCTTGTGTTGCCGCCTGGGGGCCGAGGAAGCCGGCGCCGCGCCTGAAGTTGCCGAAGCGCTCGGAGCCTATGGGCGGCTCCTCGGAATCGCGTTCCAGATTCAGGATGATCTGCTGGACCTCGTGGGCGAAGAGCGGGTCGTCGGCAAATCGCTTGGCCGCGACCTTGAGAAGGGCAAACTCACCCTTCCGATGATTCACTTCTTCAGTCGCGTGGATGCAACCGAACGTCTCGAGATGCTCGAGCATCTGGCGCAGCCGAACGGGACGGTCCAACCTCTCCGGATCAGCGCGCTTCTCCTCGCGTCGGGCGCGGTTCGGTCGGCGCGAGCGACGGCCTCCTCACTTGTGGAGCAGGCACGGGACCAGCTTTCCCTGGTGCCGCCCTCGGCTGCTCAGCAACTGCTGGATGACCTGGCATGTGCTGTAATCACGCGCGAGTTCTGACTGGACCACCCGTTCAGGTGGTCGCCCCTTTTCAATTGTGATTTGTCGTTCTCCGGTGGAATAGACCCCGCGACAGCGTGGTTGTGAGGGGTGATCCGCTTCCCACTCCGCCCCCCACGAGGCCCGGCGTTCGGCTCTGCCGTTCGTCGGGCGTTTTTTTTTCTTCCCCCGTGCTGATCGGACCAGCAACCCGCAACGACGGGAGGGGCCCCAGAGCATACGAAAGCCGGCACCCGCGAAGTACGCGGGCGCCGGCGGCGATTCGAGGCGTCAATTCGCTCCACGCGCCTTGTTGCAAGGCGCGACCGCGCTACGGTCCGACGCGAACGACGTTGCTTGTGCCGCAATTTGCGCTCTCGACCAACTGCAGATACCCGAGGCAGACGCTGTTGTTGGCCACTTGTCCGGAGACCGAGCCGCTGCCGTTGCCGCTGTTGACGGTGCGGACGAGTTGCAGTTGCTGGGTTCCGAGACCGAGCACGGTTCCGGCGCAGGGTCCGCCGGGGATGACGGCGCTGCCCGTCGAGAGGGCGAAGACCAGGCCCATGACCACGTTCTGCGGCGCGTCATTCCAGGAGGCGGTGACCTGGCCGGGGCAGGCGCCGCTGGTGGCGAGGCGCATGCCGCCGCTCCATCCGGTAATGCCGGTCGCGACAAGTGCGAAGGCGGCGTCCATGGCCGGCGTGTCCACCCAGCCGTCCTCATTAATCTCGGAAGCCGTCACTTCGATCGTCCACGTGCCCTCGGCGGGATTCTGAATGTGGACGTTCTCCACGGTATCGACCGTGTTGGGCGAGCCGCCGGGCGGCGTGTAGAGGCTGTTGCGCATGTCGTTGTTGCCCCAGTACACCGTGTTGCTCGGCGAAGTGACCTTGAGCGTGAGGTCGTTGATGCGCGCCACTTGTCCGGAGGGATTGCCCATGAGATCCTTGAAGACCATGGTGACCTTGAGCAGCGGCGTGCCGGGCCCGACCGTCACCGTGTACCGCGCCGTCTGAAGTTCGCGCAGCAGTTCGGATTCGTCGATGATGAGCATTGTGTCGCGGTGGTTGTAGAGGTTGCGCAACTCGGCCATGCCCCAGCCCTGCTTGTCGCGCGAGAGGTTGTGGCTGGAGCCGGAGAAGGCGTACTGCTCCGCGGTGTTGACCATCAGCGCCTTGGCTGTCGCCAGGCCGGGCCTGCTGTCGAAGACGGTCGCCCCGCCGCCGAAGCCGGGAAAGACCTGCTCATGCCACATCTGGAAGAGGAGGCCGAAGTGACCGGCCGTAATCGGCGTTGCTCCGCTTGTCCCGCCGAACGAACTCGTGTACGAAGTGTCGCTGGACGACGAAGTGGTGAAGATGTTGTCATAGAAGTGGGTGAGATCGGGCTTGATGCGGCCATCCGCGGCAGGCCCGATGCTCGCGCCGCCCCATCCGTCGTCGGACTTGGTGAGCGTGTTGCGGTGGTTGACGCCGCCGATGGAGACGATGTTCTTCGCCCACGCCTGCGGGCGCGAGTTCTGGTTGCCCGTGTTGCTCTGCGAGTTGAGAATGATGATGTCGTTGATGAAGGAGATGTCGTCCATCTCCGCGGAAATGGTGGTGTACTGCGTGGTCTGCGTGTTGCCCCAGGAGTTGCTCTGGAACACGGCGCGGTAAGGCCCGTTGGGGTCGACCAGTTCCGCCGTCAGCCGGTACCGGTTGGAACTCTGGTTGAGCACGAGGTCGTAGTCGCAGATGATCTTGCCCTCGGCATTGGGGATCATGCCCATTCCCTGCTGGTTGGCGATGCCTGCGCCGAAGACGATGCCGAAAGTCGATGTGCCGTGGCTGTTGCCGCCCGAGTTCTGCTGGTGGACAATGACCTGTCCCTGGAAGTCAACGTGCGTCGCACGCACGCCGTCGTCCATGACCTCCGCCCGGACACCCTGACCGAGCATGCCCAGCGTGTCGCGGACGAAGTTGGCTCCGCCGATCTCGCGGGCGATGTCCATGTCGTTTTCCTGGGCGCCCTGCTCATCAACGTAGAGCACCTCGTTCATGTTGAGGACAGCGAGCAGTTGCGGCTGCGTGAGCGTGGCGCGGATGCGGAATCCCTCAGGAATCGTCTGATGCACCGTGCCCCCCGCGGCGATGATGCGGCCGGCCACGGCATTCTGCGGCACAGGGCCGCGACGAGTCATCATGATGCTGTACTCGACGCCTTCATCCGCCGCACCGCGACGGGCCGGATTGAACCCCATCACCATCCCCTGCTGCTCATCGACCTCGCGGCCGGGCGCTTCGCCCGCGGCCGAGAACTCGTCGGCAAGCAAGGCCGGAATCAAGTTCGGATCGACCCGATAGGCCGGGTGGAACGCACCGACCCAGCGGACAAAAGGCAGGGACCGGACTTCGCCCACCGCCGCGCTATCCAGATCCGCAACGAAGGCCTGGTTGGCGAGGAACTTGAGCAGCGACACGCCCGCCGCCTCGAGGGCGGCGCGGTACGGCTCGATCATCGCCGTGTGGAACTGGATGATGTGAAGCCGGTTGTCCGCTCTGGCCCGAAGCAGGCCGGGGATGGCCGGCTCGGACACGAGCGGGTCGAACGAGCCGTATTTGAGGCGAATGTCGGTAATGGCGGGACGCTCGACGCTGGTCCGAACGCCATCGAGGGCGATCGAATACCAGTGAGTCGCCCTTCCGGCGTCGTCCACGGAATCCCAGAGGTGAATCACAGCCGACGAGCCGGGCACTGCATAGTGCAGCCCGTCGGGCCCCCCGCCGGGCAAAGCCCGTTCAACCTGATCGGCCGCGAAGCCGAACCCACCTGCCAGCGACGCCAGCATGACGCACGCGCCCATTCGTCCCCTGCATCCGAAGATCAAGTGTCCCATTGCTCACTCCCGTTTCTGTTGATCGAACGATCAGGACGATAAAGACCCCCGACTCCGCCTCTGCCGGATCCGGCAGAGCAGCGCACACCCACACGAAGCACGCATGCCGGTCCGGTGAAGATACCACCAGACCGCGCGGAATACAAGTAGAATCTCGCGAGCCGATAACCTATTCCGGCGGATTGGACAAAAGTTGTGACTTCTGCCGGAGTGCCCAGGAGCAGACCTCGGCCCGCTCCACCGGGGGATCTGGACTGTGCGCAGGTGGTCTGCTCTTCTCAGGAATGACTGCTCCTTCAACCGCGAGAAGCAGAAGTCGCCGCGCTGCGCACAGAGCCGCCACTGCGAACAAATCGCCCCGCGAACCGTGAGGCTCGCGGGGCGGGGACGTCATCTCTGAGCCAGTGAAGCCGGTCGAGGCCTCTATTCGATCACCTGCTCGACGACGTTGGACTTGCGCTGAAACTCTGCGGCCTGCATCCAGACGCGGACGCCCTGCGTGCCCTGGGGCACCCTCTTGCGAAGCAGGGCGTAACCGTTTGAGTCGGCCGTACGGGTTCCCGCGAGCGCGGGCTGAGCCAGGTCGATGGTCACATCCAGTTGCGGGACATACGTGCTGCCGCGCCCCCTCGTGCTGTAGATGAAGGCGACGATCTGGCCGGGCGTGGCGGCGAAGACCTCGGCGTCGCAGAACACGCCCGAGACGAAGCGCGACGTGGCCAGACGCATCGGGATCTCGCCGATGCCGGTGACGACAAGGGCGAAGGTCGCGTCCATCTCCGGAGTACTGCGGTCGCCGTCCTCATTGATGTCCGCAGCAGTGATTTCGACGCGCCACTGCCCCGGCATGGGATTCTCCACGAAGACATTCTCGACGGTGTCCACCGTGTTGGCGGCGCCGCCGGATGCCGTGTAGTTGGCGTTGCGCATGTTGTTGTTGCCCCAGTAGACGGTGTTGTCCGGGGCGGTGACCTTGAGTGTCAGGTCGTTGATCCGCGCAAACTGGCCAGACGGGTTGCCCATCGGGTCGGGATACACCATCGTCACCTTCAGTTCAGGCACGCCGGGGCTGATGCTGATCTGGTAGGAGCGCGACTCGAACTCGCGCAGGTGCTCCGTCTGGTTAATGATGAGCATGCGCGTGGAGTGGTCGTAGAGGTTGCGCAGGTCCACCATGCCCCAGCCCTGCTTGTCGCGCGAGAGGTTGTGGCTCGAGCCGGAGAAGGGATACTGCACGGCGGTGTTGATCATGATGGCCTTGGCCGTGGCGGCGGGCGGGCGGCTGGCGAAGACGGACGATCCGCCTCCGAAGCCGGGGAAGACTCGCTCGTGCCACATCTGGAAGAAGAGGCCGAAGTGGCCCGCCGTGATGGGCGTCGCGCCGCTGGTTCCGCCGAACGAAGACGTGTAGGACGTGTCGCTGTTTGAAGAGGTCGTGAAGATGTTGTCGTAGAAGTGGGTCACATCAGGCTTGATGCGGCCGTCCGCCGCGGGCCCGATGCTGGCGCCGCCCCACGCATCGTCGCTCTTGGTGAGCGTGTTCTGGTGATTGACTCCGCCGACGGAGACGATGTTCTTCGCCCAGGCCTGCGGCCGCGAGTTCTGGTTGCCCGTATTGCTCTGCGAGTTGAGGATGATGATGTCGTGGTTGAAGATGATGTCATCCATTTCGGCGGAGATGGTGGTGTACTGCGTCGTCTGCGTGTTGCCCCATGAGTTGCTCTGAAGAACGGCGCGGTAGGGCCCGTTCGGATCGACCAGCCGGCCCGTGTGGGCAAAGCGGTTGGGCTGCGGGCTCCACGTGGCCATGATCTTGGCCTCGGCGTTGGGCAGCATGCCGGTGCCCTGGGCGTTGCCCGTCCCGCTGCCGTAGACAATCCCCGAGGTCGACGTGCCGTGGCTGCCGGAGGTCTGCGTGCCGTGCCAGAGCGTCGGGGGATTCTGGAAGTCCACATGGGTGGAGCGCTGGCCGTCGTCCATCACCTCTGCGCGCACGCCCTGGCCGGTGTAGCCGAGCGTGTCGCGGATGAAGATTCCGCCGCCGATCTGCCTCGCGATGTCCATGTCATGGCTCTTCTCGCCCGGCACGTCCACGAAGAGGACTTCGTTCATCCGCAGGACCGCTTCGACCTGCGCCGCGTTGAGCCGCGCCTCGATGCGGTAACTCTCGGGCACGCGCAACGTCACTTCACCACCCATCGCGATGATGCGGTCGGCGACGGCATTCTGCGGCACCGGTCCGCGGCGCGTCATCATGATGCTGTATTCGACGACGTCGGCCTCGCGCTCGCCCTGCGCATCAAAGCCCAGGAGCGCCTCCGCCTGTCCGCCTTCGCCAGCCTCCGCCGCGGCGGCGCCGGCCTGGGCATAAGCGCGCGGGAAAAGCGTCTCGATCAGTTCAGGATCAACCCGGTAGGCGGGATGCATTGCCCCGACCCACCGCACGAAGGGCAGCGACTCGACGCGCGTGCGCGCGGCCGCATCCATCTCGACGACAAAGGCCTGGTCGGCGACGAACTTGAGCAACTCCGCCCCTGCCTGGGCGAGTGGAGCGCGGTACGCGTCGATGAGAAGCGTGTGGAACTGCACGATGAAAAGGCGGTTGTCCGCGTCGGCCCGCAGAACAGCGGGCACTTCCGGCTCGGCCGTCAGCGGATCAAACGAGGAATACTTGAGCCGCACGATCGGCGAGACGGGCCGCTCAATCGTGATGTTCCGGCCGTCGAGGCTGATCGAGAAGTGCCTGGCTGACTCGCCCGCTGCACCCGGGGCTTCCCACAACCGCACGACGGCGTCGCTGCCGGGCACGGCGAAGGTCGCGATCGGGTCATCGCTCGCAGCGAGGACGCCATCGATGCCATCGGCGGCGGGGCCGAAGCCCCCGGCCAGAGGCACAAGCACGCCCAGCGCGAGGAGGCGGACCGGTGCGCGCATTTTCCAGTTTCCCATGATTCTCTCCATTCTTCAGATTCCGAACGTGCTTGATAAGAACGAACCAGCACCTCCGCCGCAGATTGTCCAGCGAAGGCGCCCCGGCCGACCTCCCACGAGCAGGTCTACGTGCAGAATACCACATCCAGGGTATCCGCACAAGCAGAAACCGTCGAAAGCACCCGCTTTTTCCCAAAATGCCCGATCCACGTGATACTTCGTACAAACGATGCCGTGCATTGGCCAGTGCTGTCCGAGTCCAACAGTCGCGAGCGGCTTCCGGGCGGAGGCGGGGCGCGAGGCTCGCGGCTGCTCAGGCAACTGGACCGGCTGCCCGCACGGCATCAGACAGATCGTACTTCGCGTCGTTTTCACGGAATCGGGCCGCGAGATCGCGGGCTTTGGCGTCGTAGGCGGCCTTGTCAGCCCACGTGTGCCGCGGGTGAAGCACATCGTTGGGCACGCCCGCGACTTCATGGGGGATCATCAGGCCGAAGACCGGATCGGGCGCGAACCGCGCTCCGCGCAGCGATCCGTCGAGGATGGCCGACACCATTGCGCGTGTGAAGGAGAGGTTGAACCGCTTCCCGACGCCAGGCGGTCCGCCGGACCAGCCGGTATTGAGCAGCCAGACGTCCGCGTCATGCTCCTCAACCCTTTGAGCGAGCAGGTCAGCGTAGACCTTGGGCGGGCGCGGAAGAAAGGGTCCGCCGAAGCACGGACTGAAGTTGGGCTGAGGCTCCGTCACCCCGGCCTCCGTCCCCGCCAGTTTCGACGTGTACCCGTTTACGAAGTAGTACATCGCCTGCTCGCGAGAAAGGAGCGAGACCGGCGGCAGGACGCCGAATGCATCGGCCGTCAGGAAGATCACGTTCTTGGGGTGGCCGCCCACCGAAGGAATCTGCGCGTTGGGGATGAACTGGACCGGATAGGTCACGCGCGTGTTCTCGGTGATCGAACCGTCGTCGTAATCCGGCTCGCGCCGGTCATTGAGGACGACGTTCTCAAGCACGGAGCCGAAGCGGATCGCGTTCCAGATCTGCGGCTCGCCGGCCTGCGAGAGCCGGATGCACTTGGCGTAACACCCGCCCTCGAAGTTGAAGATGCCGCGATCGGACCAGCCGTGCTCGTCGTCTCCGATGAGCCGTCGATGCGGATCGGCCGAGAGAGTTGTCTTGCCCGTGCCCGAGAGGCCGAAAAAGAGGGCCACGTTCGTCGGATCCTTGGCCGACACGTTGGCGGAGCAGTGCATGGGAAAGACGCCGCGATCCGGCAGGTCGTAGTTGAGGGCGTAGAAGATGCTCTTCTTGATCTCGCCGGCGTAGTGCGTGCCGAAGATCAGCACGATCCTGCGTTCAAGCGACTGAAGCACGCCGACGGGCCCGTTGAGGCCCAGGGACTTCCAGTCGTGCACGGGCATGTTGCAGACGTTGATGATGGTCCAGTCGGGCTTGATCGCCGCGGCCGAGGCGTCGTCGGCGGGCGGAATGAAGAGCGTGCGGGCGAAGAGACTGTGCCACGCCTGCTCGGTGATCACGCGCACCATCAGGCGGTGCTTCTCATCCGCCCCCGCGCTGCCGCGGAACTCGAAGACCTCTTCCCTCTGCCGGAGGTAGTCGACGGCGCGGGAGAGCAGTTCGTCGAAGTTCTCAGGAGCGATGGGTCGGTTCACCTTGCCCCACCAGATCGCGTCGTGGATGCGCGGCGTGTCTTCGAGGAACTTGTCGTTGGGGCTGCGGCCTGTGCGCTCGCCGGTCATGCAGTTGAGCGCGCCGTTGGAGGCAAGCACGCCCTCGCCGCGGCGGATTGCCTCTTCTATGAGCCGGGCCGGCGGAAGGTTGACATGCACGTTGACGCCGGAGAGTTTGCTCGGGAAGGCGGTGAGGGTCGGCACGGCAAAGCCTCATTTCCATGTCAAGCGGGAACCGGGCGGGCTGGTTCCAGTGGCGGCGGCAATCCGTCATCAGATCGGCTACAACAATAGGCTGATCCCGCCCTCTGCCGAACCGATAGGTCATTCGATACGGTCGGACTTTCGACCGAATTGGATGAATTGGGGCTGCCGCCCGACGGGAATCCGCCCCGCCTCGACATCGTCTTGTGCCCCTGCCCGCGAGGGCGAAGAAGAGCGAACGCACGTTCGAATGCGGGGCAGAGCAGAACGTCTGCCTCCCGCGCCGGTCTGCTGTTCTCCTCTCCTCGCCCTGCTCTCGACTCTCCCGGCGCTTCGCGGTCATTGACGATTCACAGGCAGCGCGCTACTTTCTCCTCTGACTTCGCGCGGCCCGGATCGGCCCGCAGCCGCCCGTCGGCCGCGCGATGATGGCGATCGTAGCTCAGTTGGTTAGAGCACCTGGTTGTGGTCCAGGGGGTCGGGGGTTCGAGTCCCCTCGATCGCCCGTTGGAAATGTCAGGCCGCAGGCACCATCGATTGGCGCCTGATTCCCAGTGCCTTCTCATCCCTTGATGTCCCCCACCGCCCTCATCACCGGCGCCAGCAGCGGGATCGGCCGCGAAACGGCACTTCGCCTTGCGCAACTGCACTTCTCGCTCGCGCTGGTGGCGCGCGGCGGCGAGCGGCTCGAACGCGTCGGCGAAGAGTGCGCCGCGCTCGGCGCTGCCGATGTGCTGCTGCGTTCGACGGATATGGCCGTTCCCGGCGACGTGGAGGCCATGGTCGATGCGGCGGTCGAAGCCTTCGGCCGCGTCGATGTCCTCATCAACAACGCGGGCATGGCGGAGTTGCAGCCGATCGGATCGATGAACTTCGATCATCTCGAAGCCTCCTTCGCCGTCAACGCCATCGGCCCGGCCGTCGCCATCAACCGCGTCTGGCCGATCATGGTCCGCCAGGGCGGCGGGCGGATCATCAACGTGAGCAGCATCGCCAGCAAGGACCCCTTCCCCGGCTTCTTCGCCTACGCCGCGGCCAAGTCGGCCGTCAACTCCTTCGCGCGCTCGATCGCCATCGAAGGCAAAGCGCACAACATCAGGGCCTTCACGATCGCGCCGGGCGCCGTGGAGACGCCGATGCTCCGGGCCGCATTCAACGAAGACGCCATCCCGCGCGAGGCGACGATGCCGCCGGGCGAGGTCGCGGCGGTCATCGTGCAGTGCGCCCGCGGCCAACGCGATGGCGCCAGCGGCGAAGTGATCTGGCTCACGCGAAGTTGACGCGGTGGCTTGAGACGCGCGGCTTGATAAGGCGGCGGTATCCGCAGGCGGAAGCCTGCGGTCGGTCGCGCGACGAGCGCGGCGCGGCGCCGATTCTGGACGGCACTGCTCGTGACTTGCCCAATGAGCATGAGGATCGCCAGCACCGCGATTACCCAGCGCCCGTGCTCACGCGTGGGGCTCGGTCTTGGAA
>CAADHA010000185.1 GCA_900696685.1 uncultured Planctomycetota bacterium
AAGGAGGCCAGGAAGATCACCCTCAAGCACGGCGACATCAAGAACCTGGACATGCCCGGCATGACCATGGTCTTCCAGGTCAAGGATGCGGCGCTGCTGGACAAGGTCAAGGCCGGCGACAAGGTGACGTTCACCGCCGAGAAGGCTGATGGCGCGATCGTCGTCACGGCGATCGAAGCCGCGAAGTAAACCCGGGCGATGAGGCTGTCTCCGATGGATCCGTCCAAGCGCCGAACTCTGCAGACCCTGGCCGGATTGGGCGCGCTGGCAGCACTGCCGCGCGCCTGGGCGCAGGTGAGGGCGGTCGACCTGCGCGACACGCCGGTGTCGCGCGCCTACGACCTGACCGTGGCCGAGACCCCACTCAACGTTACCGGCAAGCCCGCGCAGGGCATCACCATCAACGGCTCGATGCCAGGCCCGGTGCTGCGCTTCCGGGAGGGCGACGAGGTGGTGATCCGCGTCACGAACCGGTTGCGTGAAGTCACCGGCATCCACTGGCACGGCCTGCTGGTCCCCAACGACCAGGACGGCGTGCCCGGCGTCACCTACCCCGGCATCCGCCCGGGCGAGATCTTCACTTACCGTTTCAAGCTCAGGCAGTCCGGCACCTACTGGTACCACAGCCATGCCGCGCTTCAGGAGGCGGCGGGCTACTTTGCGCCGCTGATCATCGAGCCGGCCAAGCCCGACCCCTTCCAGTACGACCGCGACTACGTGGTCGTCATCTCCGACTGGATCGACACCCCGCCCGCGCAGGTGCTGGCCAACCTCAAGAAAGTGGATGGCTACTACAACTACCGGCGCGTGACAGCGCCACAGTTCTTCGCCCAGTTGCGCAGCGCACCCGATGCCAAGGCTCGCGAGGCACTGTGGGCCGAGCGCATGGAGTGGGCCAAGATGCGCATGGATCCCACCGACTACAGCGACGGCGGCGACGAGTGGTCCTTCCTGCTGCAAGGCAAGCGCCCCGACGAGAACTGGACCGGGGTTTTCAAGCCGGGCGAGCGTGTGCGGCTGCGCTTCATCAACGCCTCGCCGATAAATCTGTACGACGTTCGCATCCCCGGCCTGCCGATGACGGTGGTCCAGGCCGACGGTCAGAACGTCAATCCGGTCGAGGTGGATGAGTTCCGCATCGGCAACGGTGAAACCTACGACGTGATCGTGCAGCCCAAGGAAGCCAAGGCGTACACGATCTTCGTGCCGACGATCGCTCGCATCGGCTACGCGCGCGGCACGCTCGCCCCCGAACTCGGCATGAGCGCGCCGGTGCCCGACCTGGGCCCCAAGCCCGTGCGCACGATGGCCGACATGGGCATGGCCGGCATGGACATGGGCAGCGGCATGGCTGACATGTCGGGCATGGACATGGGCAAGCCCGCGGCCACCGCACCGGCCGCCGCCGCACATGCCGGTATGGCGATGCCGGCGCCGGCCAAGCCCGCTGATGCAAAGGGCAGCATGCCCGGCATGGCGGACAAGCCGTCCGACCCGCATGCCGGTATGCCGGGCATGGGTGGGATGGCCGACATGCCCGGCATGGGCGCCGCAAGCCCGAAGCTGCAAGCCGACGTCGATGGCCTGAGGCGGCTGAGGTACGCACACCTGCGCGCCCTCACGCGCAATGCCGATGACCGCGCGCCCGAGAAGGAAGTGCTGGTACGGCTGACCGGCGACATGGCGCGCTACTTCTGGGGCATCAACGACAAGAAGCTGTCGCAGGCCGAGCCGCTCGAGATGGGGTTGGGACAGCGCGTTCGGATCAAGTTCGTCAATGAGACCATGATGGAGCACCCGATGCACCTGCACGGCGTGTTCATGGAACTGGTCAATGGCAACGGCGTGTTCGCCCCGCGCAAGCACACCATCATCGTGCCGCCGGCGCAGACCGTCGAGCTCGATGCCACCTTTGAGGACGAAGGCACGTGGGCCTTCCACTGCCACCTCTTCTATCACGCCGCCACCGGGATGATGCGCCTGGTCAAGGTTGCCTGAGGACCACGTCGATGTCGAAGAAAATGCGTGCGGCGCTGCGCCGCGCAGGCGGCGCGCTGCTGCTGAGCACGATGGCGCTGGGTGCGCAGGCGATGGAGGACGAGTCGATCTACTCCTACACCCTGGTCGAAGCCGGTGGAGGCAAGGTGCGGGGGCAATCCGGCTCGGCGCAGTCGCTGGCCATCGACGGCTGGGCCGGCGGCGACTTCAATCGGCTCTGGTACTCGCTCGATGCCGAACGCCGTGGCGGGCGGACCGAGTCGGCGGAGTTGCACCTGCTGTACGGTCGCTACATCGCGCCGTTCTGGGACGCGCAGGTCGGGCTGCGCCGCGAGGAGCGTCCCGCCGGGCGCGACTACCTGACGCTGGGCGTGCGCGGACTCGCACCCTATGCCTTCGATGTCGATCTGAAGCTGTTCGTGCGCGACGATGGCAAGGTCTTCGCCCGCACGCGGTTCGAGAACGAGTTCCTGCTCACCAACCGCTTCATAGTCACGCCTTCGCTTGGTGTCGAGTGGTCGGCCTCCGACATCGGCGCGACGGTTCGCCGTGGCGTCTACCAGGCCGATCTGGGCGTGCAGGCGCGTTACGAGTTCAACCGGCGCATCGCGCCGTACCTGGGCCTGTCGCGCACCTTCTATCCACGGGCACAGTCTGGCGGGGAAGTCGCTGCGACGCAGTGGCGCGCCGGGCTGCGGGTTCTGTTCTGACTGTCGATGTCGTCACTGGGCGAGGCTGTCGCGAACCAAACCGTCGGGGTTCACGCCTGCAGGGTCCCGAAGCCGGATGACCAGGCCGTCATCTGGCGGTCACCTACATGACTGGATCGCGCCGGCAAGCTGCGCGAGGGGTCCATTGCGCTGGGCCTGGGGCGCCGGCGTCTGCGACTCATCGTGATTGAGGCCACCGACATACTCAACGCATCAGTCATCGGCGGGGACACCTATGATTGCGTCGTGATCGGCGGAGGTCCCGCCGGGCTCACTGCAGCAATCCATCTGCGACGGATGGGGCGCGGAGTGCGCTTGGTGGACGCTGGCGCGAGCCGAGCGCAGCGCATTGCGCGCGCCTTCAATGTCGCCGGCTACCCAGAGGGGGTAGTCGGCGGGCATCTGCTTGAGAGGATGCGACAACATCTTCGCGCGGCAGACGGTCACGTCACCTACGATTCCGTCGAAGAAGTACGACGTTGCCCGGACCACAAATTCTTGGTCCGTCTGAAACATGGAACGATGCTGGCGCGCAGCGTCATCTTGTGCACCGGGGCCGCGGATCCTGCGATCGACTTGTCCGGAATCGACGCTGTGGCGTCGGCAGGCCTGCTTCGGATCCATTCTCGGCTGGGAGTCGAAGAACTCGCCGGGAAGCGCGTCGGCGTGCTGGATTCGCCCTCCGGAGTGAGTTGCTCCGCCAGTCTGCGCGACATGTGCCCGAAATCGAGGATCATCGCGTTGGACAGCACTGATTCAAAGTCGAATCGCCATCCACCGCCAGCCTGTCTGGATCGTCTACCCGGCGTTGCACGCCGCGTTGCTATGACTCGACACAAGGCCGTCTCCGTCACCTGCGACGATGGTCGCGCTTACGAGTTCGACTTGCTGCTCTCAGCTGCCGACGAGCTTCCTCGCACGTCTTTGGCGAAAGGACTTGCTGTCCGGCTTGGCGCAAATGGCGCTATCGCGATCGGCCCGACCGGACTGACCAGCGCCGACAACGTGTACGCTGCGGGCGAGGTCGCGGGGGTCCCCTGCCAGATCGACATCGCGATAGGTCAGGCGGCAGTTGCTGCTGCGGCGGTGCATGACACCTTGTAGGTGTGCTGCCTTCGCCTTGAGGAACCATCTGTTCTTCGCTCGGAGCGACCGCAACCGTGGGCGCTTCGGCACCCAGTCTCGAATGCGTGATGACGAGGCAGTCATCGCGGCGTCGGTCTGCGGTTGGTCGTGACTTCCTAGAGTGTTCGTCGTGCGCGCTGTTGCGCATGCCACCGAACGCTGAGGAGCTTTCATGAACACACATGTGAATCGAGCGGCACGCGCTCTGATGAGCC
>CAADHA010000186.1 GCA_900696685.1 uncultured Planctomycetota bacterium
CTCACACGGTGCCCATGCCGCAACTTCATACCGTAACGACACTTGCGAGCGACAAACCCTCCCCATCCACATTCCGACAGAGATGTTAACGGTGATGAATACGAATTCTCTCTTCATTCCCTGAATGGAGAGAGAGCAGACCGACGCAGCCTTTGTCGCACAAGGCTCGACTGCCGGTGGGAGGCCCTGCCGACGAACGTTTTTCCTGATCCGACACGTTGTGCATGGTCGGTGGACAACCCAATAGCTGGCAGAAGGGGCAATAGGTGGATGTTCGCTGGGCGATCCGGGAGTGCACCAGGGTGGCGCCACAGGACCTGCAGGGTTTGCCGGTTCTGCCGTAGACGAGGAGATTCTCACGATTCCCGCCATTGCGGCCTGCGGCGTCGCGGTAGTCGCGCAGCGTCGTTCCGCCGGCTAGGGTTGCGGCAGCCAGTGTCGCCCGGATCGCCGCCGCAAGATGCTGAACCTCGGATCGCGCCAGCGCGCTGGCGGGGGTCATCGGGTGGATCCTGGCGCGATGGAGGGACTCGTCGGCGTAAATGTTCCCGATTCCTGCAGCAATGCCCTGATCAAGCAGGACGCACTTGACACACCTGCGCGTCGCCGCGAGTGCCTCGGCCAGATCGTGCGTCGCCAGACTCAGGGCGTCGGGGCCAAGACGCTGATCCCAGAACTCTTCAAGTGATGCGGCGGTGTTGAAGGGTGTAAGCCGGCCGAAGCGCCTTGGGTCGCGGAAGATGAGGCGCCCGCCGCCCTGCCCGCCGAAGTGCCAGGTGACATGAACATGATCGCATCGCGGCGCCGCGCGGCCGTGCGGCAAAAACAGCAACTGTCCGCTCATGCCGAGGTGGACAAGGAGAACAGGTCCGCCCCCGTCGGCGATGATCGCCAGGTGCTTGCCCCGGCGCCGCAGTTCGGCAACTCGGCAGCCGCGCAGAAGCGAGGCGCGCACAGCCCGCATGGAGGCCGCACCGCCTCCTTCGACCCTTACGACATCGCGCCGGTGCACGCTCACCCGCGCCACGCGCCGGCCGACGATCAGCAGCTCGAGCGTTCGGCGCAGGTGTTCGATCTCGGGAAGTTCCGGCATCGTCCCGCCTCCGCTCCGCTAGCCGCTTCGCCGTCCACCGCGGCCCGCGCGGTCGCGGGTCTCGCTTTCGCTTTCCTGTGGATCATCCGCGTCCGGGTCGTCATCATCGGGCGGCAACTCGGTGACATCGGGTTCCTCGCTGGCGCGGCCGAGGGCGCTCTGCGCCTCCTCGCGTCCGATGAAGTGAGGGTCGTCGGCCCAACGAGCGAGCAACGCGATTTCGTCCGGCCGCAGAGGCGCCAGCCGGCCCAGGGCCAGGTTCGCCTCCTGCCGCACGCGCGCCGATTCGGAAGAGAGCATTCCCATCACGATCCGCACCTGCTGCGGCTCGTTGGCCCGCACCCGCGTGATCTGCCGCGCGATGAGCGCGCACAGGTTCTCGTCATCTTCCCGCGCAACGGCTTCGATTGAATCAAGTATGCTCTGTTCGTAGGGATTGATGGCGAGCAGAGCCGCGGCCGCGGCGACTCTTCGCCGGTTCTCCTGCCCCGCGTCCTCCAGGATCGCGCGCAGCGTCGGGATCGCCTCGACCGCGGCGGCGCCGAGGCGCGTCAGCGCCGTGAGCGACGCGTCACTGCGAGCATCGTTGAGCAGCGCGATCTCTGCAAGACGCTGAACCGACGCCGCCGCCGGAAACCCTATTCGCCCGCAAATGTTGATGGCGACCGTCGCCATGCGCCGGCTTGGGTCGTCAAAGAGTGCAATGAGCCGGGGCACCGCTTCGCCCGCCCGGTCGCCGTAGAGCGCCAGCGAGAGGCACGCTTCAATGCGCACCTCGACCCGCTCATCATCAAGCGCGGCGATCAGGTCGGGCAGAATGTCCTGCACCACAGGGTCCAGGAAGCGGAAGAAGCGGGCCGCCCTGATGCTCACCGACAGCGTTGAGTCCTTGAGCCGCAGCGAAACCGTCCGCGCGCAGCCCTGCGGATCGGTCAGCGCGCCGTTGGCCGCCATCTGCGACAGCGCGCTGATCGCCTCCCAGCGGATGGTCGGGTTCTGATCGCGAGCCGCCTTGAGCAGCACGCGCTCGACCTGCCCGTCCCTCACGGACAGGTCGAAGAGCATCTGCACCGCCCGCCGGCGAAGGTCCTCCTTGCGCCGGGAGTCCACCAGCGCCGCGCACCGCCGTGCGTAGAACTTCGTCATCGCCGTGACGTCGTGCTCACGCCCGCGCCGCACAAACCACTTCGGGCGGCTCGCGGTCACACGCGCATCAACTTCCTCGAACACCCACTCATTGTCCGTCCAGGGAAGCACGAGCATCAGTCCCGTCGTGGGGATCAGCGCCGACCACCCCTGCTCCTGGACGGTCGGTACAGCCCCGAGCGACAGGCCCGACACAACCAGCAGTGCGCCGAGCATGACGCGCCCGCCGTGCCGCCGCGTGCGATGCAGGTTTCTCTGCCGCCGCGCGTCGTGTCCGCACTCAGGGCACACAAAGCCCCGGCTGCCCGTCATGTCATACCAGCACCGCGGACACCGCGGCCGCCCGCGCGACCGGTCCGCGAACGCCGCCCGGTGCAGCATCCCCATCCCCGCAAGCACGAGGAGCACCGTCACCGAATAGAGGATCACGTGAACGAGCACGATGGATCGTAGGAAGGCGGCGCAACCTGAAGTGCGGGCAAGAGAGTCCGGCGCGTCCCTGGGGCAGGCCCGAAGCCGTCTGCAAGGACACAACAAGCCGCATGAATCGCAGCCCTCAACAGGGTGCCGCGGTCTGCAGGTCGGCTCTGCGACCGGAAGGCCACGCTGATTCGTCCTCGACAGACAATGTCGCTCGATTACCGTCCGCGCGCCCGCGTGGCCCGCGCTCCCCAGGCGTCGCAAAGGCCACGCCACGCGCCGTCTTGCGGGCCGCGCGAATCACGTTATGATTGCCGCCCGATAGGGGACGGCATCGACCGCCAGATCGGCATCTGCGTCGAGTAATCCGGGTCGAGCGTCGGCTCCGGACTCGCGCAGTCCACCCTCTGCTGGGCCCGCATCCATGACAGCCACCAACGTGATCGCTCCGAATCGCACTCATCCCGGCAAGCAGCCTGCCTTCAAGGCCGCCCGAGTCTTCTACCCCCTGACCTGCGTCATTCTCTTCGCCCTGGCGATCATCGGCTTCGGCCGCTTCTTCGTGCACGGCCAAGCCTACCCGGGACGCGAAATCGCGCCGCCCATCAAGACCCTGGTCATCGTCCACGGCATCGCCATGACCCTCTGGATGCTCATCCTTGTCGTTCAGCCCGCGCTGATCTTCCGACGCAAGCACCGCCTCCACATGGCCGTGGGGAAGTTCGGCGCCGCGATCGCCGCAGTGATCGTCGTCCTCGGACTCATGGTGGGCGTTCGGTCGGCCATCGTCGCTCCGTCTGAAGCGATCATCTGGGGTTTTTCGCCCAAGCAGTTCATGGCCGTGCCCCTTCTCTCCGTCCTCATCTTCGGTGCCTTCATTGCTTTGGGCGTCTATTTTCGCCGCAAGCCCGCCATCCATCGCAACATGATGCTTCTGGGCACGCTGAGCATTATGTCCGCCCCGATCAGCCGCATTGACATGCTTAACAACATCTACGTCGGAGGCGTCTGGGAGCAGTGGTTCGGCCCCTTCTTCATGACCCTCATTCTGTCGGCGGTCCTCCTGCTCGTCCGCTCCGCCCTCACGCGCTCAATCGACCGGGTCTTCGCCGTCGGCGTCGCGTTCCTTATCGCCTCTTCGATCTTCATTATGCAGATCGCGCCCACCCGCGCCTGGGACGTCTTCGCCTCGCTGCTGGTCCCCTGAGCGATGAGCGCCGCGCTCGCCGCCGCGGTCTGCAGGTCGACGCCGCGACCGGAAGGCCACGCCGATTCGCCCTCGACAAGCAGAGTCATTTGCTCACGACCAGCGCTCGGATCTTGAGTCGGGTAGGCGGTTGGGCACCCGCCCTAACAGAAACCTCCAGAAAACCGACCTTCCCGCTTGACAGCGCGTAGGGCGGGATAAGCGATGGTCTCGGAGCGCATCCCACCGGGTTGGACGTGAGCGGTGCGTGAACCGCGTCTGTTCCGGGTCCGAGTGGGTGCGACCATTCTGGGCATGAGGAGATCGGGCAGATCAGAGCGTACATGGGCGAAGTGGCGGGGGCTGGTGGCGGAGCAGGAGC
>CAADHA010000187.1 GCA_900696685.1 uncultured Planctomycetota bacterium
CGTGCGACCTCGCCGGTGCTCTTGCCCTGGCCGAGCAGCGTGGCCGCCTGCAGCCGCCGCGCCTCCAGTTCCGCCGGAGTTCCCTTGGTTCGCATGCCAGTGCATCGGCATAAACGCGCAATCGTCTTCGCTGCGCAGAGCTCAATAAGCCCGACTTCGACGCCATAGCACATGTGGAAGGGAGGGAATTCGTAGAAGCCGCGTTCCGGCGAGAAGTAAAGATACACGACCGCGCGGGAGTACATCCCTTCAGCCAGACCGCGCATGGATCCGGGGCACGATCCCTCGACCGTCAGCACCGGCTGCGCCAGCGCTGGAGCGGTAAGCAGAGACAGCGACAGCGCCGCAATGAGCGCGACTCCGCGTGAACGGTTCGCATTCATGTCTACTCCCCTTCGTCCTTCACAGGCGAAACCAGCGACGGCCGGCCGCCGCGCATCTCCCCTGTGAAGAGACTACCACATCGATCGCGGATTGGCAACAGGAAACTGAACCGCAAGCCCCGCGTCTTCCAAATACGCTCTCCCGAACCCGCTTCCGGACAGGATTCGACGCGACCCTGCGGCTTCGACTGACCCCTTGGCGGTCTCTGCGCTCTCTGCGGCAAATCGGATTTCAATCCGTCCGGAGAGACTCGAAGTCGCTTCGCGCAGCCGCTTAGCGCTTGCGCTCGGGGATCACGATCAGTCCGACGAGTCCCTCGCTGTCCTGCACTTCGGCCTTGACGACCGGGTCGGGGAGTTTGGTGCTCCAGAGACCTCCGCCGCGGAAGGGCTCCTGGTACTCGTCGAGAAACTCGTAGAGCGAGACCGTGACGGACTCGCCCGGCGGCAGCGCCTCGATCCGCCGCACGTAGCGCTCATTGAGCCAGAGGTCGAAGTCGGCCAGCGGCTGGGTCGTGTGGTTAACGAGTTCGATCTTCGAACCGTCGCGGAAGACCTGCACGTCGAGCGTGCGGAGGATGGGGGCGTCGTAGGGATAGGGGCGCGGCTGGGTGCCCTCGGTGAGCCGGCCTCCGCTCATGCAGGCGGTCTGCATGAGCGCCGCGGAAAGCCCGATCGCCGCCATCGCCACCCGCAAACTGCTCATGAGGAACTCCTTGCCGGCCACGCCGTAACTGGTCGTATCATTGCGCGCCTTCGACCGGGAGCAAGTGGCGGGCAACGCCGCAGAAGGTCTTCGGCCGTCCACGTCGAGTCCCGGTGCGTGGGGCCGGTTGTCGGCGCTCGCCGTACGATTCCGCGATGCAAACTTCCTGTGAAGTCGATCCGCGAATCCGGGCGGTGCTGCCCACGATGGACGCCCCCTTTTTCCAGGCGGGTCTGGCGGGGTATTCCGACGCCGCGATGCGCATCATCGCCCGGCGGCACGGGGCGCCCTACTGCATCACCGAGGCCCTGCTCGATCGCATCCTCCTCGCGGGCGGCAAGGGGCTGGCGAGGGCCGACCTCGACGTGCTCGCCGACAACGTGCCGGCGAGCGCCGAGGACCATCCGCTTGCCGGGCAGATCATCGGCACCGAGCCGAACGAGATGGCGGAGGCCGGCCGGCTCCTCGCGCAGATGGGCTACGACGTGATCGACGTTAATCTCGCGTGCCCGGTGCGCAAGATCGCGCGCAAGTGTCGCGGTGGACATTTCCTCGCTCACCCCGATGATGCCATCGAGGTGCTCAAGGCGGTGCGCGACGCCGTGCCGCATCACATTCCGACGACGGTGAAACTCCGCCGCGGCTCCGATGATTCGAGCGAAGCAGCCGACAACTTCGAACGCATCTTCATTGCGCTCTACGACCTCGGCTACTGCTGGGCGACGGTGCATGGGCGCACCGTCGAGCAGAAGTACAACGGGCCGAGCCGCTGGGAGTTTCTGCGCGACCTCACCGCGCATCATCCCGACAAGATCGTCTTCGGCTCCGGCGACATCTGGACGGCCCACGACATCTTCCGCATGATTGAGGAGACGGGGGTGAAGGCGGTGAGCGTGGCCCGCGGCTGCATCGGCAATCCGTGGATCTTCCGCCAGGCGCGGGAAATGATGCGTGGGACGGAACCCACGAATCCGAGCATCGACGAGCAGCGCGAAGTGCTCCTCGAACACTTCTCCCTCTCGGCGGCGCTGCACGGCGAGAACGCGGCGGGAAAGATGATGCGCAAGTTCGGCATCAAGTTCGCCGCGCATCACCCGCAGGCAGAAGAGGTGAAGAACGAGTTCATCAGGGTCCATGCGACGGCGGACTGGCGCGCCGTGATCGACCGGTGGTACGCGGCCGAAGCCGCGGGCGTGGGCTGATCCGATCCCGATTCCGTCGTCCCGCAGTGCTTCTGCGGGAAAGTTCCGCTAACCTCTGGCGACCTTGCCGCGCCTGCACATTGTCATCCCGGTCTACAACGAAGAAGCGACGCTGCCGGCGTGCCTGGGGCGCGTTGCGGCCGCGCCTCTGCCGACCGGTTGGACCAGATCGCTGACGCTCATCAATGACGCCTCAACAGATGGCACTCGGGCGCTTCTGGAAAGGCAACTGGCTGCACAGAACGCTCAGGCCGCAGAAAGAAACCCGCGTGCCGATTCGAACGCGAGTTCTTCCTCCGCGCTCTCTGCGATTTCCGCGGTGCGAATCCTGCACCACGACCGCAACCGGGGCAAGGGCGCCGCGATCCGCACGGGCTTTGCCGCAGCGCTCGAAGCGGCCGAGCCGACGGACGCGATCCTCGTGCAGGACGCCGACCTCGAGTACAATCCCGCCGACTACGAGCGGCTGCTTGAGCCGATCATCCAGGGCCGCGCGCGGGTCGTCTTCGGGACGCGCTTCGGAAGGCATTACCGCCCCACGACCTTCGCCCTGCGCCTGCACGCCTTCGGCAACCGCCTGCTCACCGAACTGAGCAACTGGCGGACGGGGCTGCGCGTGTCGGACATGGAATGCGGCTACAAGGTTTTCACCGTTGACGTTCTGCGCCGCATCCTGCCGATGCTCAGGGAGGATCGCTTCGGCATCGAGCCGGAGATCGCCGCGGCCGTCGCGGCGGCTGGCGTGCGCATCGAGGAGGTGGCGGTGTCCTACGAGCCGCGAAGCATCGGGCAGGGCAAGAAGATCAAGTGGTCGGACGGCTGGGCGGCGCTGCGCGTGATCCGCCGGAGCGTGCGCGGGCGCACCGCCGACGCCCGGTCCTGCGCGGATGAAACTCCATGACGGACATTCCTGTCGAATCGTCGTCGCCGATCATCGGCCCGGACGGAGAGGGCGAGGCAGGCCGCGAAACGTGGACCCCCGCGCCGCGCCATGGCATTCGGACTTCGTTCAAGGTGCTCGGCGCTGCAATCGGGCTGGGACTGCTGGCGTGGATCGTCTATCGCGCCGTGGTGCGCCAGCAATTCGCGGAACTGAGCGGTGCCGCGTGGTGGCAGTTCGCCCTGCTGATCCTGTGCACAGCCGTGAGCGTTCTCGCCAACGGAGCGATCTTCTGGACACTCATCCGGCCGGCGGCGGCGCTGGGATGGTGGCCGGTGCAGGCGGTGAATGCGGCAGTCAGCCTCGTCAACTACAGCCCCGTGCGCATCGGCGTGGCCCTGCGCTTCATGCATCACCGCCGAGCGGACAATATTCCGTACTCGCTGCTGCTCGCGTGGTACGCATGCTTTGCGCTGCTGATGTTCCTGACGCTCGGCTGTGTGCTGGGAGCGACACTGATGCGGCCGGCCGTCGATGCGTGGTGGGCACTGCTGCTGCTCGCGCTGCTGCTGGCAGGAAGCGCGGCGGTTGTGTGGGCCGGTTCACATCGCCTGCTTGAGAGCCGCTGGCGCGGGGCGTCGACACTCCTCGCCGCCCCGTCGGCCGTGGGCAGCGCCATTCTCCTTCGCCTCGTGGACATGATCGCCTACGGCGGTCGGCTCTACGTCGCCATTACGATCCTCGGCACGCCGGTCACGCCGCGCGACGCCGTCGTTCTGACCATCCTGAGCATGGTCTCCTCGCTGTCGCCCGTCGGAAGCGTTGGGGTGCGCGAGTTCGCGGTGGCGTGGCTTGGACCGATGCTTGCCGATGCTTCGCTTGCCGAGCGAATCGATGCAGCCGTGCTGATCGACCGCGCGGCCGAGGTGCTCGTTGTCGTCCCAGCGGGTCTGGCGGCACTGGTGTGGATCGCCCCCTCATGGCGCGCGCCAAGGAGAGCGTGAGGAGTTCGAGCCACTGGCTTGGAACGCCTGACGCCGAAAGCGAGGCGGTGCACGATTCGCGCAACATGTGCGTGTACCGAGCGCAAGTGATGCAGATGCGCCGGCGATTCAAGCGTGCGGTCGCGATTCATGACACATCCTCAACCGCCGGAAGGAACCGGCGTGAGTTCTGTGACGGACGGTCATTACCGCGCCTCTCGTCCAGGCGGCCCGCGCGAGTGCAGCCGCGCGTGACGCGAAGTGCAAAATAAACGGGACAGGTACATTTATTCCCGGGCAGAAAACTGGCGTAACTGCTTGATAATCAAAGACATAAAATGTACCTGTCCCGTTTGTTTTGCGGGGGGCGGGACGTATGCGGCAATGTCTGCACTCGGAGTTCACCGCGGTTCAGACCCGGCACCTGTTCCGCCCGGCATGCATCACACACTCTTCGGGGACACCCGCGACTCTGCCGCGAATCACTCCGTCGAGCATGATTCCGTCTCGTGGCACGGCACTTGCGGTCAGCCCGCCGCACGCAACGTCAACGGCCACGGAGGGCCGCCTGCACTCATCGGATGGCCGCCGGCATGGACGCCGGCGCATCCATCTCGGCCCCCGAAGGAGGCACGTGATGTCCATCATCGGAATTGAGATCCCGGGCAGTCCGCTCAAAGGCACCATCGACGTCGAGGCAATGCGCAACCGCCTCAACACCATGCGCGATCGGCTCGCCGAAGAAATCCAGTTGAACGGCGGGAACGCGACCATGGTCGATCGCCTCGCCAAGATCGACAGCCAGATCGAGCGTCTCGACCGCCTCAGCGGACAGGTCGTTTCCGTCAGCGCCGAGCGCATGCAGCGAGAGATCGCCAGCGGCATGAAGTACCTCTCGGAGGGGCTTGACTATCTCCAGCGCCACGAGCGCGGCACAGGCCCTGAGGCCGGGCACCTTCAGCGCTGGTTTGACCATCTCGACTCCGTCTACCGTACGATCGACCGGCGCGCCTGAGAGGCGCGGCGTGGTCAGCTTGACCGCCCGGTGATGCGATTGAACCAGGCCGCGCACGCGTAGAGCAGTCCGAAGCCCGCTCCGATCACGGCTGCACCTCCGAACGCCGCCAGCGCCGTGAACTCGGCCGCTGAGAGTTCCACTCTCCCGAAACCGAGGCGGAAGGCCGGCCAGCCGCGGCGCGAGGCGGAGTCCACGAACTCGGCGACGATGGTCATCCAGTAGAAGGGGTTGATGAGCAGCGACGCCCACAGGGCGTCGTCGCTGCCTCCTCTCCATTGCCGCAGTTCGCTGATGATGCCGACGACGGCGGGAAGGGCGCCCCACAGGAAGATCGCCAGGGCCAGGTTCGCCGCCATCGCCATCAGGCTCCGTCTGCACAGCAGGCTCAGCGCCACGCCTGTGCAGGCGAGGAAGACCGACGCCGCAAGCGAGAAGATCGCCACGAGCAGCGCTGCCAGCAGCAGCTGCTCGTGCCGATTCGAGTAGAAGATCATCTCCAGGATGAGCACGATGAGGGGCAGAACGGCGAACTTGAGCGACCCCAGGCCCTTGCTCCACAGGATCCTCAGCGGGCTGATGGGCACGCACAGCAGCACGTCCCACGAGCGCGCCTGCTTCTCCGACCCGATCACCGTCGGGCTGACCACGCACGCGATCATAAGTTGCGCCACCAGCGCCAGGAACATGAGGGGGATGAGCATCTCGACGTCGCGGCGCAACTCGGCGGCGAGGTTGTACCAGATCAGCATCAGGAGCAGCACCAGTGACACGACTCCGGTGAGGATCGGCCGGCGGAGGAAAGCAAAGCGCATCTCCCGCCAGAGGATGGGGTGGTCCCAGACCCGTGGCACGGGGAGATCGCGGCGGGGCGCGGCGAGGACCGTTGCCGGCGCAGACGCTTCGCCGTTGGGCTCCGATGAAGCCGGGGCGGCGCCCGCCGCTGCCGCAGATGGGGCCGGGAGGACTTCGGCGCGAGCCCGCGGCCGCAGAAGCCGTCGAAGCCAGCGCACTGCGCGCTCATCGCCTGCGCCATGACTCTTACTTGCGGTTCGCCGCAGGAGGGGCACAGCCGCGAGAAGCAGTGCCGCCGACAGGCCGACGTTGATCGCGTTCGCCGTCCGCCACGCGAACTGGGCGGGCCACATCGCCGGCAGTTCGCCCACTGCTTCCAGCGTCAGCAGGAACATGGTCATCACCGGGTTGGTGTGCATCATGAAGAAGGGATACGCCTCCCAGTCGAAGAACCACGAGTCCGTCGGAATCCAGGGCATGAAGGGCTTGACGAAGGCGACCACCGCGTAGAGGCCCGCGACGACAATGAGGGGCAGCGCGAACCACCAGATCGCCAGCCAGAAGTAGGTCATGGCGACGGCCCGCCATCCCCGCGCTTCCCAGCAGGAAAGGACCATTGCCACCGACGCGCCGAGAAGCGCCGACGTCAGGGCGAGCACTTCCACGCGAACGAGTTGCTCGAGTGAGAAACCGCCGTACGTCCTCATCGCCAGAAGCAGCGGAAAGCCCAGCGCGACCAGCAGCAGCACATAGACGAACCGGCTGAGCATCTTGCCGATGATGATCTGCCCCGCGCTCAGGGGGGTGATGAGCAGCACGTCCAGCGAACGGTCTTCGATCTCGTCGCTGACGCACGAGCCGGTGAGCATCGGCGCGACGAGCAGCAGCGCGGCCAGTTGAATCCACCCGAGCGTGAGCGAAAGTCCCTGGCCGGTCTGGCTCTGCAGCATGAGCATCTCGGACGCGGAGTTGGACATGGACCCCTGAGACATGACCCACCACGTCATCAGCAGCGCCAGCACGAGCATCAGCAGGTAGGCCGCGCGGAGCCAGTAGGTGCGCTTGCGCCGCGAGGAGACGGTGAGTTCCTTGAGGAAGATGGGGTTGACGACCAGCCCGACGGCGGTGCGCAGCGCGGCGAAGGGCAAGCCGGCCGCGCGGCGCGCGATCGACTTCGACTGCGCCGCAGCCGGCCGCGCTGACCCAGGCTCAGCCGCACTGCTGCTCAACTCACTTCCCCCTTCGTGAGCGTGAGGAACACGTCCTCGAGCTTGACGGTTCGCGGCTGCATGGCTTCAAGACCGATGCCTGCGGCGACGAGGGCCGCGGGAACGGCGCGCGACGCCTCTCGCTCACCTTCGATCATGATGATCAGCCGGTGGTCCTCGATCGCGACGGACGTCACCACGTCGAGGGTGCGGAGCACAGCCGCGGCCTTGTGGAGGTCGTCGACGCGCAACTCGATCCCCTTGTGCAGCCCGCTGCGCCGGATCGCCTCTTCGATCGTGCCGCTGAAGAGCAGGCGCCCCTTTTCAATGATGCCGATCGTGTTGCACATCTCGTGCAGTTCGGAGAGGATGTGCGAACTGACCATGATCGTCTTGCCCATGCGCCGGAGTTCAAGCAGCAGGCTGCGGATCTCGATGCGGGCGCGCGGATCGAGGCCTGAGGCCGGCTCATCCAGAAGAAGGACATCGGGATCGTGAATGAGGACGCGAGCGATGCCCAGGCGCTGCTGCATGCCGCGCGAGAGGCTGTCCACCATCGCCTCGCGCTTCGATGTGAGATCGGTCAGTTCGAGGACGTCGCCGACGATCTTCCTGCGGTCGCGTCGCGGCATGGAGTAGGCGGAGGCGAAGAAGTCAAGATACTCGTACACGCGCAGGTCGGCATAGACCCCGAGGAAGTCAGGCATGTAGCCGAGGATGCGGCGGATCTTCATGCCGTGTGTGGCGCAGGGCATCCCGCAGACCGTCGCAAAACCGTTGTCGGGCTTGAGCAGGCATGCGAGGATCTTCATCGTCGTGCTCTTGCCCGCGCCGTTGGGGCCGATGAAGCCGAACACGTCGCCCCGCTCGAGTTTCAGCGAGAGGTTGTCCAGCGCCGTCAGCGAGCCGAACCGCATGGTCACCTGGCGCATCTCGATCATTGCGGCACCTCCTCCGCTGAGCCTTCCGCCGGCGCCGCGGGCACGATCAGACGGATCATCTGCCTTTCCTCCCACTCCGCCGCGGCCGGCGATCCTTCGCGCAGGAGTTTGACGCGCGGCGGAGTTTCGACCTCGATAAGGATCGCCGCCACGCCCGGCGACCGTGCGATCAGACGCGACTCAACGTGCCTGTGCCCGGGAATCTGAAAGTGCGCATCGTGCCTCCAGCCGTGATCGGTGGTCGGCGAGTACCACCCATAGAGATCGATGGCGGCCGGCTGCCGGCGTCTCTCCAGGTCTTCCGCGTCACCGGCGGCCCGCGGGAAGACGCGGCCTCGCACTGTTCCGTCAACGGCATCCACTTCGCCGCGCGGATGAACGTACCACTTCTCGTTCCACCACACGCCGACCACAGTGCCCGTGATCCCGGGCGGAGCGTCGAGATCGAGCGCCACTTCATCGCGCGCTTCGTCGAAACGCACGGAGCCTGTGAACGCAGGAACCGGCATCGGCCCGCGCTCTTCCATCCAGCGCACGTTTTCGAGGGGGATGTGAATCGAGCGGACTCGCGCACCGGCCGGCGTCAGATCAACGGGAATGGTGGAGGCGGGCGCCTGCGTCTGCCGGTAGAACCACGTGGGAGGACGCCAGCACGCGGGCGAAGCGAAGACTTCGCGCCCGAGGCCTTCGAGCATGTATCGGCCGCCCCGGTTGGACGCGATCGCCGTGAATGAGGTCGCAACGCCCTGCCCCGCGCCCGACCACGCGTCGATGATGGAAAGACGCTTGACTCTCGCCGTGCCGTAACTCACCGCATCCTGTGCGAAGTAGATCGCGGCGCACGCGAGCGCGATGAGCGCCGGCGTGGTGATCCACGTGAACGGTTCTCGCTTCAGCCGGCGCAGCATGAAGTAATCGGCCGGCCCGATGAGGACGACGAGGAGCAGAAGCGCGACCGCGATCGCGGCGAACAGCCCCTGGCTCATTCCGAATCCGGCGCTCAGGTCGTCGAGGATTGTGTTGATGGCCCGGGACGCGAGGATGCTCTCGAGCGAGTCAGCGCGGCTGTACGAGTACTGCGAATCGGGGACACGCCGGGGGACCAGGGCCGCGTGAATCTCCGGAATGTGGACCAGACAATGCCACCATCCCACGCCTCGCGCTTCACCGGACGCGCTCCCCGCGAGCGATGCCGGATCGATTCCCAGCAGCGTGATCGTGCCCAGCCCCCACGGGCCGCGAGCGATGTCGCCCGCCTGCGAGCGGCCCCACGTGCGATCGACCTGCAACGGATCGAACGCCTCGTGCGCCCAGCGGACCGCCCA
>CAADHA010000188.1 GCA_900696685.1 uncultured Planctomycetota bacterium
CCAGGACGGGGATGGGACTCCCCGGCTGGGCAGAAGCACTGACGAAATCTCCGGCCTTGCGGCCACCGGCTCTCAGGAGATCTGACCGGTTTCGGGCGATGCGTAACGGGCATCAACCGGGCTGACACAGCCAGCGAGAGACTCGGTCGTGCACGCCGCCATCGACGGCACGTGCAAGAAATCGACGCGACATGCTGATCGCGGATCCGATCGGCATGCAACTGCAATGCGGACACGATCGAGCGGCGCGTCGCCACCGTCGACGGCAAGCCTGATCTCGACGAGCGCCCCATCCGCTCCGGCGGCGCCGAGGCGCCTGGCATCGATCCGATAACCGCGAAACGAAAGCTGCGCAGCGCCGGCCAGCACGGCGACGGCGAGCGCGTCGCGCGCAAGCACGCGCAGAAGCGCCCACTCGGCCGCGCTGGGGTGTGGAGCGCGCGCGCAAGGCGCGTTCGTCACAGCAGCTGCCCTTTCGGCGCTTCCGGCGGCTCGGCGTCCGCGCCGAGCGAAACTTGCTGCATCAGCCGCAGTTCCGCCGCGGTCGGGGTGACGCGCCGCTGCGAGTGCCGCGGCGCCTCCTCACCGGTGAAGACCTTGCGCGGAAGCTCGCCGAACAGCGCGACCGCGGCGCGGACGCGCTGCCGAGCCGCATCGTCGGCTCCGGGCAGGAAGTCGCGCCGGCTGAGCGGGAGCATCTCCTCGCGCAACAGGTTGCGCTCCCAGCGGATCGGCTCCAGGAACAGCGCGCGCAGGCCGCGTCCGATCGTGCGGATCTCGGCCCCGGCCCGCCTCGTCGCTCATGCGGTCCTTGAGCACGAGGGTCTTGACCATCCGCACGTGGTAGTCGAACTCGACGATCGCCTCGGCCGTCGCGTAGCCATACGGGCTGCGAAACCCCAGCTCCACCGTGACGGGGCTGCGGGACGCGAGCACGGACAGTGCGAGCCCTCTACGGCGAAGCCGCTCGAACTCCGCCTCGCGCGCTTGGATGACCTGGCCCATCTGCGCGCGAATGGCGGACAACGACTGGTAGACCCGGATCAGGATCCAGTCGGCGTAGGGGTTGTCGTTGGCCGAGAGGTACCAGATCGCCTTCAGCACCGCCGCGAAGCGCCGCCCGCCGGGAATCGCCGGCGCGTTACTCGCCGGATCGGCGGCGCGGCCCGTGAACATCCGGTACGCGTCCTGCGTGTGCAGGGTCATCGCGTCCGGCGTCTCGTCGACGAGCTGGCCGACGGAGGGCCCGGCGGTCTTCGCAGGCGCCGCCCCCGCAGGCGTCGGCGGATCTGAATCGGCGACCGGGCCGAGTGGGGAAGGTGCTTCTTTTGCCGTCATGTCGGCCTCCGTGTGGGTGTGATCTCGCGTCGAATCGGCGAGCGGATGCGACGTGCTCACGTCGTCCTGCCCGTGTTCATCCGCACCTTGAGTTCGCCGAGCATCTGCCTGACCTTCTCGCGCTGGGCTCGTGCCTTGGCCTGGTACTCGGGCGTGGCTCGCTCGGCGGCGAGGCGCCGCTCCTCGGCTTCGCGTTCACGACGCTGAGCGGCGTCTTGCTGGCTCCGCGCCCGCGCGGCGGCCACGCGGGGGCCGAGCTCAGGGACAAAGCTGCCGGCGTCGGCGCGGGCGATGAGTCCGCGCAGGTAGGCCACGGGGCTGCTGCGCACGCCGCCCATCTGCAGCCGACCGGTGAGCTCGTCGAGCAGCGACTGGGCGCGATCGCCGCACGGGCGGAGCAGCGCGCGTGCCGCCTGGCGCTCGTCCGGCAGCATCTGCTCGGGGAAGATCAACTCGCCACCATCCACCACGGTGACCGGCGAATTCGCAGGCGGATCGGCGTTCTGTGGTTGTAGTGCTTCACCTGTACTGTGATTCATAAGAAGCGCGGCGCTTTGGGATGAACCGTGTTCGCGGGTCGGGCCGAACTGTTGTGGCGGATTCGGCGTGGCAAGGCTGCGGGGATGCCACAACCTTGAATCGCTCTTCGGTGGAGCCTTGGCTGCGTCAACGTCTCGGTCTGGCTTTACGCCACGCGGTTCAGCGTCGCCTGCCAGAGCGGCCTCGTCCGTCAGCAGTGCCAGCAGGCAATCGAGCCGGATGCGCGCCACCAGGCTCGGCGGAATTCCGCGCAGGCACTCCTCCCAGAGCCCGGCGCGCACGAGGTCGCGCCGCGCCGTTTCCTGTTCGCGTCGGGTGAGACCGAGCTCCTCGAACCAGCGCGCCGCCGAACTGACGATCCACTGGTCGAGACGACGTCTGACCTGCAGGCGCGTGAGGTGCAGCGCGCGCGAGAGCATTAGCCCGGCGTTCACGCCCCCAGCGATATCGACGAGCGTCCGGTGGAATGCCACCGACGGGCCGAGCAGTTCCGCGAGCACGAGCCGGTCGTTCCAGTCCACCGCTTGCGGCTGACCGGCGATGCGATCGGCGAGCTGCGCGCCGAGCTCGTCGAGCCTCAACCTGAAGTGCAAGCGCGCGGGAATGCCCATGCGCTGGTCCTCGAGGAGAGCGAGGCTGCGCAGCACTTCGCGCGCACTGGCCTGCTCCTTCGCCGACAGGCCGGTCTCCATCGCCCATTGCTCAGTGGTCTTGTGAAACCATCCGCCGGTCTCGGCGATGTCCCGACCGTGGCGCGTCCAGTAGATCGACTGCGACAGCAGGAGCGCCGCCTTCACGCTCGCAGTGAGGTCCACGAGTCGACGATGGAACGCGATGTGCCGGCCCAGCAGCGGCCAGATGAGCGACAGCGGTGCCGTGTCGAGAACCGCCGACGCGGACTGTGAGTCCACGCGCCCACGGCGCGCGTCGTCAGCCACGGCAGATCTCTCCGCGGACTTTCACCGGCCCGCCGCTCCGGCATGGACCTGCAGGGCGCGCCAGACCGCGTCGGCGCGAACTCGGAACCAGAGCTTGGCCGGCATGCCGACGCGGCGTTCTTCGAGCAGTCCCGAGCGCCGCAGGGCGCGACGCGCGGTCTCCTGCTCCCAGCGCGTCAGACCCGTCTCCTGGGTCCACTCCTCCTGGGAGCGGATGAACCACCCGTCGGCAGACGCTTCCAGGGACTGGCTGGTCCAGATCGCCTGCGACAGCATCAAGGCCGAGGTGACGCCGCCGGTGATAGGCACGAGGCACCGATGAAAACTCACGGGAACGTCGAAGACCTCGAGCAACAGCTGCGGCGTGATGCCGAGGCTCTCCATGCGCGCGTTCATGCGTCGGCCTCGAATTCGCGAACGACCGCCTCCAGCACGGTGATCTGCATGTGCTGGAATTCCTGATGCAGCCGGTAGTAGCGGACGCGAGGCGACGGATCCCCGATTGCCCGCCACGCCTGGTAGATGCGCTCGCGCAT
This sequence comes from uncultured Planctomycetota bacterium, assembly GCA_900696685.1. Taxonomy (GTDB): domain Bacteria; phylum Planctomycetota; class Phycisphaerae; order Phycisphaerales; family UBA5793; genus UBA5793. The sequence continues at coordinate 3,353 of CAADHA010000188.1, forward strand.
CGCGTAGTCGGGCAACCGCACGCGACCGGCCGGTCGCCTGGCGTCCAAGTCGCGGCGTCGCTTGAGGGTCAGCTTGCGACGGAGCTTGAACAGGGCGCTCATCAGGTGCGTCGACGCGCCGTGGCGGATGAAGTACGTCTCCAGTGCCTTGGCCTCGTTGACCAGGGCCACGGCGCGCAGCCCCGCCTTGAGCGCTGCGCCATCGAAGGCGACGCCGATCGTCAGGCTGCGCATCGCAGCGAGTCGGCTGAGATCGACGGCCGAGAGCTGCCGAAGATGGGTCAGCTGCTCCATCTCGATGCCGGCAGCGTGGAGCTCGTCCAGCGCGGCGTCGGCCAGGCGGACGGTCACGTGGTTGAGGAGGACAAGCCGCACCTGGGCGTCCTGCAGCGGGAGCATCACGCCGTCTCCGGCGCCGAAGCTGTCGTGCCCGCGGCACCCGGCTGCCGGCGAAGACCACCCGATCGCCTGGCGCAGGCCAGCAGCTCCCAGAATGCCGTTGCCGACCGGTCTTCCGGATCGACGAGCCATTGCAGGAACGCCGGCGCCGCCGCGTTCGACGGCGCCGCGTCGGGCTCGAGCTGGCCGAGAAGCCCCGCAAGCAGGCACCAGGCGCGATGGCGCGCGGGATGCCCCGCCTCGCCGTCGGCGAGCGTCGCGATGCGCACGCCAGCGCGGGACTGCGGTTCCGGATGGACGACGCCGGCGATGCCGACGGCCTCCGCAAAGCGCCTTGCCCGAGTCAGCAGTTCGTCTGCCTCCGCGCCATCGCCGTCGGCAGCGGGGTCATGCGTCGAAGGCAAGGACGCGCCGGTAGCAGGATTGCCGGCTACCGGCGCCGATGAACTCACCTGGGGCTCGCGGCCGCCCTTCGACCGAAGTTCTAGGCGAAGCGACTCAACGGGTTCGCCGAGGTGATTCGCCAAGGCGACTTCGCAGGCCTCGCAAGCGGCGGCGACACTGAACGCGCCGGTGTGCGGGTATTGCTGCGCGATGCGTCGAAAAACGGGTTCGAACACCTGGCCGTAGAGGTCGTCCTCCGTGATCGAGCTTCGCGACTGGGCGTAGCGTTTCAGCGCGTTCAGTCGCGGCTGCATCGTCTTGACGTCGAGGCCGGAGAGATCGGTCACCGCCTCGCCGAGGGTTCGCAGCCGCTCGGTGGCGAAGAGATGCAGACCGAGCGTCGCGGTGTTCACTGCCAGTCCCAAAGCGTGCAGCGCGTCCTCCAGCGGCCGCAGCGTCAAGGCGCGCCCCTGCTCGGCTTCGAGACGGCACTTGAGCGCGACGATCCCGCACGCCTTGTCCCAGAAGGTCATCTCGCCGCGCTGCTCGTTCTCGATCAGGTGCGCGGTGAGGACGTGGCTCTCCGATCGCCACGACCGATACAGCGCCACCAGCTTTCGGAAGCGCGGATCGCGCGTCTCGGCCCACAGTTGCCGCAACGCCAGCAGCCGCGTGTTGCCGCCGGACTCGACGATGAAGTGCGACTCGCCAGGTCGGCGCGTCACCGTCAGCGGGCTTCTCAGACCGCTGGTGCGGATCGACTCCTTGATGTCGTCGAACTTCGCGTTCGTCGCCCGCCGTGGGTTGTGCTCGTAGGGCTGAATCTCGTCGACGGCGAGCTCGATCTGCGATTCCGCTCGCGGGTCGACTTGGCCAGCGAGATCGCGGGCGTTGTTGCCGGGGTTTCCGACGCGCAACGACTCGGCCACCAGTCTTCGGCGCTCGTCGACCGACACCTTGCCGCTCATGCCGACCGCTCCTGCGCATGGGAGTCACCGGCGTGAACGCCCTGCAGGCTGGGAATCAGTTCCCAGGCGAGCTGGTGCATCACCGTGGAGGCGCTCGGCATGACGCCGTCGCGTCGCGGCTCGTGCCGGTGCACCGGTATCCGCAGCGTGGCGGCCTCCTTGTAGGCCTTGGCGTGCGGCACGACGGTGTCGAGCACCGACACCCTGCCCTTCAGGCGAATGAAGTCTTCGCGGATGCCGCTCGCGATCAGACGGGCGTCGGCCGTGCGGTCCTGCCGGTAGATCACCGCCTTTACCGGCCCGAGCGTGGCGCCCAGGGCGCTGCCCGGCTCCAGCCGGTCGAGCAGTTCCATCGTGCCGTCCTTGAACTCGCGCGCCGATAGAACCTCCGGCGTGATCGGCGAGACGAGGATGTCGGCAGCCATGAGCGCCGCGTCCTGCAGCGGACCGATGGCGCCCTGCGTATCGATCAGGACGCAGTCATAGGCGTTCGCCACGACGGCGGCCTGCAGCGCGAAACGCAACCGGAAGCCGCGGTCGATCCGATTGAGCAGCCAGTTGGGAAGATGACCCTCGGGGTCGTCCGACACGACGATGTCGAGGTTCGGAAAGACCGTCGCCGTGATGCACGCGGCGGTCAGCTCGCCGCGCAGGATCACCTCGGTGAGTCCGGCCGCCGGCTGCGGCGTCGCCAGTGGGAAGTACTTCGACAGCGAGGGCTGGACGTCCGCGTCCACGAGGAGGACGCGCAGCCCCATGTCGGCAAGCAAGGCACCGAGGTTGGCCGTGAGCGTCGTCTTGCCGACGCCGCCCTTGGTGCTGGTGACGGTGAACTTGATCATCGATTCCGTGCCGATTCAGGTCGGTCATCAGGCATACGGAATCGCGTGGAAAAGTGTCGGTCTACTCCTTCAGATAGTCGCCAAGCCCCTGATCCGCGAACACCCGACGGATGCGCTTGATCTCCTCGTACAGGGTTCCGCGGGGGATTCGGAGCCGCTCGGCGGCCTCTTTGATGGTCAGTCCCTCCTCGCCGAGCATCAGACACAGCTGCCTCTGGATCGGCGTGAGCCGAGCCAGGGCGCGGCCGATGTCGATGCGTGCGTGGTGGTGATCGATGGCACCGGCTTCGTCCTGCTGCGCCGACTCGTCGTCGGCCAGCTGGTCGGCGAGCGTCAGGCCATCATCCGAGCCATCGAGCGCGGCATCGAGCGAGAGCGCCTCCTGGTCGCCTGCGCGCTTCTCGGCTGCCTGCTCACGGATCAGATCCGTGAGTTTGTTGCGGACGACCTGGGCCATGTAGGCCGTCGGCGGCGCCCCCGGATCGGGTGCGAGCTTCCGGCGCACCACGATCCAGTGCGCCAGGCACTCCTGGACCAAATCGTCGAACTCCTCCCGGGCGAGGCTTCGCGATCGCCTCCTGAACTCGCCCACCAGCTTCTTCGTGACCGCGATCTTCCATCGCTGGAGACCCCCTCCTGCCTTGAGCGCCATGGCTCTCCCCGTCGGTTGGCTGACGGGGAGGAGATCGAGCGGGGCTCAGCGGAAGGAAAAGAGCGACAGGCGACCTAATTCGTAGGCCGACGAAGTAGTGGGGAGACGTATCCCGACACTTTTGCGCCGGATTCCGTACCCGGATCCCAAGGGGCTTCGATAGATCTCGAAGGGCGGCGACGCATGGCGACAGACGCCAGAACGCCCAGCCGATGCCCCCGGGGTCGTGAAGCGCCACGTCAGTGGCGGCTACGCGAGGTCGAAGGTGTGAAGAGTCGGTCGAGGGTTACCGCGCAGCGCCCAGCGGGGCGTTACGCAGGCCTCTCGACCGGGAACGGGGGTGCGAATGAAGCGCGGGAATCAGTTCACGGACGTGGTGAGGGCCGTCGGCACCGCTAAGCCGCAGGCGACGCCTGCTGCACTCGACGGCGCCATCGACGACGATCGGGATGCCGGCCGAGATGCCGCCGCGGCGCTTCGGCAGGCGGCGCGCGAGATCGAGCCGCCGGGCGCGTTCGACGCGCGCGCGATTCGGGACCTGTACAAGGCAGCGCCGACCGATCCCAAGGGATTGAGGCGCACGATCCGCCGCAGCGAGCTACGTCAGATCGTCCCGCTGGCGGATTCGACGATCTACGAGCTGGAGCGCCGCGGCGAATTCCCGCAGCGGTTCTATCTCACGGCACGCTGCGTGGTGTGGGACCTGGCCGAGGTCATGGCCTGGCTGCAGAGCCGGCGGCAGGCCGGGAGCAACGGGGCGAAGAAGGCGCCGATGCCGGACTACCGGCAGAGGGGGCGGCGGTGCCCTGGCTAGTGGAGAGCGCTCCGGCCAAGGGTGTCATCGAGCCGACGGCCGAATCCTCGGTCGTTCGTCTGGCTCTGCCCAGTCCTTGAGCACCAACGGTCGAAGCAGATAGACTGCGACACCAATAGTCGAAATCCACTCACGAGCTTGGTCGGCTTGTGGCGTGAAGTGGCCTACCTGCCAAGAAAAGGAGTCGACCATGTCTATGTCCCCCTATCGGGGCGGCTCGAGCGTATCTGCTCGCTCCGTCACCCCCTCCCTCCAGCTTGCGAAGCTGGCAGAGCTTGTAGCCAATGCGTTGCCCCCGACCCAGGATGCAGCGCAGACCGCCCTTCCGCTGCTGACCGTTCGTGACGGGCAAGTCGTCGTCAACACGCGCGGCGTACTTGCCCGACTGTTTCGAAACCCGGAGTTCACCAAGCAGTTCGAGCCGGGCGACGGCAGCGGCTTCATTCGGGACATGGAGCCTCCTCCGCGCGGTACCACGGCGCGCGTGGGCGGACGGCTTCAGCACGGAACCGAGACCGCGGCAGCGAAGAGTTTGGAGAAGGTCTACTCGGTCGCTTCCGGCCTGGTGGATGAGGCGCTGAAGAGCGTTGCACCGGGCACCTTGGCAATGGCCTCGATGGACGAGGCGTTGCAACGAATGGCTGACTCGGTGATGGAACGCAAGCCTTCCGTCCCGTCGACCGCTTCGCTGGTTCCGGTGGTGTTCGCGTCTAACGATCGACGCGCGGATGAACGTGTCAAGGACATCGGCAAGGTCCTCACGGCTATCGAAACCGTGGAGGGCGCGGACCGCCTCGAGCTGCTCTGCCAGGGCATCGCCAACAAGCTCCGCAAAGAGGGCATGGAGGACGACGAGGTCGACGAGACGCTGGACGCCATCCGCGCTCAACGTAACCGGCCGGGCAGCCAGATTCGCGACTTCCTGGACTTTCTCGACGACGAGGCACTGGCGCGCGTCCGACTCCAGGTGACGATGGGCCTGATGGACGCCCTCAGCGGCCAGAGTTCGAAAGCGGGGTTCAAAGCCTACGTGCGGCAGGTCAAGGACTGCTTCACACACTTTGCTGGTGTCAAGGGCGCCGCCCTCTTGCTGGACCCGAGCCTCGTCTACGGACAGCAGAACGTGTCGGACCTTGCAGAGCACCTTCGCAAGGCGCTGTTCTACTCTTGCCTGCCGGTGTGGGCCGAAGGCGCAGCGCAGCTATTCGAGACGCGCACCGAGCCCGCGCAGGGGGTCGCAACGCTTCGCGAGGTCTCTTACCGGTTCCGCGTCAACGGCAACAACCCACTGACTGGCAAATCGGCGTTCGAGTCGCGGCTGGACCGCCTCCGTGAGCGCCTGTTCGATAACGACGAGAAGGACGTCTTCGTTCGCCGCGACGTGGCCGAGCTCGTCTTCCTCTACTTGGTCATACCGGACACCATCGACCAAGCCGTCGGTCTGGATGTGGCGGCGGAGGCAAAGCGCATCGCCGAGCAGCTCAAAAAGGACCCCACTGCAGCGCTCCGGCACCTGCACGAGACCTTGGTTGGCAGAGCAAGGGTGGTGGAGGCAATCGCCAGTGAGCTCATCGATCTGCTGCGTAGCAAGGTCAACAAGGTCATCACTCGTGCCAGCGACAACGCGGAGCGCTTCACGGTGTCTCTGCACCGCGGCATCGTGAACTGGGAAGCCGTCGACTCGATTGGGCAGAAGGCCGACATCCTCGTCAAGGCCGAGCGCGGCGACGACTCCATCGCGTGGTTTGAACACCTGACCATTTCGCAGGAGCCGGTTGTGGCGGGGAGCATCGCCTCCTACACGGTCAAGACGGAGCTGATGGAGCGTTCGTTGGCAGTTGCGGGTGACGCGCACGACGTCGCGATGAAGCGCGACATGGCGTACCCGGTCCTGCCGATTCGCTTCGTACCGTACCGGTGGTTGCGGCAGGAACAGGAGTGGGTCGCCGACTTACCCCACGAGGAGTACTTCAAGACCAATGCGGGCATCGAGGTCCAGTACGACCTCGACATGCTCAAACTGAGCCGCGACCGGGACGAGAAGGAGAAGGCCCGCTCCGAGCAGCTTCGCTCCGCGAGCATCGTGGCCTTCGCACTGACGGTGTACGTCGTGCTCTGGGAACTTCAGCGACGGGTCCGGGCCGAGAAGCCCGATGTCGCGCTGAGCATCGTGCGACTCCAGCACACTGGACGAAAGCTGAAGCGAGAGGACGACGCCAAGGACCCGAACACGGCGGTGTATGCCGTGAGTCAGGCACTCGAAAGAGCACTTGCTCGCGAAGGCGCTGTCAAGTTGCAGGGCCTGACGACACAGGCTGACGCCAGCGGCAGCAGCCGGAACCTGGAGTGGAAGCGCAAAGGCGCGCTGAACGCCCTGCTGGGCGGCCAGCCGATGCACTTCGCCATGGAAGGTTCGCTCGACAGGGTGGCACTGCTGACCTACGTCACACGGCCGTGCGACTCCCACCCTGCGCATGCGGACGCCGACGGCTATCTCTTCGTAAGTCGAACGTACACCGCGGAACGGCAAGGGGACACGGCCGTTCTGCGAGTGCAGCGGATGCGCTCTCGTTTGGTAGAGAGCCGACAGGAGTTCAAGAACCCCCAGCCCATCCTGGAAGAGATTGCCCGCTTGCGAAGCGACGGCTTCAAACACGTCATGCTGCTGTCGCATCACTACGGCAGTCGCCACATCGGTCGTGCGGCCGAGCGGCACGCACCGCACTCGACTCTCGAGTTTCTAGATGCGGCGATGAAGCGCTTCGACGACCTGCACCTCTACACCCTGCGTCGCGATGTCTTTCCCGCGACCAGACTGCGCAAGCGCGAGGCCACCGAGAGCGGCTTCGAAGTCTTGAACTTCAAGGACCACGAAGCGATGTACGCCTCGCTGTCGCAAGAGGTACTGCGCAGCGTCATACCTGTCTACACCTTTGCGACTCTTGCCGTTGTCGGTGAGGAGAAGGAACGGCCGCAGTCCGGTTTCTGCACCTACTTCTACGAAGTCGAGCAGCGCATCACGAACATCGAGGTGGCCAAGACTTCCGAGATGAACATCCTTGGCATCGGCCAGGCATCCGACGTCCGGAAGTCGCTCGTAAGCGTCCTGCGTGCCATTCACTTCATGGAGAGCGAGAAACCGGCCGCGAAGTCGATTCTGCTGCCAGTCCTCGACCCCTTCGACTGGGCGAATCCGACCAAGACGACGCAAAGCGGCGAGATTGAAGTCATGAACCGCCGCGGCAGCCGCTCGGTGCTGCTGTCACTGCCGGCGATATTGGCTCACGTCACCAAGGTCCTCCACAAAGAGACCTCGTGATGGAAGCGGTCACGGAACTCAGCTTCCAGCAGCAGGCGGTGCTCTGGGGGCAGGCCTACGAGGTGCTCGTCAAGCGCGGTGTCTTGGCCTGCCTGATTGAACAAGGCCTGGTGCCGCGCGATCGGCCCGGGCTGGACCGCTGGAAGAAAACAAAGCTGCTCGAGGTTTCCCGACAGCTGTCCCGCGAGCTAGACATCATCGACCCGGCGGGTCGCGATGTCGTCAACGCCGCCGTGCGCCACTTGGCGCTGACAGCGTATGGCGTCGGCTACACGGCTATGCGCGCCTACCTGAAGCAGGGCAAGTCCCACTTCAAGAATCCGGCCGACCTAAAGGTCCGGGCTCTCTGGTGTCCGCTGACCTTGCCGGGGGACTCGACGCTCGAGCAGTCTGCGCGCGCCGAGACACGCCAGGCTTTCTACGAAGAGTTCGGGTTGACCGGCCTCGTGGATTCCGACTGGTCACGAAAGGGGCAGCCGGCCAACTCGGACTTCACGCTGTGGCTCACCGGCACGGACTCGCGCGACGACTACGTACTCGTCCAGGAGTACTCGTACAGCATGCCGCCGCAGTTGCACGACTTCCGAGAGCAAGGTGCCCATCTGGACGAGTTGATGCGGCATCGGCGCATCGTCGACTCCCGCAGCGTCTTCTCCCGCGTGACCGCCGAGGTCGATGGCGAGTCGTTCGAGCTGTCCGGCGACATCAAGAACTACCTCGGTGCGCTGACTTCGCATGACAAGCCTCTGTACAAGTTGTGCCAGGCCAGTTCCTACGCGGAGGCGACGGTCCGACTGTTGCAGAAGCAGGGGCTCCTGAACAAGGCCTGCACCGCGCGCGCGCTGGCCGTCACGCCCAATGGGCTCGAGAGCCTGGCAGCCCGCTTTGTCCCGGGGAGCGAGCCGGAGCCGCGCGGCAAGCTGATGTCCCAGATGGGGCGGGCGTATCGCGAGACAGCCAAGTTGGCCGAAGACGACGAGGCGGCCTTGGAAGCCCAAGTGGAAGCGGTGTTCAAGGGCATGGTCGCCAAGCTGCCGCCGCGGCTCCGCAAGGAGTTCAAGCGCCTGCCGGAAACGGCGCTCCAGCCCGGCGAAGACTTCGCCTTCAACCTCGACGAAACCGTCCCGAAGTTCTCGAACCCCGCCCAGGAGTTCACGCTGGACGCAGCGATGGCAATGGTCGATGAGACCGAGCCGCTGCAGGAATACTTTGGTGCGTCAGCACGCGAGGTCGTGGGTGCTGTGATGCGCGAGTTCGCTCAAGGCAGGCCGGCCCTCTCGCTGCGCGACATGCACGCGGCAGCCATCGTCGCCGGGTTGAAGCGTTCCGAACGTGGCGCGCTCAACGTGCTGGCCCTGGAGGGCAACCCAGGTATCGGCAAGACCACGGCCATCCGCAAGCACCTCAGCCTGAAGTCGGACGGTTACCTCTTCCTGTACGTGAGCCCGCGGGTGGTCATCAACCGCGAAGTGACGGAAAGCCTAGCGCGCGGCGATGGGGGCCAGCAGACGGGCATCCTGACGCTCACCACGAACGCCCAACTCATCGCCTCCGCGGAGCGCTGGCATGCCAAGCAGGTCGAGTTGGGCCGGGCTACGAAGCACAAGGTCACGTGCGCTGTGGTGGCCGATGGCGTCCGAGACCTCGTGAAGCCCGCGAACTCGCCGCTACTGGTGCTGGACCCCAAGGACGAGGAGGAGATCGACGCCGAGCACGCAGCCGCCAAGGTGCGCAAGGACCAGCTGTCAGAGCACGAAGACCTAGTCCAGGACCGCCCGCTCATGGGCGTGCTCAAGGGCATGGCACTGACCGCCAAGGAGCTTCTGCAGCTCAACCCTGACGTCAGCCGCATGGTCTTGACCGCGGCTCTTCAGGGGTTCCGAGAGCGGGCCAACCGCACGACTACCATCGAAGCGCTGTCGAGCCTCTTCGCGAACCCCGCGTCCAAGGCTGCCGGCCGAGAAGAGCGCCGGCAGCTCGCAGCGAAGATGCCGACTATCGTAGTTATGGTGGACGAACTGGCGGGCGACGGTGCCGGAGCGCCCTTCGTCCACGCGGTCGCCGAGTGGCTCAACAACGAGTTCCTGGCCTGTTTTGAAGATGCGGGCGAGGCCAGCCCGTTCACCGTGACCCTCGTCGTCTCCGACGCCTCCCTGGGCAACGAGGTGGTTCTCGAACGGTACCTAAACGCCGGCGACAGCACACCCGACAAGGTACTGGTGTCCAAGTCCCCCGGCGAGCAGCCCTTTCGCCTCGCTGTCACCGACGTGCGCATCGCCCGGCGCAAGCGCAAGACGCTGCACGTCATGACGAACAGCTTCCCGGCGAGCGAGCTGCACATCCACTACCGGGTGAAGATGACGGCGCTGCGCCTGGAGGAGTCGAAGCGCAGCCCAGGAGAGATTCAGTCCCCGCGCGAAGCCATCCGCGATCAGGCGGGCGAGGCGATGAAGCGCAGCGCAGCGGACGAGGTGCTCAAGGCTCTCGCCGCGGGTGCGCGACAGGTCATCTACTTCGCCCAGGACAAGCTCTTTCTGCGAGACCTGCGAGCGATGCTGCTCGAGGAAGCACCGGACGAACTGCATCCCGACAATGTCCACGTCCTCGACGCGTCGGTCCCCGGCTGGCGGCGCAAGAAGCTCGTCAGCCCAAAGACGCGCGACTCCACGCGTGTGTTCCTCATGACGTCGTCCGGCGCACGAGGGGTTTCGTTTCCCCTGACCGACTGGATCATTGCGAGCGTGCCGCGCTTCAACATCGAAGCCGCGCTCATGGAGATCGCCCAACTCATCTACCGGGGACGTGGCCGGTACAAGAACAGTGCTGGCGAGACTGTGTCTGGCGACAACGTGCCGCGGCACTTGGTGATGACCGTCGACGACTACGTCGTCTCCGAGGACGGGATCGACACGCGTCAGTGGTTGGCACAGTCCATCGACCTTCTGACATTGCTGGTGATGCTGCGCTCGACCATCCTGACCCGAATCACGGGCGACTCTGACCTCCGGCAGAAGATTGCGCTGGTGCCCGTTGGGGCGGTCGGGCTGGACGAGCTCATCAGCTTGATGTCGCAGTACGTCTCCCAGTTCATGAAGGAGGCCGAGCTCTTCAAGAAGCACGGCAAGAGCAAGGAGCTCCAGGCACTAGCCGGCCGTGCTCAAGCCAACGTCGACGAGATCTTCTCGTTGGCGAAGCTTCACGGCGTTGCAAAGCGCGGGACGGACGGGCGAACGCTGGTCAAGAGCGAGTGCATGCGCGATCTCGTCGAGCTTGTCGCGACACCGATCACCTCTCTGCTTGTGGCTGCTGACGAGGGCACAAGCCTACCTGACCACGTGAGCTTTTCGGGCCCCGCTGTCGTGGAGAACTGGGCCGGCTTCGAGAAGCAGGAAGTCTTTGCGTTCGAGGGTCACGAGACGCAGTTGAACCGTGCGAGCCGCGCACTCATGGGTCAACTCAAGGCCATTGACGAGAACAGGGAGTTTCCGCCGGCGCTGCGCATCCCTGCGGCCAACCTGCGCAAGCTGCTACAGCGGGAGCAGCACGACGCCGCCAACGAGTTCCGGACCCTCAAGGAGTTGAAATCCCCGAACACCTGGGTGGCGGTGCCGGCTGGGTACTACCAGTTCATGTTCTCCGAGACAGCACAGGACGGGAAGCCCTTTCGGCTCGACGACCAGCCGCTATGGCAAGAGGCACTCGGGAGGACGCTGAATGCTGGCTCGGCGGTGATGCCCCCGTTGCCGAAGTACGAGTCGTTCCCGTGGACCGCCTCGGTCGGAGAGGTCAGCCCGCTGAAGCTAGACCTGGTGTTCGACGACCGGTACTTCATGGCGTCGAACGAGCTAAACCTGCTGAACACCTTGCTGCTCGGCAACAGCGAAGCGCTCGATTGAAACGGTGTCGAAGCCTCAGGCCTGCGTCAACGACTCGCGACGACTTTGGTCACCTGATGGACAACACCAACAGCCCCTCAACTGCCTGCCGGTAGGAGGGCCGACTGCTGATCGCGGAAGAGCATCTGCATTGGCAAGCCTTTGTCGTCCTCTGAAGGAACTCCAGTGAGGCGCCGCAGCTCCGCTGCGACCGCGCGCCCAGTGACATGCGCAACAAGAGCGTCGAGTACGTCGTCAGCTTGGACGTCCTGGCGACGGGTCTCGCGAAGAACGCTTTGCAGAAGGTCGTTCGCCTCGGGCTGCCAAACCGATAGCGTGGCAATGCGCTCCCTGACGCCCTCCAGTTTGCTCTTCCGATACCGCATCGGCTTGCCGCCGTTCAGCCCCCAGAAGCAAACCTCCGGATGGACCTCAAAGACTTTCCGGGTAGCGCTCGGATCGTCCAGCAGGACACGATCGACCTCCACGATCTTCCTGCAGATCCCCCAGGCCTGAGCCGACAGGCTGCGACCGACTTCGTCGACGTTCCACGCGCGAGCCTGTCCGATATTCGCGGCCCTGGAGGCGCGACGCGAGGGTGGCGAGAACACACTCGATGCTCGTGGTCCCAGCAACGCACGGGCCTGCCGGTCGCAGGGACGCGACGGACAGTCGCGCCACGGTAGACCGATCGGAATGTCGACCAGGATGCTCGTCGCCGTACTCCAGGAAGCGAGGAGCTCGGCGAAGCTCGCGTGCACGCGAAAGGTCAATCCTCCGCCCACATCCGAGACTGCGATCCACCCTGCACGGCATCCATCCACGCCAACGGGCAGCGGCGTATCAGGCACGCGAACGGCGTCCAATCTCACCTCTCAGATCGGCGCCGCCGTCGTCGCCACCTTCATCGTCGGCGGCAGCAGCGTCGGCGTGTGCGACTTCCCCGCCACCCATGCATCGATCATGTCCGCCCACTCCTGCAGCATGTGGCGGCGCTGCTCCGCGTACTCCGCCTTGTTGTAGACGCCGCGCGATGAGCGGCCGTCTTCGTGGGCCAGGCACTTCTCGATCCAGTCGCTGTTGAAGCCGAGCTCGTTCAGGATCGTCGAGCCGGTGCGGCGCAAATCGTGCACGGTGAAGGGCTCCAGCGGCAGCTTCGCTTCCTTGGCGCGCTCCGCCACGATTTGCGTGACCCGGTTGAGGGTCGCCTTCGACATGCAGCGGTCGGCGTCGTATCGCGAGGGCAGCAGGAACTTCGAGCCGCTCGCGCAAGTGCGCAGCGCCACCATGATGTCGAGCGCCTGCTGCGACAGGTAGACGTTGTGGGGCTTGCCCGCCTTCATGCGGCTCTTCGGGATCGTCCAGACGGCGTTCTCGAAGTCGACCTCGTCCCAGGTCGCCTCGATCAGCTCGCTCTTGCGCACGAGCGTGAGCAGGATGAGGCGCAGTGCCAGGCGGATGGTCGGCAGCGTCGCCGTGGTGTCCAACACCCGGTGCATGATGCGGATCTCGGTCGGCGACAGGGCGCGGTCCTTGGCCACGAAGGTGGCGATCGACGAAGGACCAACCTCGTCGGCGGGATTCGGCGCCTTTTCGCCGTGCAGGGCCGCGAAGCCGAAGACCTGCTTGACGATGTCGCGCACGTGCACGGCCGTGGCCGGCGCTCCGCGCGCCTTGATCTTGGCGC
>CAADHA010000189.1 GCA_900696685.1 uncultured Planctomycetota bacterium
ACTCATCGGGAGCTGAACAGATGAAGATCCGCAAGCAACTGCAACAGGGTTTCACCCTGATCGAACTGATGATCGTCGTGGCGATCATCGGGATTCTGGCGGCCGTGGCGCTGCCGGCGTATCAGGATTACACGATTCGGGCGAAGGTCAGCGAAGTCATCGCCATGGCCGCACCGGCAAAACTCGCGGTAGCCGAGACCTCGTCGTCCGTCGGCGGCCTGTCTGGTATCACGGCGACGAATCACGGCTACAGTTTCCCTGGTGCGACTAAGTACGTCAGTGGTATCACAATTGCCGCGAGTACGGGTGTTGTGACCGCTGTTTCGACCGTGACGGGTGCGACGGGGAATATTGTCCTCACCCCTACCGATGTCGGTTCGGGTCAGCTCAGGTGGGCTTGCTCGACTACGATCCCCACGAAGTACGTACCGTCCGAGTGCCGCGGAACCTGATCGGCGACCGTGCGGCCGGGCCTCGTTCCTGAGGATCGACCGAACGTGATTCAGGGGGGCGCGACGATCTCGCGCCCCTTTTTCTTCCTCATGTACCAGGATGCACCGACGTGGACAAATCGATTGCTGCAGGTCGATCCGGTCCCGCGCGCTTTCTTTCGCATCGACTGCACGGTGGGTTGATTGCCTGTGGCCTCGCTTACCTGCTGATGATCGCAGCGCTCGCGCTGGTGTGGACGCTGCCACTGCTCGGCTGGCTGCCTGATGCGACGTGGCACGATCAGCAGCGGATCGGACAAGCGATCGGGATGGTACTGGCCGCAGGCGCCGCGACGCTCGTCTTCGGTCCCGGCCGGTTTCGCCCGTCTCCGGTACTCGACCCTGGGCGGCGCCGGCTGCTCGCTCTGGTCATCGCCGGCGGCATCGTCTCCGCGTGCCTCGCCCGTCAGCCTCTCTGGGGATTTGTGGAGGTTGCATTGGGAGTGGGAAGCCTCGGCATCGCGTGGCTTGTCGCGACGATGCGTCGGATGTTCGGCGCCACGGTCGACCGCGTGCTCCTCGCGGTGCTCTTCTTCACCTGCACCGGATTGATCACCCGCTTCCTTGCTGCCTACCTTTCGGCAATCATCGGAAATGAAGGTGTGCTGAACGCGTGGCTGCTGGTGGACGGTTTCTCGAATCCCCGCTTCTTTGGCCAGTTCCTGACTCTCGGCCTACCGCTGTTGCTTGTTCCGTTGCTGACTTCCGGCGAGTTGCGCCGGCACTCCGTCGTTGCCGGGGTGCTCGCCGTCCTCGCCTGGACCGTCGCGATCACCTCGGGCACTCGTGGCACCTGGCTTGCCCTGGCGCTCGCCGCCGTAGTCCTCGCGTACACCGGACCGACCGGGCGCCGCTGGGCCATGTGGCAGATTTCGGCCGCCGCTGCGGGCTTGGTGCTGTTCTGGATCGCGATGACCGTGGTTCCCGACGCTCTGGAAATGCGGGCCGATCAGCATGCGGCAGCGCGGCTCACCACGTCACTCTCGCAGCGTGACATCATCTGGCGACAGGCGATCGAGGTGGCATACGAGAACCCGCTGCTCGGCATCGGGCCAATGCAACTGGCCGATGTCCCCAACGGGGTGGCCGTGCACCCCCATCAGGCCTGGCTGCAATGGGCCGCCGAGTGGGGGGTGCCTTCGGCCTTGCTGGTCACGTGGCTCGTGGTGTGTGCCGCATGGAGCGTCGCTTCGGCCGCGCGTGCCCGTGGCGAATCGACCCAGGAGCAGGACGTCATCCGCCTGTGCCTGATGGGGTCGATTGCGGGGGGGCTCACCCAAGCCATGGTCGACGGGGTCCTCGTCATGCCGTATTCGCAGATATGGGTTGCACTGCTGGGCGGGTGGCTCCTCGGTCTGCAGCCGCAGGCCGCGCCGCTCGGTCCGGTCGCGGCAGCGTCGCGCAGCGTGCCACGAGCGGCGTTGTCCCTGTGGTTGGCCGCATTCGCGGCATCGGCGGCCGTGCTTGCCTATGTCGTCGTGCGCGACTATTCTCATCTCGCAGAGCGCGAGCAAGCGTTCGCCCGATCGATAGGCGGTCATTTCCAGCCCCGCTTCTGGGCGCAGGGCGTTATCTACCCAGGTCGCGCTGAGTCTTCCCCTTCCGGGCTGGTCCGTAGCGCGTCACACTGAGAACGGGTTGCGTGCCGATGTCCATGCGCTCGAGCCAAGGCTCGCGATCAGGCTCGGTGGAACCGTCGTCGCGCTTGGCGGGTTCACTGCATTGTCGAAGTGGGTGACGTGGGGCTCGGGACCGGCATTCCGGAGCCGAACCCCTCGACCACCCTGCGCGCATTCCCCTCGATCTGCGTCGCATCCGCGCGCCCCGCACCGCCCGCTTCCCCAAACACCGCCGTAATCACCGCCACCGCCTGCGCCCCCGCCCGCGCCACTTCGTGTGCATTTCCCGCGTCGATCCCGCCGATCGCCACTGCGTGCATTCCGGCCTCACGCGCCCGTGCGAACAATTCGAGCGGCGCGCGTACCGCGCCAGGCTTCACCGCCGAGACGAACACGCTGCCGAACGCCACGTAGTCGGCGATGCCGCGCACCGCCAGCGCGCGCTCGAACGAGTCGTAGCACGACACGCCGAGCACCGGTCGGACGCCGAGCGCGGCGCGCACGGTTGCCGGGTCGCCGTCGTCGCGCCCGATGTGCAGGCCGTCGGCATCAACCGAACGTGCGAGTTCGACGGTGTCGTTGACGATGAAGAGCGCACCGGTCTCGCGGCA
>CAADHA010000190.1 GCA_900696685.1 uncultured Planctomycetota bacterium
CAGGGCGATCTGGACTTCGGGCGAGCCGGTGTCGCCCTCCCGGCGGGCGAAGTCCGTCACGATCTGTCTGCGGGTCTCGGCGGCGGTCGCCATGGCGCGTTGGTTCCTGGCCTGAAGGGTGGCACGGCCGCCCGGCGCAGTCCCACCGCGCCGGGCCGTCTCGTTGAGGGGCGATCCTAGGCCGAGGCCGCCCGGCCATCAACCGATCGGGCCTGCCGCGCTCCTCCCACCCCCCGCGCTTCACCCACGGGCCGTATCCTCCCTCCGTCCGGCGTCGGACCGCCGGCCGGGAGGACACCCATGCGGCTTTCCCACCGGGTCGAGGGCCTGAAGCCCTCCGTCACCGTCGCCTTCGGCAACAAGGCCAAGGCCCTCAAGCGTTCCGGCGTGGATGTCCTCGACTTCACGCTTGGCGAGCCGGACTTCGACACCCCGCAGCCCATCAAGCAGGCGGCGATCGACGCCCTGCTCGCGGGCCAGACCAAGTACATGCCCACGCTCGGCGACCCGGCCACGCGGCAGGCCATCGCGGACAAGTTCGCGCGCGACAACGGCATCCCCGGCCTGACCGGCGACCACGTCGCGATCTCCGCCGGCGGCAAGCACTCGCTCTACGTCGCGATGCAGTGCCTGCTCGACCCGCCGCCGCCGGGGCAGTCGCCGCTCGAGGTCATCGTCCCCGTGCCGGGCTGGGTGAGCTACGCGCCGATCGCCGAACTGGCGGGCGCGCGGGTGGTCGAACTCCCCACGCTCCCCGCCAACGACTTCAAGATCACGCCCGCACAACTGCGCGAGGCGATCACGCCCCGCACGCGCCTGCTGATCCTCAACAGCCCGAGCAACCCTTGCGGCACGATGTACACCGAGGCGGAACTGCGCGCCCTGGCCGCCGTGATCGCCGACGCCGCACGCTCCACCGCCCCCGACCTCGTCGTCATCTCCGACGAGATCTACGAGAAGATCGTCTACGGCGGCATCCCGCACTTCTCCATCGGCTCCGTCCCCGAGATCGCCGACCGCGTCCTCACCGTCAACGGCATGAGCAAGGCCTTCGCCATGACCGGCTGGCGCGTGGGCTACGCGGCGATGCCCGGCGAGTTCGGCAAGCGGCTCATCGGCGCGATGGCCACGCTCCAGGGCCAGATGACGACGAACATCACGTCCTTCGTCTACCCCGCGATCCGCGCCGCCCTCGCCGAGTGCAGCGCGGATGCCGATCGCATGCGCGACGCCTTCGCCCGCCGGGCCGATCTCATCACGCGGCTGCTGGCGGGCGTGCCCGGCGTGCGCACCGTGCGGCCGACCGGCGCGTTCTATGTATTCCCCGACGTTTCATCGCACTTCGGCCGCACCTCGCCCGCGGGCCGCCGCATCGACTCCTCGCTCGCCCTCTGCGAGGCCCTGCTGGACGAGGCCCGCGTCGCCATCGTCCCCGGCGAAGACTTCGGCGGCTGCGCGAAGAACCACGTCCGCATCACCTTCGCCTGCGGAGAGCAGCAGATCGAGCGCGGCGTGGCCGCCCTGGGCGGGTTCCTCTCGCGCCTGGCGTGAGGCCCCCGGCCCCGCGGCCGTGCGGCCCTGCGCCGATGTGTCCCCGCGCACCATCCGCGATACCCGTCCGATGCCGGAGCCGCGCCCGTTGCCGGCCCATGAACGACGAGCGTCGATGGACCGACGGCGACCGTGGATGGATGCACAACGACCCTGGATGGATCAACGGCGACCGTTGATGGATGCTCGACGACCGTGGATGGATCAACGATGGCCGTGGATGGATGAACAGCGACCGGAGATGGACCAACAGCGACCGTTGATGGATGCTCGACGACCGTCGATGGATGAACAGCGGCTGTTGATGGATGAACAACGAGCGTGCGCGGGCCTTCGCGCGGGTCCGACCGCGTTCTCACCGCCGAGAACGCACGCGGACCTCCGGCGCCCGCGAGCGCGGCGACCCCGCCCCCCGCCCCCCCCCGGACTTCCCAGCGGACGTGCCTGACCCCCCCGCGCCCTGAACAGAGCACGCAGCGCGAGCGAGCGCCTTCTTCGCGAAGCGATAGCGAGCGCCCCTTCCCATCCTCCCCCGCCCACACCATGCGCCGGCCTCGCTCCCCACTGCCCCCGTCTCCCCGCGCCCCGCCGCGTCGCCCGTCGCCACCGTCCCGATCACCGTCACGCTGACTTCACCGGCGACGCGGCCGACGGGGATCGGACCGATCCGACGAACACCAGCACGCCGAGCAGCCCGACGACCACGCCGGCCGGACGCGACCAGATGAAGTTGAAGAGCCGCACGAGCAGCCCGCCGCGGCGCATGCTCGACGGATCGCCCAGCTCGAGCTCCGGCCGCAGCAGCATGAGCGCCCCCACGCCGATCAGCATGACGGCGAAGGCGATGCCCCCGACGCGCTGCTTCCAGGTCATCGGCGCGTCGGATGCGGGCGATACGGTGTGGGTCCCGGTTGTGTCATTTCGCTCGTTCATGAAAGGACTCCTTAGCTCGGGCATGCCGGTTCAGAACGATCCTTCCGGTGGCGGGCCCTCGATCTTCTCGAGGTCGTCGACGTGGAGGTACTTTGCGAACAGACCGGCCTCGAGTTGTTCCCAGCCCTCTTCGAGGAGACGCTCCATCACGATCCGAGAGGCCGTTTCGCGACGGCGTCCGAGTTGCTCCCAACGCTCCCTCTGGCCGCTCTCTCGGGCTTCATGGATCATTCCCATCGTCGTCCCGCTCTCGGCGTCAACCGCCGGGTTGTTGTCGTGCAACAAGCAATGCAGCAGGGGCTGCTCGCTTTCGCCGTGCCAGTGCTCGGGGTACACGCGCATGCCATGAAAGCGAAGCTCCGGGTAGAAGATGATGCCCTCCATAGTTGGCATGAAACGATGCCAAACGTAGTGAGCACGGAAGCCAGGTTCTCCCGACCGTCCGACCGATCGCTCCTGCCGAGTAAAGTCGAAGTCAACAAGATCCGGCCAGTTACCTGCAACGAGGGCGCAAGACGGGGTATGAGCACGCGCTTTGCTGGCCAAGAACCACCGATTGTGCCAGCGAGCGAGGATCATGGCAACGGACTCCACCTGCGCAACTCAGGGTTGTCGGGATCCACGATCAACATCCAGTCGCTTGCCGTCTGACCGTTGATCGTCTGCGGGTACGGCGTTCCGTCATCGAACCTGAACCGCATGACCGTGTTCGGCTGGCCCACGGCATCCACGCCCGCGTCCATCGCGGTCGCCGCGGTAGTGTACTCGGGGAGCAAGTGACCGTCCCGAGAGCCGGGGAACCCATTGCCCGTGTAGGGGTAGTCGAGATTCTGAATGAACTCGTCCGACGAACCGTTGCTGTACGTCGAGCTACGCGGGATCCTGGCGTTGGACTGAATAGCACCGTTGACGTTCGTCTCCACGACAACATGCGGCGAGTTGGGCAGGAAGTCCGTACCCGGTCGGTCGAGCCTCAGGCGGTCGATCAGCTTTGACGTGGTGTTGGCGTCGAAAACGTCCGAACTTCGCGCGAAGAACCCGCTCAGGTTGGGGTCTCCGTCCGCAACCTTGGCGACGCCCTGATTCAGTGGCAGGATTTTCGTGACTTTCGTCCCCTGCTGTGGCATGCCCAGGGCCGCCCGGATCGTGTTCAGCGCGGTAACCTGTGGGCCGGTCAAATCTTCGGCCCGCATGAATCGCAGCGCCTCGAACTCCTGCATGGATTTTATCGCGTGGTCCGGCCCGACGAAGGACTCAACCGTCGAGCGATACCCCTGGTGCAACTGGCGCTGCGCCGCCGCGATCGCCTCATCCACACGCTGGAGATCCTTGGGGTCGGGCACGCCGTTGCCGTTCGGAGCCCGCCGGTAGGTCTTGCACGCGGCTGAGGAGACGCTGTCGAGCGATTCGTCGGCCAGCTTGCCGGCGCCGCCCGCACCGGAGCGCAGGGCGTCGGCCAGGCCGTCCACAACCGCCTCGCCCGGCCCGTGCTTGAGAAGCGCGGCGACCCCTTCCGCCCCGGCATCTGACAGCATCTGTTCCGTGGTGTTCCGGTGGATCGCCTTGATCGAGTTGGCAAGATCGTCCGGGCCAAGCTTCAGCGGGCTGTGCAGGATCCGGTTCCACTGGTTGATCACGCCCGCGGCCATGCCGACGGCCCAGTCCTTGACCTGCCCCACGTTGGTCCACGAGAAACCCTGCGGTCGCGGGAACTTCTGGAGGTACTCGACCAGCAACTGCGCCGATGCACGGAAGGAGTCCGCCGTCTTGAAGACGGCCTTCACGGCGCTCGGAGGGATACGCTTGGCAATGACTTTCATCGCCGCCGTGATCGCATTGGTCGCCAGCCCCGTTGGGCCCGCGAGGTAGCCCGCGTCCGCGAGCAGCCCGAAAAGCGACACTGCGGCAATGACGTAGTTCTCCGTCGCAGGACCGTCCTCGTCGATGTTCCGAAGGAGTCCGTAGCGAACCACGTCGATCAGATCCCAGCCCGGGATGAACGCGAGCCCGAACTCCGCTGCGATCGCGGCGACATCCAGCAGCGTTGTGCCTTCATCGGCATCGTCGTCGACCGGACGAATGTAGAAGGTGTACTGGTCGAAACGCCCCTCGTGCAGGGCCATCAAGTCCGACTGAAGGGTCGGAATGACATAGGACGACACCCAGGGGTCGTAGAAGAGAGAGTATGACGTGCCAGCGAGAATGTGCTCCTCAGCCGCAGGCGTCACAAAGAAGTAATCGTTCGCGCCGGGATCCCAGAGAAGCAGGTCGTTCAACGCGAAGTCGACCCAGCCCGACGGAGCGTACCGGCGCTGTCGGAGGTGCGTGTCGAGTATGGCAAGATGGATCTTGTTGATCACGGGGAAACCAACCGCGAGCCCGCCACGGTAGCCGAGCGTTCCGTCGCTGCCGAGTTGTCCCTCGAACTCGAGCCGATTGCCAGTGAATGTGTGCGCACCGAACAGCTGCTCCTCCCGGAGCGTGATGAGAACGTCGGGATCGTTCCAATCGAAGAGCTCGGCGCTCCTGCCGGTCAGGATCGCGATGTTGTTGAGCAGCACGGGGGTCTCGGTGCTTTGGACGAGACTCCCGAAATCGGGCAGCCTGGCATTGTCCGTCTCGAGCCCGACAATCCCGGTCCCGTTCTCGCCGGTATAGTGAAGCACCTGGAGACCGGAAGTGACGAAGGTGTAGTCATCTCGCGGGACGACGATGAACGCCTTGTTCGGTTTGGGATGGCCCAGCGCATCGACGATTGTGATGGCGGCCCTGCACTTCTGCTCGGGAAGCGCGGCGGCAGCCTGGAACACTTCCTGGGGTATCGGGCCGCGCGCCGAGCCGCTATTGGCGTCCGGATCGCGATAGGGCGGCGTGAAGGTCGGCGCCTTGTTGTACGACAGGCTGAGATGCCCGCCGACATGGACAGGGAACGCATAGTTCTGCTGACTGCCGATGTTCACGGTGATTCCTGCCTGCCCCGTGCTCAGTCCGGCAATGTCGAGCGTGAACGTCTGGTCGGTCGTCTCGTGCGTAGATTGCAGGGTCTCGTCAACCCACAGCTGCGCAACCACTGGCGCTTGGACGCTCGCCGTGATCGTCGTTTCAGCCGGCACGCCCCGGACCTTGACCGTCATGGTCTCGATGTCGGCCGGCAGAACCGTAACCGCCCCGGTCTCGATCTCGTCCGCGTGGGTATCGGGGTCGGGAAGGAACTCGACCGTCGGAAGATGGAGCTTTGCGCTCTTCCCCGCGGCCGGATTGCACGGCACGCCGCTGCCGTTCTTGCACCCCAGCAGGTTCGTCTGCTGCTGGCAGTAGTTCCCGTTCGGGTCCGCCTCGTTCTCATCCACGAGGATGTAGTCGTGCCCCTCCAGGACGCTCACGCTCGCGCAGTACGAGTAGTCGCGCGTCGAGGGGCAGGTCTCGAGATTGTCGCCCCCGTAGCTCACAGTGATCGTGTACGTCTTCCCCGGAGCGAAGTAGTACGTCACCGGCGCCGGCGCCTGCCCGTAGTCCTCGAACGCCGGCGTCCGCTTGCCGCCCACCCGCAGCGTCCACTTCGCGTGCCCCCCGGGGTTGCTGATCGAGAGCCTCACCGGCACCCCGTCGCCCGGCGCGGACGACTCCGCGGCCGCCGGGTCGCTCCCCTGCGCAACCTCCTCCCCGTCCTCGACCCCGTCGCCGTCCGAGTCGCGGTTGCCCGGGTCGGTCCCCCACCGGTACTCCTCAACGTTGCTCAGGCCGTCTCCGTCGGCGTCGAGCGCACCGTCGTTGGGGTCTAGGGGGTCGAAGCCGTGCGCCACCTCCCAGCCGTCCGGCATCCCGTCGCCGTCAGTGTCGTCGTTGGCCGGGTCCGTCCCGTAGACGTTGATCTCCTCGCCATCGAGCAGGCCGTCGTTGTCACGGTCCGGATCGCACGGCGACGTGTTGGTGAAGTAGTAGCTCTCGTCGCCGTCGAGCAGACCGTCGCCGTCAGTATCGGGGTTCGTCGGGTCGGTGCAGCCCGTGCACAACTCCTGGGCGTCGGGCAGGCCATCGTTGTCATAGTCGAAGTTGTCTCCGCCCGGTGTCGGGCTGTTGGGGTTGTTCGGATCCCAGCCGTTGGCGACCTCGCACCCGTCCCAGATGCCATCGCTGTCGGTGTCCCACAGCAGCGGGTGCGTCAGCGGGGTTGAATTGCACGGGCTGCCAACCTCCTGGAGGTCGGTCAGGCCGTCGTGGTCCGTGTCGTGCCACGGCTCGGCGTTGTACACCATGGGGTGCCAATAGTCAGCACCGAGAAGGAGCAACTTGATCTCCACCCCGTCCGGCACGCCGTCGCCGTCGCTGTCCGGGTTGCACGGATCGGTGCCCCAGATGCTGACCTCGTCGCCGTCGGAGCCGCAGTCCCCGTCGCTGTCCCATATGCCCCAGTACGGGCAGTTGCCGGAGCCAGGCTCGCTCTCATCGCGGTCGTCCAGCCCATCGTCGTCGCAGTCGATCACGACCTCGAACGTGCACACCTTCTCCTTGATGCACCCGTCCTTTTCGTAGCGCACCTTGATCGTCACGTCCACGGGTGGCGGATGGCACGAGATCCCGTCCTTGACCTCGAAGGTCGCCGTGTTCCCCACAGAGCCGAAGAACTCCAGGAACTCCCCACCCTCCAGTATGCTCCACGTGTAGACGCCGCCCTCCGGATCGGGGATGGCGGTGAGCGTCCCGCTCTCGCCTTCGCGCAGCTCGACCGGGCACCCTTCCAGCTCGAGGATGCAGTCCTCGACGATGACGGTGCAGGAGTCCGTGCGTGTGCAGATGAGATCCCCGTTCGAGTTGTAGTTGTAGCAGTAGACGGTGAACACCGCATCGATCGGGAGCATCTCAACAAAGTCAACGACCCAGTCCACGCAGTCGCCGGGAGGGGGAGGCAGGGCCTCGAACACCCCCTCCCACACCCGCCACTCCAGCGGCCCGTGGCAGATATTGCACGTCTGCGCGCACACCGTAAAGTCCTCGCCGAGCCGGACGCTCTCGGGGCACTGCACGATCGTGACGCACGCCGCGCACGGCGGCCCGCCCCCGATCCCGCCGCCGCCGCCCACGCTCGATGCGCGCTGACCCTGCCGTCCGACCGCGAGCTCCCCGGGCGTTTCAAGCCAGCCGCTCACAAGCCGCTTGCCGTCCGACCTCAGCCGCCCCTGGACCCACCATGCGTGCGAGCCCTGCTGCCCGCGCCATCCCTCCGGGTCTGTCGTCGCGGAGATCGCGTCCTCCGGGTACAGCCACGTCCACGCGTCCATCGTGGAACGGAGCGAGTCCCACTCCCACTGCTCAAGCACATAGTCAGTCTCCGCCACCGGCGGCTCCCCGGCCGCCAAGGCGTCGACGAGGGTGAGGAAGTCCGCCATGTCAACCGCGTCGTCCCGGTTAAGGTCACCGCCGGACTCGGGGCCGGCGCCGTCGCCGATCAGCCCAAGCATCTCGACAAGATCCCCGTTGTCCAGAGAAAGCGTGCCGTTCAGGTCGCCCCACGCCTCGATCGGTTCGACGAGCGCTTCCGTGAGGCCGCGGATGGGATAGGTCTGGTCGAACAGCAGTTCGCCCGTCACTCCCGAGTACACGAACGTGCGATCAACCGGGAAACCGCGGGTGTCGAGGGCCATGCCGTAGACCGTCAGGTCCGGCGTGCCGTCGAGGTTCAGGTCCCGCATCACGCGCACGTCGAACCCGAGCCGGTCCCCGCGCCGCCCCACCAGCGTCCGCAGCACTCGCCCATCCGCACCCGAGTGGATGTAGACGCGCCCGACGCGGTCGCTCGTCAAAAACGCCCGCGGCGCCGCCACCGCGATGTCCGGCACACCGTCGCCGTCGAAGTCCCCGATGGCCTCCGCCGCGAGGCCGAAGGCGTCGTTCGCCTGCGGTCCATGGACCTCCAGCAGGACCGCCCCATCCACCCCCGACCGGACGCGCACCACGCCGACGATGGGGTTGTCGGGGTGGAAGCCCGGGATGCTCTCGACCGTGTCCGGCGTCCCGTCACCGTCGAAATCGTGCTGGCTCTGCCCCCAGGAAACCGTGCTGAAACCGCAGAAAAGCATCGAACACGCCAGCAGAAGTCGGTTCGCCTTGTGCATTTGTCTCTCTCTTGCCAATGTGTCTCAGGCCGCATCGTCCGGCAGGAAACTAACAAGGGGCCGGGGAATCTGCAAGTGGAAGCGTTGGGGGGGTCTTTCTCCCCCTCCCAACTTTCATCCCTTCTGTGCCTCTGTGGTAATCCCCATCTCCCCACCCCGCCCCCCCGACTCCCTGGTCCTCCGCACGCTCGCTCGCAGATCCGTGTCCAGCCGTGCCCAACTGTGGCCCATTTCTCCGCACGACCGACACAACCTGCCCTCCCCGCTCATCCGGCCCGTCACCGGCGGTCGGCTCGTGAGGGCGGCTCAAGCGAGCCCCCTCCGGCCACAAGGCGCATCCGCCCACCGCTGGATCATCAGCGGCAGGTCGATCTCCAGGTAGGTCTGGAACCGCTTCTGGTCGGGCTGGAGCGTGCGCGGGATGATCCGCCACAGGCGGCCGTTGGTGAGCAGGCCCCAGTCGAGACCCGTCCGCTGGACGTACCACTCGATCTGCTCCGGCGGGTACTCCCGAACACCGCCGCCCCGGGTCGGGCGATCCAGGCTGATTCCCCACGCCTTCGCGTCGGCGACGATCGTCGGGTGCTTCCAGAAGTCCGGATGATTCGTCCCCGCGGCCGTCGCCCGGTCTCGCGCCTCGCCATCGAGAAAAAGCGACAGATCGGGGACGCGGCTGTGGATCGGCGCCCGGGCCAGCACGGACCAGCCCATCGCATCGAGCACGGGCCGAATCCAGCTCTGCTCGACCTCCGCCTCGCTCGCCCCGCTCTGGACCGTCGGCCCCTGCCGCTGCCACAGAGCGGCGATGGCGTCGAGGCATTCCGCCGCCGCCCGCCGGTGCGCACCCCACTCCGGCTCATCGCGCAAACGCCGCTCAAGCCAGTGGTTCGCGAACAGCTCGGAGTTCCGAACCGGGCCGAAGGGCAACTGCTGCTGGACGCGTCTCGCCATGCGGTTGGCGAAGCGTACCAAACGTCATGCGATCAGGCACGCCTCCGGGATTCCCGCGAGCAGGGGAGAGTGGGGCCGAAGGACGGAGTAGCGAAGGCCGAAGGGAAGCCCTCGGAAAGGCGGCCGGGACGGCCGCGCCAGCGGGGGGCGGCGGGCCGAGGGTTTCCCGGCCTCTGGCCACTTCCCCCCTCCCCCCCTCCCCCCTCCGCCCCCTCCGCGTCCCCTCTCCGCGATCTTCGCGTTCCTGCCTTCCTTTCTCCAACTCGCGCTCAAGCCGCACGCGACCTGCGCCGATCGACGGAGACGACTCGGGAGGCCACGCCGTCCCGCGCGGGGCGACGGCCTTTCATACCCCCCCCCTCGCGTGCCCTCTCGTGCCGCGCGCGGGGCAAGACACGGAGACATCGCATGGCCATCGTTCCCAACACGCGGCTTGGCAAGATCGAGTTCTACGAGGCGCACATCCAGCCGTGGGCGGCCAACGCGGCCAACATCGGCCTCACGTCGGCGCAGGTCACCGCGCTCATGAGCCAGACCGCGGCGGCCCGCGTCGCCTACAACCAGGCCCAGGCCGCCCGCGACGCCGCCAAGGCCGCCACGCAAACCTTCTATAACGCGGTCGGCACGATGGCCGACCACGGGGCGGGCCTCATCAAGACGATCAAGAGTTACGCCGAGACGCAGGACGACCCGAACGTCTACGTGCTGGCGCAGATCCCGCCGCCCGCCGAGCCGTCGCCGGTGCCCGCCCCCGGCACGCCCTACCAGCCGCGCGTCTCGCTGATGCAGAGCGGCGAACTGGCCCTGCGCTGGAAGTGCGACAACCCGACCGGCTCCACGGGCACCATGTACGAGGTGCAGCGCCGGGTCGGCGACGGGCCGTACGTCTTCGTCGGGTCCGTGGGCGAGCGCATCTTCGCCGATGAGTCGCTGCCCGCCGGATCCGCCAGCGTGGTCTACAAGGTCACCGCCGTCCGCTCCACCAGGCGCGGCGAGCCGGCCCTCTTCGTCGTCAACTTCGGCGTCGGCGGCGTCTCCGTCTTCACCGCCTCCGCGGGCGAGCAGGACGAGAACGCCGAACAGGGCGAGAGCGTCCGCCTGGCTGCCTAGCAAGCCGACACGATCGGAAGCACGCGGGGCGTCGGGCGAAGGCCCGTCGCCCTGTTTCGTTGGGCAAATCGCAAATGGCAAATGAGCAAATGGCAAATAGGCGGAAGGGAAACTAAGAATCCCCGCCCGGCGCGGGCGAGGGCAGCGCGTCGTCCTCCTCGCGCAGCCGCAGCACGAACCGCCCGCTCTCCCGATCGTGCGTGACCGAGATCGCCCGCCTCCGCACCAGTTCCAGCACCGCCAGGAACAACCCGATCGCCTCCGGGCGTGTGCGCCCCGTGAACAGGCCCCGCAACTCAAGCCCCTCCGGCTCGTGCCGCAGCCGGTCCAGCACGTCCTCCGCGTGCAACTCGATCGGCGTGTCGTCGGCGACAACCTCGTGCTCTCCCAGCCGGTCGAACGCCACCGTCTCGCTGATGCGCCGGAACGCCTCGACGAGATCGATCAGCGACACGTCCTCCAGGTCGATCTGCTCATCGCCCTGCGGGTCGGCCGCCGCCGCCCGGTCGAAGCCCGCCCGCCCGCCGG
>CAADHA010000191.1 GCA_900696685.1 uncultured Planctomycetota bacterium
CCGGATCGGACAAGGGGTCCCAGGGCGGGATCGGCGCGCTCATGCGCGTGATCTTCGCATGCGGCGGGGCTGCGCCAGGGCGGCGCGCCCCGGCGCGTTCGGGGCCGCACACGCCTGCGCCTGCCGCGCCCGGTGCCCGATCCCGCCGGCGCCGTCTCGTGCACGGCGAAGCCCATGCCGAGAGGGACCCGCCGCAGCGCGCCGGAGTCAGCGTGCGGTCACGAGCTTGCCGTCGACCCAGCGCAACGTCAGCCGCTTCTTCACGCTGGGGCAGCAGCCCGGGCTTCTTCCGAAACACTGGTATGGCGGAAGGGGGCAGGTCACGGTCCGCAACATGAAGCGCTTGTCTCGATACGAGGTAGGCAGCAAGACGTGCACGAAGGCGCCGTCCAGCCGACCGCCCCGCGCGAGCGGGGATGGACCCCACTGCCCACAGCGCCAGACGCCAGATGGACAGGCTCGCCCGCGCGAGTGAGGATGTGTAAGCATCCGGCCAACCCGTCCTGACGGCGGATGGGCCGCAAGCTCCCATCTCTCACTACGGCTGACCGGCTCCCCCGAGTTCTGTCTGTGAAGCTCCGGCTCAATCGCGCTCGATTGGCGCGGCACCGACTTCCCACTCGATGCGCTGGGATCGGGGCGCCGAGGCGGCAAGCTCGACCGGCGGTTCGGCCTCCATGTCGACAAAGCTCGCAGGACGATTCCGCGTTCGATTGACGCTCAGCTTGAAGACATCGAACCGGTTGTAGTAACCGGCAACATCCTGCAGTTGCCGGGGCTCGACCGTTGCCGCGAGATCAACGTCTGCGTAGACGATGCCTTCCTCCGACTGCAGCTGCGTGGATATCACCTTGCCGCTCGGACCGACAACCATCGACACACCGCGCGGGCTGTTCCGCAGAATCCGTTCCAGGTTGGCGTCGCCGTCGGCCAGACCGTGTAGATAGGCATCGTCCAGGTAGCCCGAGACCACGACATTGAATAGCTTTCCCTCGAACGCGTGATTGCACACGCGCACCCGGATCGCTTCGGCCACGTCGTAGCTTTCCGCCATGGCGCCGGGGTCATGTGCCGGCCATACCGGAGGAAACGACGACACGTGGAGCTGCTCGCCCTGGGCCATTAGCGCGAACCGCGCTAGCGGATTGGTGTTCTCGCCGCAGATCAGCATGCCAATCCGTCCGATGGTGGTGTTCGTTACGCGAAGGCCTGCACCGTCCCCATTGGCCCAGACCATCTTCTCCCAGAAGGTCGGCACCAGCTTGCGATGATGGTTCAGAAGCGATCCGTCGTCGCCGATGAGCACGTTGGAGTTCCAGATGCAGGCATCGCTGGCCTCGCTGCGCTCGTTGACACCCAGCGAGACGAATACTCGATTGCGGCGCGCAGTCGACGCGATCTGCGCGATCTCGGGGCCCGGTACCCGGATCGCCTGCGCCGCAAGGTGCGCGAACCACCGGTGGTTGTGGATAGGTGCGCGCAACGCGGACCAGATCGGAAAGACCGGAACGTAGGTCTCGGGAAAGGCGACCAGCTTAGCCCCAGCTTGTGATGCCTCGCGGATGAGCGCGCAGCACTTGTCGATGGTTCGCGCAGTGTTCATGAACACCGGCGCGACGTGCATCGCGGCGACCTTGAAGGGTGGTGCGTAGTTCAGCAATGTGCTCTCCAAAACCTTATGGCGCGGGGTTCCCCGGAGTCATCGAATCAGTTCGGCCGATCCGGGCGGCGTAGGCCTGGACGAAGTCCGCAGACGCCTTTGCCGAACCACCGAACGAACGCATGGCCTCCTCATGAAGAATCGACAAGGCCCGGATCTTCACGTCATTGGCACTGTCGTTCTCGACTATGTCGGCGAGCTTGCGCGGATGCGGGATGTCGACGTTGATCACCTTCCGGACCCGAGTCGGCGCGTTCGTCATGATGATGAGCCGGTCCGCCAGGAAGATCGCCTCGTCGATATCGGTGGTGACGAACAGCACGGTGGCCTGCATCTCCTGGAACAGGCCGCTGAAGTACTCCTGCATCAGCGACTTCGTCATCGCGTCCAGGCCGCGAAACGGCTCGTCGAGGATCATCAGCTTGGGGTTGTTTACCAGGGCGCGCGCCAGCTCCGCACGGCGCTGCATGCCCCCCGACAACTGGGTGGGGTACTTTCTGCGGAATGCCGTCAACCCGACCCTGTCGATCAGCGAGCCAGCAAGCTGCATCGCCTGCGGCGTGGCCTCCCCGCGTGCGGCGGGGCCGTAGAGCACATTCTGCTCGGTCGTCATCCAAGGAAACAGGGCCGACTCCTGGAAAAGCACCAGCCTGTCCTTGTGCGGCCCGGTTATCGGCCGGCCCTCGCTCATAAGCGTGCCAGACGTAGGGCGTTCGAAGCCGGCGATCAGGCGCGTCAGGGTGCTCTTGCCGCAGCCGGACGGCCCGATGACCACTGTGAGCTTGCCGCGTTCGATGTCGAGCGTGCAGTCGCGCACCACCTGCTTGATGCCGATGCCGTCGCGGTAGAACTTGCTCACCTGCCTCAGCTCGACCAGCGTCTGTGACATCTCATGCCCTCAGTTGAACGTGGTTCCCGTGGCTCAGCGACGCCCGATCCACGGCGTCGCCCATTGCCCGAACCTTCTCAGCAATCCGCTGGAGAGATAGCCGGCAATCCCGATGGAGAGCATGCCGACGATGATCTGCTCGTAGGAACCGCCGGTGTACGAGTTCCAGATCAGGAAGCCCAGGCCACCTCCAGTGCCACCCCCCGAGCCGCCCATCGAGCTGCCGCCCCCGGAAATCATCTCGGCGGCCACCACTACCTCCCATGTAATGCCCATCCCGACTGCCGCCCCGGTGGTGACGGATGGAAGCGTGCCCGGCAGCACGATGCGGCGGAATACGTTCATGCGGCTGGCACCCATCGACAATGCCGCCTGGACGTAGCGCTGGTCGATCGCCCGCCCACCGTCGAGCGTGTTGATCACAATGGTGTAGAAGGCGCCCAGGAAGGTGATGAAGGCGATAGACAGCTCGGTGGTCGGCCAGAAGATGATGGCCGCCGGGACCCAGGCCAGTGGCGGGATCGGACGCAGGACCTCGAATATCGGGAACGTGATGCCGTAAAGCGTGCGACTCACGACCATGGCCAGGCCGAGCAGGACCCCCAACACCAGGGCTGCGAAGAAGCCCGCGGCCACGCGAAACGCGCTCAGGTACCAGCTCTGCCAGTAGCCCCCATCAAACAGCAGGTTCCACCACGCGGCGAGCACGGCTGTCGGGGCCGGTACTCCCGCGGTCAGGTCTGCAGCGGCCATCACCTCCCACAGGATCAGGACGGAACCGATCGACAGGCCGGCCCCGACGAGGTCGGAGCCCCGCCCGTGGCCCTTGGCAGCAAGTGTTGCGGTGACAGCCATCAGCCTTCCCTTTCCCCTGCAGCGAAGGCGGCCTGCGCCTCCTCGTGCACGGCACTCATCGTCTCGTCCATGAGCTCGCGGAAACGCCGGCTGGTCAGTACGTTATGGTCGCGTGGATGCGGGATGTCCACCGTCACGATCTTCTTCGGGCGGCACGGCCGGCTGGTCATCACCACAACCTTGTCCCCGAGGAAGATGGCCTCCTCGAGGTCATGAGTGATGAAGAATATGGTGACCTTGTTGCGATAGTAGGTCTGCAGCAGCGACTCGTGCATCATCGACTTGGTCAGCGAGTCAAGTGCCCGGTAGGGCTCGTCGAGCAACAGAACGCTGGGGTCGTTCATCAGGGCCCGGACAATCTCCACGCGCCGCCTCACACCGGAGGAAAGCTGTGCCGGATAGCTTGACTCAACATCCGCCAGTCCAGCGTCGGCCATCAACGCACGGGCCTTCTCACGGGCTTCGCGCAGCGTGGAGCGCCCCTGGACCAGCGGGCCGAAGGTGATGTTGTCCAGCACCGTCTTCCACGGGAACAGCGCGCCATTCTGGAAGACCACGACCCGGTCGGCACCTGGTTCTGACTGCGGGCGGCCGGGCCCGCACAGCAGCCGGTCGTCGAGGTAGATCGCGCCGGAGGTTATGTCGTGGAAGCCGGCTATGGCGTTGAGCAGTGAGGTCTTTCCGCAACCCGACGGGCCGACGATCATGCAGATCTCGCCGGGCGCGATGTCCAGCGTGCAGTGGTCCACGGCGGTGACGGCCGCACCGTGCGGGTCGTACACCTTGACCACGTCCTGTATGCGGATGGCACCGCGCGGGCGGGAGAGGCAGGGAGTGTTCATCGCGTCGCTACCCTTCGATCCCCAGGTTGCGCGCGTGCCACTGCATGAGCCGCCGGCCGACAAGCCGGATGATCGCGCTGGAGACGTAGCCGACCAGGCCCAGGGTGACCATTCCGATCACGATCGTCGGGTAGGTGACCAGTGTGTAGCCGGTGTAGATGACGTAGCCGAGCCCGAACTCGCCGGCGAGCATCTCGCCAGCGACCAGCGAGAACCACGCCACCCCAATCGAGATCTGCAACCCGGTGAAGATGAAGGGCATGGCGCCGGGCACGACGACATGGCGGAACGTCTGCCAGCGACTCGCGCCAAGGCAACGCGCAGCGCGGAGGTAGGACTCATCTATCGACGACACCCCGAGCATCGTGTTGAGCGCGGTGGCAAAGAAGGCCGGCAGAAACGTGATGAAGCGGACCGAGCTTTCGGTGCCGTGGAACATCACGATCGCCAGCGGCACCCATGCCAGCGCGGGGATCGGACGCAGGATCTCGAACAGCGGAAAGACGTAACGACGGAACGCCGGTGACCAGCCGAACGCCATACCCAGCGGAACACCGAGGGCGGTTGCCAGCGCGAACGCTAGCAGCACGCGCCTCAGACTGGCCCAAATGTGGGCGTAGTACTCCGGGGTGAACAGGGACAGCCCGTAGATCGGATCCCGACTGATCCAGTCGCCGACCACGGCGCCCAGCGAGGGCATGGCACGGAACCTCGGAAGCTGCCAGACCTCGACCGCCAAGTGCCAGAAGCCGAGAAACAGCGCGAACCCGAGCAGCGCCAAGTACGGCGCGGGACTGCGCAGCGACAATGCCAGCCGCCGCCGGATCATCGCCAAGCGGGAGTCCTCGCGCCCTATGGCGCCGGAAGCCACCATCTCCATGTCACCCAGTCCCGAGGTATTCATCGACTCCAGGCCCCGTGGTCACTTTCCCTGGTAGCGCTCTGCCGGGAGCGCCTTCAGGCTGCCGATGGGTGCTGTCAGGCCACGTTCCTTGAGCACTTCCGCGACGAAACTGGTGACGACGGCCTCGTCTCGCAACTTGGGCTCGGCAATGGCCTTGATCGAGTGCAGGAACTCGCTACCACGGCTGATCAGTCCCATGACTTCAGGCGTGAAGGCGAACGGAAACTCCAGGCGCACGGCGGTGCCGCCCTCGCTTGCCGGGTAGGTCGCATACAGTGCATTCCAAAGTGCACGTTCCGGAAAGCCGGTGGTCTGGCTCATCACGAGCTTGATCAGTTCCGGTGCATTGCTGGGGTCGGCGACGAATTGCTGCGCGTCAAGCTCGGCATTGAGCCAGCCCTTCACGACGTCGGGACGCTGCTTCATCAGCTCGGCGCTCATGATGATGTAGGACGAGTCCTTCAGCCCGTAGCTGGCGCCCGATCCGACCCGCCGCGCGAGCCCTTCGTGCACCAGGTGCGAGGCGATCGGCTCCCAGATCGCCGCGCCGTCGACCTTCTTCGAACGAAAGCCGCTGGTGATGACCTCGACGTTCTGGTTGAGATACGCGCCGGGCGCGACGCCGACCTTGTCGAAGACGGTCTTGGAGAACAGGTCGGAACATGCCCCCTTCGGCACCGAGAAGTTCTTTCCTTCCAACCACTTGACTGCCGCGTCGGCATTTGGGAAGGCCGGCGCGTCGGAGCGCACCAGGAGCACGTTGCACTGGTCCGTGGCGACCGCCACAGGCGCGACGATCCGGATGTCCGCCTGGCGCTGCTTGGTCGTGGCGATGATGGCCGGCAGGTCGCCGATGTAGCCGATGTGCTGCTTCGACGCGAGCAGGCCGTTGACGATGGTCGAACCCTGTAGTCCGACGTCGAAGTTCACCGTGGAGCCCGGGGGCAGGTACTTCTTCCAGAGTTCCTTGCCGCGCAAGGCCATCACGGACCAGACCTGCGTGTAGCAGCAGGGATGGCCGACTACGAGATTCACCGGTTCACCGGGCTTTCCGAACCGGTCCTGCGCCAGCGCCAGCGGCGCACTCAATGCTGCCAACACCAGGACGCCGCAGCGTATCCACGAGGCGGCGACGGACCGGAAGATGCGTTCGCTCATGTATTGCTCCTTCGATGGAACGAATGGGCAGGCGCCGTGAAGTCGACGTCTGTTACAATGACAACGTTGTCATTTGAGGCACATTAAATGCCTGGCACTGACGGCTGGCCATGCGTGTTATCCCTTGTTCCAAGGCGAGTTTGGTCTTTCTCGTTCAGGCTAGTATTGAAATGCAATCGACTTCATTCCTATGACAACGTCGACCACCCGCCCACGAATCCGTAGTGCGGGCGTAGAGGACGTCGCGCGCCTGTCCAACGTGTCGCCGACCACCGTGTCGCGCGCCTTGAGCCAACCCTGGATGGTCAAGGAACGCACCCTGCGCCGCGTGCTAGAGGCCGTCGAGAAGCTCGGCTACGTGGCCGATGGCGCGGCGCGAGCGCTGAAGTCGCGACGGAGCATGACAGTCGGCGCCGTGATCCCCAGCCTTGAGAACGCGATCTTCGCTACCACCACGGATGCCCTGCAGCGGGTGCTGGACAAGAGCGGCTACGCGCTCCTGCTGGCGACTTCCTGGTACGACGTCGACACCGAGGTGGCACTGACAAGGAAGATGATCGAGCGAGGCGTCGACGCGCTGGTGCTGGTTGGCACGCAGCACAGGCCCGAGACCTTCGGCCTGCTCGCCAGATTCGACTTGCCTTACGTGCTAACGTGGGCGTTTGACAGCAGCGGCCAGCTGCCGTGCGTCGGGTTCGATCATCGCGCGGCAACCCGAAAGGTTGCGAGCCACCTGCTGGAGTTGGGCCATCGAGAGTTCGGCATCGTCTGCACGCCGATCCGCGACAACGAGCGTGCACGCGAGCGGCTGGCCGGCGTCATTGATCGCCTCGGCGCGGCCGGGATCACAGTCCCGCCTGAGCGAATAGTCGAGCAGCCGTTCTCCTACTCCGCAGGCAAGGAGGCGTTCAGGACGCTGATGAGAGATCCTTTCCGCCCTACAGCGGTCATATGCCTGAACGACGTCCTGGCCATTGGCGCGGTGTCCGCGGCCTATGAGATGGGCATCTCGGTGCCGCAGGAGGTCTCGATCACGGGCTGCGAAGACCTGGAGGTGGCGGCGTCCGTTCCGCCAGGCCTGACGACCGTCAGGTACCCCACGTCGGAGATGGGCGTTCACGCCGGCCAGTACTTGCTGGCCCGCCTTCAGGACCTACCGGTGCAGGCCCCCGTGGTCTTTCCGACCGAGCTGATCGTGCGCGGCACCACCGCGCCGCCGATCGGCGATCGGCGCGAAACGTCGCGGGTTCCTTCTTAGCAGGCCGTTGAAATACCAATCGACGACGTCAGTCGCGTGGGCGAGCATTGCGACGTTGATCGACGAGGGGTGCGCCGCCGATGCGTGGAGCTGACACCGACATGGTCACGGCCGTGCGAAACGAGTTCTCCGCCTTCCTGGCTGCCGTGCCACCCGGTTCACAGGTGACCGCGATGAACAAGGCGGCAGCCGTGCAGGCTGATGCGCCGCCGCCGCGGATCACCGCCAGCAACATGATCGCCCTCGGGAAGGACGGCACCCAGAGCGGCAACAGCATGGTGTTCTCGAACCCGCACTGGGAGTGGCACACCGCCGACGCGATGGTTGCCGCACACCTGACGATTCCGGGCAGGCTCAACGTCAATGGAATGGTCTTCGGGGCCAGCCCCGTGATTGGCATTGGGCACAACGACAAAGTCGGATGGGGTCACACGTCGGCAGGTGCCCAGGTCCGCAACGGTGTCCGGTACCGCTTGAATCTGGTACCCGGTTCGCCGACAAGCTACATGGTCGATGGCGTCAAGCACGAGATGGTGCCAACCACCGTGACCGTTCAGGTGCGCAACGCGGCGGGCGTGCTCGAGCCGTTCACGCACACCTACTACGAGACGATCTTCGGCACTGTATCGGCCTCCGGTGCCCGCCCGTGGACGACGACGCATGCGTACACGTGGAAGCACAGCCCACTGCGGGTCGCCGGGCTGAACCTGTGGCATCTGTACGGGCAAGCGAAGACGGTCGACGACATCCACGCGGCCGACCGTGCGACGCAGGGCGTGGCCTGGATCAACACGGTCGCAGCAGACTCCCGAGGGCGGGCTTACCGATCCGTTGCGACGACCGTTCCGCACGTCACCGACGAGATGATCGCGGAGTGCACCGTCGAGAACGGAATCCTGGACGGCAGCCGCACCGACTGCGCGCCGAGGTCCGACCCAGACGCTCTGTACCCCGGCATGTTCCCGCCATCGAAGATGCCGTTCCAGTTCCGCGATGACTACACGTTCAACGCCAACGATTCGCACTGGTTGTCGAACCTGAGGGCGCCGCTGGAAGGGTATCCGTCCCTTTACGGGAGTGAGCGAACTGTGCAGGGCCAACGGACGCGCGCAGGCCTTCAGATCATCGAGGAGCGGATTCAGGGCACTGACGGACTTCCGGGCAAGGGGTTCACGCTCGAACAGTTCGTCGGCAAGACGTTCGACGGGCGTGAGTTCTTCGGCCGGATGTGGAAGAACGAGCTTGTCGCGTTCTGCCAAGAGTTGAGCGGTCAGGCGGGAGCGCCACCGCAGCTGCCGCAGGCCTGCGCAGTGCTTGGCGCTTGGGGGGGGACGTACAGCCTCGACGATCCCGGAGCAGTCCTGTATCGCCGGTTCTCAGAGCGCAGCGGGACCGGCGCGGCCAGATTCTCCGTGCCGTTCGATCCGGCGGACCCGCTCGGGACACCTCGTGGTCTGAACAAGTCGGCTGAGGTTGCCAACGCCCTGTTCGGTGCAGTGAACGACTTGGTCATCAACAGCATCCCGCTCAACGCGACGATGCGCGGTTACCAGTACCGTCTGGTGGGGGACGAGCGTATTGCTCTGCCCGGAGGAGGTGGGGTGTTCCAGGCGCTCAACACTGCTGGTTTCCAAGGCGCAAACGGTTGGCGAGGCACCGGTGGCAGTAGCTTCGTCTACTGGGTGGAGCTGACGCCAAAGGGGCCAGTCGGCAAGCAGATCCAGGTTCAGGGGCAGTCGTCCGACTCAACGTCAGCGCTGCACGTATCGCAGACACGGCTGTACAGCGATCGCCAGTATCTGGACATCCTGTACACCGAGCAGCAGATCAAGGCAGACCCGAATCTGACCACGAAGGTGCTGCGCAGCAACCCTGGTGGACGTCCCTGATCCACCAGCCGGTCGCGACGACTCCAGTCGCGACCGGCTACTCTGGTCCGTGTACGGGCGCGACTCCGTGCCAGGATGTTGACGCGAGGCCCGATTCGGAAACCGCGGCGCTCGCGCAGGCGCGCGCGCCACGTCCTCGTGAAGTCGGTGCACGTCGTCGAATGGATCCTGCGGTCGGAGCGCGCCCGGCGCTGCGGAAGGGCCCGGTGGTCGCCGTCGGCGCCGCTGTCGCCAGCGGTGGAGTACGAGGTCGACTGCGCCTACAAGCCGATAGTGTCCTGGCCGCGTCGCTGGCCGTGACGGGGCGAATCGCGGCGCCGCAGGGCCGCGCCCCTCGGCCGGTGGTTCGGGCTCTCCGAAGGTAGCGGCGGCATAGTCTGGCTGGCCTGTACCTAGCGAACAGCGAACGGCAACCGAACGGCAACCAGCGCGCACCTGGTGGGCCAAAAGACAAACGGGTCAGCCCCTTGTGAGAGCTGACCCGTTGATTTGACTGGCGCGGCTGGCAGGATTCGAACCCACGACCCCTTGGTTCGTAGCCAAGTACTCTATCCAACTGAGCTACAGCCGCTGAGCCGCGCAGTATAGCAGTTCGACGGCCGTGTTCGAGCCGCCGG
>CAADHA010000192.1 GCA_900696685.1 uncultured Planctomycetota bacterium
GTGCCGTCCGCGAGCGCTGTCGCGACCGGTTTCAATTGGCACTTGGCGATGTCGAGCGCGGCCGGGGCGCCCGCCGCTGCCCGGGTACCGATGCCCACCGGATACCACGAGGCGCACGAACCCGAGTCGGGCGTGAGTGTCTGCGCGACGAAGTTCGTCGGGAAGCTCCCGCCCGGAGAGACGCAGCCTTCGCGCAGCGTCGACGGCCGGTTCCGGGAGACCTTGACGGCCTGCGCGTCGGCCGTGGAGTCGCTCAGGATCGCCGTGAGCCAGAGGTCCATCTGGTCGAGCCCGTGACGCACCAGCGCGCTGCGCGAGGTGAACACGGTGGGTGCGCCGCTCTCGAGCAGCATCACCTGGTTGGCCGCGGTGCCGTTGGCCTTCAGCAGTCGCTCGCGCAAGAGGAACGAGTGGTAGCGCAGGTGATACGCGCCACCCGCATTGCTGTCTTCGTAAGAGCGATAGTCGACGATCGGCACGTCTTTCAGGCCCCAGCCGCCGTAGAGCATCCGCCCGCTGCTGTAGGCGATCGGCAGCGTCTCGGGGTCGGCCACCGAGCGCGGCGCCGGCAGCGTCGGCGAGTCGGCAGTCGAATTGCCGTCGGAATCGAAGCCGCCGATCTTCTCGTTCAGGTCGAGGAACTGGTCGACGCCGATCGTGCCGTCGTTGAGCGCCTTCAATCCGTACTGCACGCCGGTATTGTCGAGCGGGCGCCGCGCGATCGTGTATCCGGGCGCGAGCGGATTCGTTCGCGTGCCCCAGACGTTCACGCTGTGGTCGAAGACCCCGCAGCGCGCGCCGCCCGGGTTCGTGGTGGGGTCGTAACGCTCGGCCCAGGGCAGCACGGTCGGGCAGTCGGAGGCGCCGATGCGATCGGCGGGGTAGTCGCCCATGGTCGCCAGCGTGCCCAGGCTCATCATTCCGCTGACCGCGCGCTTTTCCTCGTTGGAGAAATATGCCGGCGAATGGTAGGTGCCTTCGAAATAGCGATCGAGCAGCCGCGCGTCGCTCACGAAGTGGGCAGTGGTGAAGCTCACTTCGGGGTATCCGCAGCCGACGATCAGGCCGTCGAGCAGCCCGGGGTAGTTGTCGGCGATCTGGAACTCCTGGTAGGCGCCGCCCGAGCAGCCCCAGCCGAGGGTGTAGCGCGGCACGCCGTAGGCTTCGATGAAGCGCTCCTTCACCATCGCCATCGTCTCGGCCGCGAGCACTTCATTGCAGTTCTGCGCGAAGACGTTCAGCGTCGAGGAGGCGACCGCGTAGCCGCGCTTCAGGAGTTCGGGGTCGAGCAGCGCCTGCTGCGGGTCGCCGTACCCGCTATCCCAACCGATTTCGGTGCCCTGCCGATACCAGCCCGCACTGCAGCCGCCGCCGAAGGAGTAGACCAGCTTGCGGTTCCAGCCCGAGGGCTGCGCGAAAGGCGAAGGTGTGCTGTCCTGCGCCGGGTTATGCAGAATCGCGATCTGGTAGATGGCGCGGTTGATCGTTCCGGTCTCGATGCGCACGACGAAACGCGCGCTGCGCCCGTCGACGGTGATCCATGCGGCGTCGGCAGGCGGGTTGCTCGGCGTCGGAGTGTAGACGAACCTTTGCTGCGTCGATGACCAGTAGACGTAGTGCGCCCGGACCCACGTGGAGCAGACGTCGTAGTTCAGCGGGTTGCCGAGCGTGTTGCCGTCGGGCAGCACGAACGACGCGGTCTCGCAGACGAAAGGCCGTTCGTGCGGCCCCGAGAAGATCGGCCCCGAAACCGGGTGGTTGGTCAGTGCGAGCTCTCCGCCCTTGACGCCATCGTAGTCCGCCTCGACTGAATTCGAGCCCAGGCGCAGTTCGTACCTCGGGTCCGACTTGTCGATCAGCCCGATGAGGGCGTTCTCGCCGGCTTTTGCCTGGAACTTCGCGGTCACGTCGGTGCCGTTCAGCCGCACCGACACTTTTGCCGGGTCGCTGCCTGCGGGGACGTCGACCTGGAGGAGCACGTCGCCGCCGCTCACGACCGTCGGCCGTGACGAGAGCGACTTCACCGCCAGGCTGACCGGAGGAGGGGGCGGGGGCGGTGGCGGTGGCGGTGGCGGTGGCGGTGGCGTGGGTGGTGTCGGCGTCGGCGTTGGCGTGGGTGTCGGCGTCGGTGCTGCGTCGGACCCGCCGCCGCAACCGGCAACGAACAGCGCGATGAGCGCCGCACCGGCCGCACGGCGAATGCACTGGCGGATCGCATGCGGGGTGGATGCAAGCGCACGAGAAGTGTTGGTTCGGGTCGAGGTCACGTGGTGCTTCCCGGAGTATGCGTCGGTCAGGCGTGGGGCCTGCGCATCGACGGTCGTCGGATTTTAGCCGTCCGTCGCCCACGTTGTAGCGCGCGTCGCACCGGCTTGCGCAGTTCGTCACGAAAGCGCGAAAGTCGTCGATGCTAGACTCGCTCGGCACGATTCCGGTTCCGTCGAACCTCGGGCCGTGCATCGAAGTGCGGAATCGAGAAGGTGCCTCCTCCAGTGACTTTATCCACGGTGCTGCCGGACGATCGCGGCGCGCTCGTCCAGCCCCTGCGTGCCTGGGTGAGGCCGTTCGATGCTTCGCGCGAGCGAGTGGTTGCCGGCTGGCTGCGCATCGCATTCTTCTCGTCGATTCTCTTCAACCACACGGTTCAGGTGCGCTTCGAGTTTCTCGACGGCCGGATGTGGGTGGTCTGGGCGCAGTTGCTGCGCGACTTCGGGATGGTCGGCTTCTTCCTGATCGCCGGCGTCTCGCTGAAAGGCAAGATGCTCGCAAACCCGCGGGTGAAGATGCCGAGCAACCTGGTGAAGCTCACGGTTGCCGCGGTCGGGCTGGCGGCCTTCGACATCCTGTTCACCCTGGCCAAGGGCGGCGAACCCCAATCGCTGAAGCACCACTTCTACGCAGCGATCTACGAGACGAATCTGTGGTTCTTCGTCGCCTATGCGTTCGCAGGACCGCTGCTGTTGAGCCTGGACCGTCGCGGGGCGTTCGCAACGTGGGTCTGCTGCCTGTTGTTCATCATGTTTCCGGGCGACAGCCGGCTCCTGTCGCCCTACATCCTGCAGACGATCAGCCTCGCATTCGTCTGCATGGCGATCGGCATGAGGCTGTACGGCAAGCAGGCGAACCCTGTCGCAATGCTCACCGTCGCGGCGGCGGTTTTCGTCGTTCGCACCTGGCTGGACGACTACGGCCAGCCGGTGTTCCCGGCTGTCGACGTCGTTCTGCGGATCGTCTACGGGGTTGCCTGCTTTCTCGTGCTGAAGTGGACTGCGAACCGCTTCTGCCGCTACGCGAGACCACCGGGGTGGTCCAGTTACCTGTTCGTGCCGTATCTGGTGCAGTTGCCTCTGGTGACCGTCGTGACCGTGGCCGTCACGATGCTGTATGCCGGCTCGATTCATGTGAACATGCCGCCGATCTTCTTTTCGTTCCGGGCTTCGCTCGGATTCATGCTGGCTGTATTCGCGATCTCGATGGCGGCGTCTTTCGCGATCGCCTGGTTCCTCAGGCGCTTCAAGATCCGTGTCTAGACTTGCCGTCGGACTGCTGGTAGCGCTCCTTGCGGCTTCGGCGCATGCGGCGACGGTCGCCCCTGTGGTGCCGTGCGACCGGCCGATCATGGTGTTCGGCGAAGCGACCGTGCTCGCGCGGGGCGTACGCATCCCAGGATCGAACGATCTGGTCTCGCGGCTTCGGGTGTTCTTCAGGCGAGTCTGCCACCGGGAGCCGCTGCTCGAGGTCTTCGCGCATGAGCACGGACGTCTTGTGGACGATGAAGCGGCGATTCGCGACTACCTCGGGCGCAAGCCCGGCGCCCTGGTCTTCGTTCACTACCCCTATACCGATATCGAATCAGGAGTATCGGTCGACGCGCTGCTCGATGCCTACCGGCGCATTTCGGAAGCCTGCCGGCTGAACAAAGCGATCTGCATTCTCGGTGGTCAGCAACCGGTGGAAGCGTTGTCGCGAGAGAGCGAAGCCCGTCAACTCGAACTCGAGCGGCGGGCGTCCGTGCTGCTCGGCAGCGAATTTCTTCCCCTGTATCGTTATTTTCAGTCCGAAACCGCAACGAGGCGGTTGATGATGCCGCTCGACTCGGGGGATGGACGCCTAGTGAACGATGAGGGCCACGAAGCACTGTTCGAGCTCTACCGGCGGCACCTGATCGAGTCGACGAGTGCGCTGCGATAGTCGCATTACCATATCAACTCGGACTGCCGATTCTGCGCCTGTAAACACTATTGTCATGCCTCGATGTGGCTCGGCAGCCTTTGGTACCACCGTTGTGTCGCAATTGCCCACTGGTAGAATCGCGGTACAGTTGGGCGGTCTGTTCGGCGATTCTTGACCAATCGTACTCCTGATGGATGCGGTTACGCAGCTTTTGCCGGACCTGCGGCGGGATGGTGTTCGACACTGTGGAAATCGCTGCAGCCAGCGCATCGATGTCGCCAACCTTGAAATAACAGCCGGCGGGCAATTCGACCTCGTGATTCGCCGGGATGTCGCTGCCGACGACGGCGCATCCGGCGCTCAGGGCCTCCAGCAACGCGATCGACAGTCCCTCGATGGCTGAGGGCAACGCGAAGCAGCCGGCATTCACGAACAAGGTCTGCAGATCCACACCGCTCCGAAACCCGGCTAGAACAACGTCGGTCCGCTCTGCGGCCATCTGCCGAACGCGTGCGCTGTACTCGTCATTGCTGGAAAGATTCCCGACCAATACCAGCTTCCAACCCGGCAATCGTGCTCGGGAAAACGCCTTGATCAGGTCATCCTGGCGTTTGTCCGGGATCGCCCGGCCGACGTGCAGGACGTATCGACCTGACTCGAGACGCAACTCGTCGAGCACGACGCGTGATTCTGTGGGCCCGATGAAAGGCACCCCATTCGGGATCAGCACAGGCTTGCGCCCGTAGATACGGTTCAACTCGGCAGCACCGTGCCGTGAAACGCTGATGACCTCGTTGGCATAACGCATGGCCATGCGCTCGCCGGTCTTCAGTATCCACTTGCCGAGCCAACCCCACTTGGCCTGAACGTAGTCGGGTGCATGGTGTGTCACCACTACGTGA
Source organism: uncultured Planctomycetota bacterium (assembly GCA_900696685.1). Lineage (GTDB taxonomy): Bacteria > Planctomycetota > Phycisphaerae > Phycisphaerales > UBA5793 > UBA5793. Next base: position 5,076 of record CAADHA010000192.1, read on the forward strand.
AGCCCGAGTGCGCGGGCCAGCGGCGCGAAGATAGCGGGACCGACCGAATGCAGATGCAGCACGTCCGGTCGGTGCACTGCCGCATAGGCCACGCCCAGGAAAGTGTGCAGGATCACCTCGAGCCCGGATTTGCGCGGAGACCACAGACGCCGTATTCGGGTGCCGCGCCATTGCTTCGGAGCCGACGGTGCGACATATGCGCTTCGCACCAGGATTTCGACGTCGATGCCGGCCTCGGCGATCAGCGGATACAGGTGCTCGCAGTGCGACTCTACTCCGCCGGCGATTCCCGGCAGGGCACGCAAGCCGAGAGCCATTACCTTCATGGATCGATCCTCGCGCCCGCTGTGCGGTATGCGTCGACCAGTCGATCGACGTGCCTCTGAATGGTGAAATCACGCTCCACCCAGGCACGCGCCTCGCGCCCCTGAGCCTCGACTTCCGCGTCCGGCAGCTGCGAATAATGGTTCAGAACTCGGGCGAGATCATCGCTGTTGCCGCTTTCGAACATGTCGCCGGTCTCACCTGGACGAATCATCTCGGGTATGCCCCCGATCCTGGCCCCCAGCGCAGGCTTGCCGCAGGCGTACGCCTCGAGGATGGAGAGCGGTGCGTTCTCGTACCATTCGGAGGGTAGAACAACTGCTTTGCTACTGCGCACCAGATCCCAGAGCGCCGCACCTTTCTGGAAGCCGCAAAAACGAACACGGGCACCCGATGCTTCAACCTGGCGACGCAGGCCCTCTTCCATCGGCCCCACGCCCACCAACCAAAGCTCGGCCCCGGATTTTGCCGCTGCGTCCACCAGGGTGACGAGACCCTTCTCCTTGCTGAGTCGGCCGAAATACAGGAAGTGGTTGCCGGGTTCGAATGACGGGGTGAGCGATTCGACGTCGGCGAAGTTGGGTATGTGGCTGAACGGCGCGCCCGTCCAGCCCCATTCCTTGAACTTTTCGATGAAGAATCGACTGGGCGATATGAGCCTGTCGATCGAGTTTCTATAGATGCCGGACATTGCGTGCAGACTCGACTCCACGAACACGAGCGAACTGAGCGCAAGCGAGCCCTTCAGACATCGCTTCCTGACCACCGAGAAACGGCCCGAGACTTTGCATTCTTCGCAGATCTCGCTGTTCGACAGCATGCTGATGGCAGGACAAAGCAGCTTGAGGTCATGGGTCGTCAGTAAGACGGGGACACCGCACTGCTTTGCGGCGTGAAGAACGGAGGGAGACAAGTGATGGTAAAGATTGTGGGCATGCACGACGTCGGGCCGCTCGCGGCGAATCAGCTCCCTGATTTTTCTCGCGGCCTCGAACGAATAGATGACTTTGGTCGCGTGACGCAGCTTGGCGAAAGCGCTGTAGTCGTGGCCATATTCGATCTCCTCGGAGAAATGCTCTGCGAACTCCGATGGCTCGTTCTTTGGGTGCCGCATGGCGAATTCGGCCACTCGCCACCCCATCTCGCGGAGCAACCGGCCCTGTTCCAGATATACGACGTCGGCTCCGCCACGTCGATAGTGGTAACTGTTGACTAGAAGGATTTTCGGCATCTCGATGATGTGTGGGTTCTGAAGCCGATGATGAAGGGATAACGTACCGCGAAGATAGTACAACTCCACGTTCTCCTGATTGTTGCTCAGCGTGAAGCAAGGTCTCCAGCTGTCTGTCGGCTGTCGGTGCTCAGCAGCATTCGTCCGCCTGAATCGACCATGCGTCAGTGATATCGCATGTGATCGGGCAGTCTGGATGGATGGCGTGATATTTGTCACGTCATCGCGTTCGTACCGGCCATATGGCTCGCTCGGGCGCCTTGGTGTCCTACGCTACTCACAGGGGATCGAACCATGCTCAAGCGCCCACGCTTCTCTTGTCACTTGTTCTCGGGCGACCCCCGGGGGCTGTTCGTGCGCAACCGATCTGGCGCCGGGTTGCTGACCGCTTGTGTACTATCTCTTGCGGTATCGGCCTGTGGCTGGCTCGATGGCGAGGCGGCATCAGGATCGGATTCGTCGACCAGCGCCGTACCCAGTGATGTTCTCAACTCGAATTTGATACCAAGTGCTTCCGCTGCGCCTGCCAAGAGTGACGCGACGAGTACCGCGACCACGACAACTGATGGGGCAAGAACTGGCACCAGAAGGACCGGCACCACGGCAACCAGCACCACGATGACCGGCACCACCACGACGACCGGCACCACGACGACTGCCGGAGTGACCGGCACGAACTGGATCGATACGCTCATCAACGACATGCGCTTGTTCCACGATGGCCCGTCGGCGGTCCTCGAGGCCATTCCCGGGTGGGGCTCTGGGGCAAGCTGGCCGGAGGCGACATCACGGCCACCTGACTTCGCATACGCAACACCGTGGGCACACGTGATGGAGGACACCAGCCATGCGAATGGCGACGGTTATCCTTGGCGCGTTCCAGGCCCTTACACTGGCAACCAGGCGCCGAATACGCGGGTCCAGCAGCGCGACCTCCAGATGTGGTGGTTGCTGAGCGATGGGAAATGGATACTCGGTTCGTATAGTGCTGCACCCGGCGGAACCATGTATCCAACGCGCTGGATCGAAGGTACGAACAAAGACGGGACGGAAGTTTGGCGTGACGAGGCGACTAATGGTGGCGGGATTTCGATGCGCAGCATCGGTCGCGAGGACTATGAAGGTTATCTATGGCACACGTGGGGAAGCCCTCATTTGATCCCGGAAAACGCCGTGGGTGCGGCCACCGCGTTCTTTTCGCGTCTGATACTCGACAACCCGAACGGCCCGGATGACCGCGACAAGGCGCGTATCCTTGCGGCTGGTGCTGGGGACTGGTACAAGGATTACGCAACGATTCATGGAGCCAAGTATATGGGGGTGAATGTAACGTACATGGGATTTGGTCGCCTGAAGTACGTCACCCGTGAATGGCAACTTTTCGGATGGACGAGCTTGAGCGAGGCTCAGATCCGCGCAAATCCACCGCCGTTCATCGGTTTAGGCAACTAGTGAACTGTAACGATGAAATCGTTAGTATCATCATGTCTGCGGAGGACGTGATGAAACTGACCAAGAGCGAACGCGTGGAACTGCAGCGACTAGCCAGCGCAAGGAACGGTCGGGCCGATTCGGCGCGACGCGCCCGCCTTGTGCTGCTTCTTGCCGATGGCCTCACCTGGGCCGAGATCCGCCCGAAGCTCGACTGCGGCGACAGCTACATCAGTCGCTGGAGCAAGCGCTTCGAGGCCGAGCGCCTGGCGGGGCTGTTTGCCCGCCACGCCGGGCGCGAACGTTACAAGGTGAGCGAGCGACTCGAAGCGCGCGTACTGGCGTGGACCACCAAGCGCAAGCCGGCCGATGGCTCGACGCACTGGTCCTCGCGCAAGCTGGCGGCCGAACTGGGCGGCGATATCTCGCACATGACGGTGACGCGCATCTGGGCCAAGCACGGCCTGCAGCCGCACCGGCTCGAGGGCTACATCGCTTCGAACGATCCGGACTTCGAGACCAAGGCGGCCGACGTGATCGGGCTGTACCTGAACTCACCGCGGCATGCGGCGGTGTTCTGTGTCGATGAGAAGACGGCGATTCAGGCGCTCGACCGCAAGGACCCGGTGCTGCCGCTGTCGCCGGGACGCGCCGAGCGCCATGGTTTCGAGTACTTCCGCCACGGCACGCTGTCCTTGTACGCCGCCTTCAACACGAAGACCGGCGAAGTGTTGGGCAAGGCCGCCAGCCGCCACACCTCGGCCGAGTTCGTTGCCTTCCTGACCGACCTGGTGGCCAATCAGCCGCGCGGCAAAGAGATTCACGTCATCGTCGACAACCTCTCGGCGCACAAGACCAAGCGGGTCGACGAATTCCTGGCCGCGCACCCCAGCGTTCATCTGCACTTCACCCCGACGTACTCGTCGTGGCTGAACCAGGTCGAGTTGTGGTTCGCCGAGATCGAACGCGACGTGATCGCCCGCGGCGTGTTCACCTCGGTGCCCGATCTGAAGAGAAAGCTCATGCGATACATCCGTCAGTACAACAAGCAGGCGAAGCCGGTGAAGTGGAAGTACTTCGATACAGCACAGCGGATTACTTCCCATTCAAGCGTTACAGTCCACTAGCAGTATCTTCTTGCCGAAACCTTGATTCAAGACCAGTGTCCGGCACGCTGACGCCAGGCGATCAGTCCCAAGGTGAGGGCTGCCAGAATCTGCAGACTCGGCACAGCGATCGATCCGCTCGAGTAGAAGGGCATGATAATCAGCATCAGCGCCATCGCGAATAGGGCACGACAGAACGCTCGGTCGAACCCGGGGTTCGCCGAACGGCTGAGCGCGAGCGCAACGCGCGCCGCAGCCACGTGAAGCAGTGCAAAGAGAGAGAGGCCGAGCAGACCGAGATCCCAGAGTAGCGAAGACGCAGCAGTGAGCCCGATGTGCAGTCCCGGGTGCTTGACGTCCATGTGGCCGGGATCGGGTTCGTTGAGCCCGCCGAAGGAACTGCCGAGCCCGTGACCGAAGAGCAGGGACAGCGGATCCCCGAGGCCGTGGGTCTGGAACCAGTAGGTGTAGACCGAGGTCCGATTCAGGCTCGCGCCGCCGAAGTAGCCGGTCGTGCCGAAGTTGTACGCGATGACCGCATCGAAGGAGTCAGCGATCGTTCGCCCAGGTTCCGCATTAAGCGCGAGATAGACCCATACTCCCGCTGCGGCGACCGATGCCGCGACGGCCAAGGCGCCGAGGGCGCGCAACGGGGAGACCCGGACGAGGTCGTGGAGCACAGCGGCGAAGGCGAGTGGCAGCAGGATCACGACCACCGTGACGTCACCGACCACCAGTGGGATGGCGAGTACGACGACCGCCAGCGCGAACCTCGTACCCCGCACGGCTCCCTCTCGGTACGCTGCGAGCAGATAGGCTATTGCAAACACGAGGAGGAGCGCCATCACGCTGCTGCTGCCGCCTCCCCAAAGTGACCCTTCCATCGTGCCCACGACGATGTCGATGGGGATCACATTGGGCCGTCCCTCGAGCGTGGGCACAAGGAAGATCCGTTGGAATATTGCGAACGGCACCTGCACGAAGGCCAGGAACACGACGAAAGTCCACCACCGTTGCACGAGAGCCGGCGCGAACGGCACGACCGCTAGTGCGAAGGCGAGCCCGAAGTACTGGTAGTAGCGCTTGATCGCCCGCACGCCCTCGCCGAGTGGTCCGCCGGAGTAGAGCAGCGACAGCACGCCGAACATCACCAGCGCCACGGCGAGCGTAATGAATCCGGGTGTCGACCCCGGCAGCCTGCGGCGTCCCACGACGGGATGGAGCACTGCAGCTCCCGCCAGCAGGAAACCGAGCACCGAAAAGAGCCAGGCGGCCTTCTCGAGTTCGGGCACGAACATGATTACCGGGCCGCTGACGAGGAGCGTCCCGACCAGAACGATCCAGACGACCAGCGGCAGTGCGTTCAGGAGCGCGACTCCGACGATCGCGCCGAAGACCAGTGCGATCGGTATCGGCTGCCCGGATGCGATGACGTAGCCGGCGAGCAGGCCCGCCGCCGCGAAGGCGGCAACGATCGCCGCGCCGGTCAGCGAGTCGGACCGCAACCCCCATGAGCGGGCTTCGAGCCTCGCGGACATCGTCCGCTCAGTAGTCGTTCAGCGTGGTGCCCAGCACGGTCGCCCCAGAGCCCGACAGGATTCCTGCGAGCTGGGCGATCTCGGGGGCCTTGGTGCGATCCTTGCGGCCGACGATCAGTACGCCGCGCGCCTTCTGCGCGATCACCTGTGCATCGGCGGCCTGCTGCGCCGACGGGGTGTCGATCAGAATGACGTCGAACTGGCTCGACAACTCGTTGAGCAGCAGGCCGAATTCCTCCCGTCCGAGCAACTCGAGCGGATTCGGCGGCTGTGGCCCCGAAGGGAGCACCGCCAATTTCGGAAAGTGTTCGATCGCAGCCACCTCCTGCAGCCCGGCACGACCACTGAGGATCCCGGACAATCCGAGTCCGTTGCGCAGACCGAACTGCTTGTGCTGGGTCGAGTGCCGGAGATCGGCATCGATGATCAGTGTGCGTTCGCCCAGTTGAGAGAAGACTACACCCAGGTTGGCCGTGATGAAGCTCTTGCCGTCGCCGCGATCGACGCTCGTTACCGCCAGCGTCGTCTGCCCCGGGGTGCCGTCGAACCAGCGCAGCATCAGTTGGCTGCGCAGGCTGCGCAAGGCCTCGGCAAAGGGTGCGGTGGGTGCCACCGCAGCGATGAGCGAGGCGGGCACGGTCGGCTCCGTTTCGGCGGATGAATAGCCGAACTGGATCGCGAGCGCCCGGTCGACGTCCTCGCGTCGCACGAACCCCTGCCGGATCGCGATTTCGCCGAAGCGCAGATCGCTGTCTTTCTGGAACCCTAGGACTCGCTCGATCTGCTCGGCGGTGATCTTCTGGCCCGCGAGAAGGATCTCCCCGATCATCATCGTTCGCTTCGCCGGTACGAAAGATCGCGGTGCAGAACTAGCAGCCTTCGAGTTCGACGTGGGAGGAGGCACCACCTGCTGGAGCGTTCCGGTGTCTTTCATTGCTTGTCTCGATTTCGCGCGAGGCTAGTTGCCGAGCCGCAGGTGCGGCGGCGTGATGGTCGGGCCTGTGCCTCCGATCAGCCGTTGGGGCCGGCGGGTGTTCGACGGCGGCAGCACCGCCAGCACCGGTACCGCTACGGCCTGCATCAGGTCTTCGGCTGTGCGGACGGGCCGCTTGAAGGCTTCGAGTGAGAGCGCTGCGAGTACGCCCAGTACGAGTCCGGCGAATGCCCCGACCACCATGTTCAGCAGCGGCTTCGGACGCGATGGCTCGGACGGCACCAGGGCCGGGGTCAGCAGGCTCGCGTTCGACTGCGGCGCCTTGCTCTCCAGGTTGGTCTGGGTCAGTCGCTGCGCCACGAGTTCGATGGCCTTCTGCGCTTCGTCGACTTCGCGCCTGAGTCCGGCCAACTGGTCATAGTCTTTCTTCAGGCGCAGCACTCGCGCGCGCTGGGCTTCGAGCGCGCCCCGAATCTCCGCCTCGCGTTGCGCGTTCACCTGCGAACTGGCGACGATGCTGCGCGACACCCGGTCGGTTTCCGCATTGAGCCTTCCGCGCAGCGATGCAACCTCTGCCTGGGCGCTCTGGTACTGGGGATGATTCGGGCCGAGTCGCGACGACAGCTCCTGCAGTTTGGCTTCGGCGCGACCCAGATCTGTCCTCAGCGACTGCACCAGCGCATTCTGCACGACCTCGGGCATCGAGTCGCGCCCGGTGCGCCCGATCGCGGCACTGCGCGACCGGCTCTCGACCGCCTGCGACTGCACGGCCACCAGTTGCGTCGACAATTCCTGGAGCCGCTGATTCTCGATGTCCAGCCGCTCCTCGCTGGCCACGATGCCGCTGGCCTGCTGGAAGGCCGACATCTTCGCTTGCGCCGCCTTGAGCTGCTGACGGTATGACGCGAGTTGCTGCTCGAAGTACACGGCACTCTGCCTGGCCGGGTCGGCCCGAAGCGACAAGGCCGCCTGCAGGTACTGCCGCGCGAACGCGTTGACGATGTCGGTGGCCTCCCGGGCGTTCTTGCCCTCGTAGGTCAGTGTGAGCGTCGACCCCTCGTTGGAGGGTTTCACGATCAGGTTGCTGACCATTCCCTTGGCAAGCCAGCGGACGATATCGCCACTGCCCCCGGTGTTTCTTTGCCAGGCGTCGACGACGTCTTGCCGCCGGTCGAGCCCGAGCTCGCGGATGACGCCGTAGACGACCCGGTCGCTCTGGACGATTTCGGCTTGAGTCGCCAGGACGCCCCGTACCGATTGCGGCGTGAAGACGGAGCCGCCCAGTACCGGGTCGAGACCTTTCACGTCGACGAACAGCACGGCGGACGGGCTGTAGATGCGCGCCATGAGGAAGCTTGCTACGGCGGCCGATCCGAGGGTCAGCAACAGGATCGACACGATCAATCCCGAACGGGCCTTCAGGATTCGGAGGAAGAGGCCAAACCGCATCGAATTCTCCAGCGTCTGTCAGCGGGACGAAGGTTGCTTGCCGGCGGATTCTGTGAGGCAGGCCTTGCACGGGCAAGGCATTTCATCACGAGTACGCGGCGGCCCGCATCTCGCACGCGTCGCCGTCGGTGCGATCGAGACGCAGTGGCCTTGTGGCGCCGGGCTCCGTCCGCGAATCGATATTATGCACTGGCACGCGCCGTGGCTCTGCCGCAACTCAGGCCGGACGAGGCAGCAGGGAAAAAGTGATCGACTCGGCCGGCACTCGGCGCGGGAAGAAACCCACGGTCCCCGCCAGGAAGCAGATGCTGCGTGCGGTCGTACCGGCCAGGTCATGGGCGAAGCTCGTGTGCGATCGGCGCAGGTTTTTCGCGGCGACATAGCCGAGATAGACCAGCCCCCAGGCGGGATGGACGAGTGTCGCGAGGGTGAGCGACCCAAGGAGGACGAGCGTCGGACGCTGGTGTGACGCGAACATGCGCAGGTAGCGGCGGTTCGCGAAGTGACGCCTGAACAGGACCCCCGGATAGAGCAGCGAGCCATTGCGGATCATCGGCAGCAGCCGGTTCCACTGCAGGTATTCGATGGTGTGGTGTAGCGCGATTGGCCGGTCGATGGCCAGTGCAAGCGTGCCCATTTGTGCCAGCCTGAGGCCCAGGTCCAGATCCTCGTTGCACCGGAGCTCCGGTGCGAATCCGCCGATATTCTGGAAGAGCCCGCGATCTATCAGGAATACGCCGCCGAGTTCGGCGCGATGGTGGCGTTGCCGGATACGGTACCGATCCACGGCCTCTCCGATCGGCTGGCCTCCGGCATCGTACAGCTTTTCGGGCAGCTGGCCTGTGATGAGCGGATGGATCAGTTCACCTCGTGAATTCAGGGCCGCCCGCAGGAACCCCGGATCGAGTTCCATGTCGCCGTCGACGAAGAACAACGATCTTCCAGTGGCGATCTTCGCCCCGACGTTGCGCGCGATTCCCGCGTTCATCTCGCCGGTCAGGCGTGCCACCCGCACCGAAGGCCCGAATCGCGCCTCGACCATATCCACCGTGCCATCGGTCGAGTTCGAGTCCACGTAGATGACCTCGAACGAGGCGAGACCAGTGGTACGCGCTGCGCGAAACGCGCTGTCGAGGCTCGCCAGAACCGTCCGCACCTGATTGCGCGCGATTATGATGAACGAGAGTACATTCACGATGCGTTTTCGAGGCGAACAGCAGCGGTCGGGAACGGCGATTTCAGGAATTTTGGCAGTATTGCGCGACAAAGCTAGTGGCGCTGTGACCGATTAGGCGTCACTGCGCTGACCGCGGCCTATCGGCTGGACGAGCAGGTCCCGCCGTCCGGTGAAGAGACCGATCTCGACCCACCCGTCAGTGGAAGGTGCCGCTTGTCGTGAAACCCAATGCGAATTCATTGTGCGATACCGCATACTGTCTCGGCAAATGGCGTGTGACCATCGCCAAGTGGTCTGAAATGAGTTGGGGCCATGGGAGGCCTGAGGGAGTCGTTGAATGATCCGAGTCGGTGTCGCCGGCCTGGGAAAGATGGGCCTTTCGCATCTCGCCATGATTCGGCCACACCCCGGGGTGAACGTCGTCGGTGTCTGCGATCCGGCCGGCTATGTCGTGGACGTGCTGGAGAAATACACGGGACTGCGTACTTTCACGCGCTTCGAGGCGATGCTCGACGCGGGCGAAATGGATGCGGTGCTGATTTCGACGCCTTCGCGTCTGCACTCCGCAATGGTTCGGACCGCCCTGGAGCGGGACCTGCACGTCTTTTGCGAGAAGCCATTTGTGCTGGATCCGCACGACGGGGAGGAACTGGCGAACCTCGCCGAGCGTCGCGGCCTCGTGAATCAGGTCGGCTATCACTACCGGTTCGTCGCTGCGTTTCGTGAGGTCAAGCGGCTGCTGGAACTCGGTGCCATCGGCCAGGTCACGCACGTGCAGGCCGAAGCCTACGGGCCCGTGGTCCTGAAGCCCAAGGGGTCGACGTGGCGGACCCAGCGCTCGGAAGGCGGAGGCTGCCTCTATGACTATGCCGCTCACCCGCTCAACCTCGTGAACTGGTACTTCGGCGAGCCGCAGCGGGTCGGCGGCACCGCGATGAGTCGGGTCTTCTCCCGCGACACCGAGGACGAGGTCTACGGCACGCTGTATTTCGAAGATGGCAAGACCGCGCAGATTTCGGTCAACTGGAGCGACGAGTCTTATCGAAAGATGAGCACCTCGGTGAAGGTCTGGGGAACCGCGGGTCGCATCTACGCCGATCGCCAGGAGTGTCAGACGTTCCTGCGAGACGGGGCTGTCGTGCCCGAGGGATACCGCCTTGGGTGGAATGTCCGGTATACGACCGACATGACACCGCCGGTCTGGTTCTACGTGCGCGGAGAAGAATATTCCGCACAACTCGACTACTTCGCGAATCGGATCGCGGCAGGAGAACTCGACAACGTCAATTCGTTCCGGAGCGCAACGGTCACCGATCGCGTGATTGCGGCAATGATCGCCGATGCCGAGACCGGTCCGCGCACCGAGCGGAGCGCGCGTGCGCCGATCCCGAAACGACCGGGATGGATGTCCTGGCTGAGACCGGCGGCGGGAGTGAAGTGATGGACAGGCTGCTTTTCGGGGACAATCAGTTTTTCGGCGTGAACCACATGTCGGAGGAGAAGGCGCGGGCGCAGGCGATGCGCTTCCAGAACACTCAGTCAATCATCGACGTGCTCGACGTCGCCTACGACGAGGGCATCCGCACCTTCATGTGTACCACGCACGACCGCATCGCCGAGATAGCGGCTCACGTGCGCGCGAAATCCGCACGCTACCGCGACTTCCTCTTCTATCCGTGCATGCCGTATGCGCACAAGTACGCGAACGCGATGACCGACTACGGGATGCTGGGCGCGGTCAAGCGCTTCCTTCCCGACGAAGGTCTGCTCGACGCGGCGATGCGCGGCGGGATGTCGCTCGCGAAGAAAGACATCGAGGGGGTCACGACGCTTCTGATCGATGCCGAGATGAAGATGTTCCAGGGTCTGAAGACCCCGGTGATCTTCCTGCAGAACGTGGTCGTCGATTTCCTTCTCGGCCTGGGTTTCAGGGATGCCTTCCGGATCTTCGCCAGTCACGTCAAGTCGCGCTACGGCGCCGAGCCCGGTTTCATCACGATGAACCTGCCGATGCTGCTCGACGCGCTCGACGAAGTCGGCATCGAGAATCCGATCGTCTGCGCGAATATCAACAAGATCGGGTTTCGCATGTGCGGCGGCATCGACGCGTATGAGCATGCGCTGCGGGAGCGGCAGTTTCGCGCGATAGCGATGTCTGTCTTCGCGTCGGGCGCCATTGCACCCGAAGAGGCCATCAGGTGGATCTGCGAACGCCCGCAGATCAAGTCGGTCGTGTTCGGAGCCTCCAGTCGCGCCAACATCCGCAGCACCAGGGCGCTGATGGATCAGTACTCGCGACTACTGCGGGTTGCCTGAGTCCACGCCCGTCGCGGCCCTTGCGCCCGGGCGATTGGCTTCACGATCGGCCTCGCCCGCCGCGAATCATCGCTACGATCAATTGTCTGTCGAACTGCTGGAAGGTTTGCCAAAAATGCAGCCCCACAGCGAATCCGGCAAGGGCGAGGCCGGCAACGGTGATCCATCCGGCGCCGGTTACCCGGAGGACCGCAGCCCCCAGCATTGCGAAGCAGACTGCCCCCAGCAACCTTGCCAGTCCGGCGAAATCGTAATGGAAGTGGAACCCCTCGCGGCGTAGTCGCCATGCGACCGTAGCGCAGGCCAGTACGGCCCCAGTCAGATTCGCGCTGGGTAGTGCGTAGATGCCGACGACCGGAAGCAGCGCGATTCCGGGCAGCAGGGACAGCAGCATCAGCGCGTTCGCCCAGATCAGTGGCCCGTTGCGTTCCAGCGCGTGGCAGACGTGGTCGAGCATCGAGCGCATCGAATAGGCGAGCAGCAGTGCGCACATCAGCAGCAGCAGGCTCACTGCGCCCGCGTGATACTTGCCGCGCGTGACGACGTCGAGCATTGGTTCGCCGCCGGCGAAGATGACGATGGCGGCGGCGCAGATGAGCGTTGCGTTGATCTTGAAGATCAGGTTGGCGGCCCGTTCGAGGCTGGCGAACTGCCGGTCGCGCACGTAGCGCGCGGTCAGCACCGGCCGGATGATTCCGACCAGCAGGTTGGCGGGCAGGTATCGGTAGATCAGGTCAGTGACCGACTGAGCAAACCCGAACAGCGCCACTTCGGCGCTCGCCAAGGTGCCGCCCACCAGCAACCGGTTGGTCGATCCGGCGTAAGGAACGATCAGCAGGTGCTGTGCGTATCCCTTCAGCCCGAAGTCGCTCATCCGTTTCCAGCTGCCGCGGAACCACGCCGTTGCATCCTCGTCCGTCCTGCCCGGATGCCGGGGAATTCTGCGCATCAGGCCGATCAGCAGGATGCCGCAGCCGACCAGGTCGGTGGCCAGCTCGATCGCGATCACGGTCTCCAGTCCGAACCCTCCGCCGGCAGCGGCAACGACCAGCAAGCCGAACCGGAGCGCGGTGACGAAGCTGAACCCGAGCTGGGCGATCGCCTGCAGGAGCATCGATTCGAGCACGCTGAACAGCGACAGTTCGACGACCCTGACGAACACCACGGCGAGATACGCCTTGGCGGCCCATTGCCAGTCGCCCAGGCCGACCAGCGGGAAGACGAGGGGCGCGAGTGCGAAGACGCTCGCGAGAAAGATCGCGAGCACGATCACCCTGAATGCGAGCGCCATCGCCACGACGCGCCGCAGTGCGGCGTGGCGCCGTTCCACCAGCAGTTCGGGCACGTAGCGCGACAGGATCTGGCTCGCTCCAAGGCCGCTCACGGCGTCGACCAGTTCGATCAGACCGAACAGGATCGTGTACGCGCCGAACTGCTCCACCGGAAGCTCGCGTACCAGCAACAGGAACGTGCCGAGGCCCGCCAGCGCCGTCAGCGCCTTGCCCCCGATCAGGTGCACCGCGCCCCGCTTGATACGTGCCGCGCTGTACGGGTCGGACGCTGGTCTCGCCGGCTCGTCCATGGTTGCGCCGGGCGGATCTGCGGGTGCTTCCGGAGTCGGTTGCGTCAAGTCGACTCGCTCTCGACGTTTGCACTCGCCACGGCCGCCATCGCTTCGACGCTTGCACGTTTGATGTCCGCGAGCTCGTCGAGCACGCGCACCCGCACCGGCGCGGCCGGGTCGTCGGGAAACTTGCGTGCGAAGAAGGCTTTCGAGGCCCGCAGTGCCGCGATATCGCCTTCGCCGATCATCCCCGACCGTGCTTCCACGAACCGGTGGATGTAATGATTGATCGGTCCGCTCCGGTGGCCGAGAATTTTCATCAGCAGCGTCGGAATCAGGAACTCGTCGGCGATGTGCAACCGGCTGAACTGGTCGTGGATGCGTGGCTGGTCGAAAGCCTTGGTCATTTCGGCGACAACGTGCCGCTGCGCGCCGAACCAGGTGCCACCGTAATAGGGGCGAAGATCGGCGTCGAAGACGTGGCGGCCGATGCGCGGATTGCCGAGTGCCGTCAGAACGCCCAGCGCGACTCTGGCACGCAGCGTCATGGCGCCGCGCGAATTCGTCGCTGCGCCGCTGCGAAGCCAGACGCCTTCGACGTCGCGCCGCCCCGGCGTTGCGCCGAAATAGGCGCCCGAGAGCCGGCGAATCGCTCTTTGATGCAGTGAATTCGCCGGCGCGAAGGCGCGCCATCCGACCGACATCAGCGCATCGTGGTCGGCGAGAAGGTCGATGCAGCCGAAGTGTGCCGCAGCACCGGTGTCCACGTATTGCTCGAACTGGGCCAGCGGCTTGATCGGGAGGCAACTCGGGCTCAGCAGCTGGAGATAGTCGAAATCGAGCTCCGAGAGCGCGTGGCGCATCGAGTGAAAGATGCCTTCGACAAAGCCGAAGAACGCCCAGCCCGTTCGCCGCGGATCGGGCACGAAGCGCACGTTGGGCGCTTCGAGCTCGAAGACCGGGGTCTGCGAGAAGTCATGGTGCACCAGCACGGCGTGGGGTGCCAGCGCACGGGCCAGCTGATCGACGACGGCCGCGCTCTGCACCGCCGACATCACCAGAAAGACGATTCTGGGTCTTTCGTTCATGGTGCTACCGACAAATGCCCGGGGGTGCCGCCCGCCGGTCTGGTGCGTCGCCAGAAGCGCAGGCGTTCCAGTAGCCGCCGCATCGCGCAGCCGAGACGGTAGTCGAGTCGGTAGATCGACTGCAGCCAGCGCGTTCGCGGAGCGAGCGACTCCATGTGCTCGCGGGCGAGCGCATTACGCCAGTAGTGCGGAATGTGCTTCACGATTTTCTCGTACTCGGTGGCGTGCCGCGGATCGTTCGGCGACGCGCGCACGAGCGAGAGGAATACCGTTCGGTACTCGAGGTACTCGAGCTCGTCGCGGAAGCCGTCTGCCAGACCCTCGCGCGTGACGAAGTCGACGATCCGGTAGTGCGCCGCCACGTCGCCGAAGAAGTCCATGTCCCTGCGGTTGGTCAGGCTGCCGGGGCGCTGCACGTAGTGAAGGTAGCCGCGGTCGAGCTTTCCGACCCTGCGGGCGTAATGAAAGAGCTTCAGATCGAGAATCCGGTCTTCCGAGAACCGGATCTCTTCGTCGTAGCGTAGCCGGTGCTCCTCGAACAGCTTCCGGCGGTACAGGCGCGTTGCCATCCACGATGCGTTTCGCATCGCGAGCACGTCGCGCACGACCGACTCCCTGGATATCCACTGCGCTGACGGCGGCGACGAGGACCAGGGCAGGGGCGGCTTGCCGGGGTAGTCGTAGAAAGCATCCGAGGCGATGATATCGAGATCGCCCGCGAGTGCTGCCGACGTCATGTCGTGCAGGTACGGGGGCTCCACCCAGTCGTCGGAGTCGAGCAGCAACACGAACTCGCCGCGTGCGCGGTCGAGCCCCAGGTTCTTCGCGCTCGATGGGCCGCCGTTGGATTTGCTCAGCAGGGTCAGGCGCGGGTCGGCGTGCGCTTCGATGCGTGAGGCGGTGTCGTCGGTCGAGCCGTCGTCGACGACGATGATTTCGATGTCGTGCAGTGTCTGCACCGTGATGGACTGCAGGCAGCGCTCGATGTATTCGGCCGTGTTGTAGGCGGGAATGACGACGGAGACGAGAGGATGGTTGCTCATGCTTCGGACTCCCGGGCCGGAAGGGCGAAGTACTCCTCTTCGCGGTCGATGCGCCGTATCTGCTCCTCGCGCGTCGTACCGAAGACCAGGGCGAGTTGCGATCGATACAGGGTGACGGCAGCCAGCTTGGCTGCGGGCTCGGGCCGTTCCACGTAGCGCCTCACCTGGCGCCCGCACAATTTTCCGAGCCGCGCGCGCACCGACCAGCGCCAGTCGCGCCACCGGTACGGAAACTCGCTGTAGAAGCCCACTTGCAGCCCGCGCCGCCGCAGGTGCGGCAGCAAGCGGTCGCGTACCTCCAGATGCTCGGGGTGAGCGGGCACGCCACGCGGGCAGCGCATCAGTCGTTGATACAGGCCGAGCAGGCGCTGGCGGCCGGCCGGCAGCCCGGCACCCGCCGGCAGCAGGCACAGCACATGTCCGCGGGTCGGGTCGAGTGCCGTCTTCGGTGGTGCGATCTGCTCGACCACCCGGGCAGCATCGTCCGCGGTGAAGCTGCCCGGGCGAAAGCCGAGGTGTACGCAGCCTGCGCCGAGACGTGCCAGCGCCAGGCGATCTTCCTCGCGACGCGCGTCGTGCTCGGCCACGGTATCGGCGAATCCACCGGCTTGCGCCCAGGCCGGATCCGCTTCCGTCGACCCCTCGGTGAACACCGTCATCACCTCGCAGTGCGGCGCTGCGGCCGACAGCAGCAGCCCCGACGTGGAAAATACCGCGTCGTCGAGATGCGGAGAGACGATGACGACCCGGCGGGTGCCGGATCGCTCCAGGTGTCTGACAATCGATTTCGCCACGCGTTTCGAGCCTCACCGGCGGAAAGTGCCGCCCTCAGCGTCGACAGTGTGCGTTATTGTCGCCCGTGGCGGTGTGACGGGTTCCCTTCGTCCGGCAACTCGGGGCCATGCCGACGATGAACGGTGCATTGTCTTTACCGCTCCCGCAACGCCTCGCTCGCGCGGTTGATCGGTTTGACCAGGTACTGCAGCACGGTCTTGCGCCCGGTGAGCATTTCCAGCGTCAGAGCAGTGACTGCAAGTCGGCGATCCTGAACATATGGCCCGCTGCGACCGTGATGCCGAGCGCGCACACTCCAGAAACGACGATCGCGTCGCGCTGCTGAAGGCGCTGGAGCAGGAGCGGCGCCGATATGATTAAGGCCGTGAGGCATGCCATGACGGACCAGTAGTGATAGCGCAGGCCGGTCGCCACACCGACAACCCCGTACCCCATGGAATACAGGATGGCCGAGAGAAGCAGGAGGCGGGCCCCCCAGACTGAATCGGATCGTCCATCGGCGCCTACAAGCAACCCCAGAGCCGCTATCCCGGCGATCAGCCATACGACAGGCCATAGCAGGAAGTTCTTCGTGATGACGTCGCCAATGATCAAGCGCAGTGTCGTCCGTTCGGATTCTGCGTACTCCGACGCTGTCTTTGGCTCCGCATAACGATAATGTTTCGCTGGGACAAGGAAGAGTAGCGAGGAGTTCAAGTGCCTGAGTCGGTGGTTCAGGTAGGCGCCTGGATGCTCCAGGATCGACTCGAGCCATAGCCGCGTAAGGCTGCGATTTGAGTGTTGATCGAGCCCTTGCCAGGCTTCGCGGCATGTGCCCCACTGGCTGAAGCCGTCCCACCAATAGCTCGTGTAACAGCGTTCCAGCGTCTGGTTGCCGAGTCCGGTTACAGCGAAGAACGTGGAGATGTCACCCGAGCGATACGCAATTCCGGCGAGATCGAAGAGCTGAAGGGATCGGATAGAGCCCGAGTCGGTGGCACTGAGTATTCCTCGATTGACAATCGCAGATAGCGGGATGGCCGCCAGCGTGATGCCGAGCACGGCCGCTAGAAGCGGAGCTGCTCTTGGCCGTTTTGCGCCGAGGGTCAGGTACAGAAGGAGCGGGCCGAACGCGAAGACTGCGTTCGTCCTGAGCAGCACTCCGTAAATTGCGAGCAAGCCAACCAAAAGGGCAACCCGGTAGCGCGATGCGTTCCTGATTGTCCGCTCGCGATACGTCAGCCCGAACGCCGAGATCCAGGCGGATGCCATCTGTACGTCCTTCCAGGTGTCTCCGTTGAATATGATGAAGAGCGGGAACGCACCGGCGAAGAGCATCCACCATGCCGCCCGCGACCGACCCTGGCGCGCGAGCGCATCGGAGACTGCCCAGAAGCCGAGCCAGTGCAGGACGAGTTGAAGCAGCAGCATCCCGCCGGTGCCGTCGATCATCGGTAGCAGCAAGGACCAGACATACGCCATGATCGGCGGGTGCCAGTCGGTGTACCGCCCCGATTGTGCTTCGGCATACTGGCTGACTGAGTCGTTGTTCCATGTCCCAGGATAGAAGACCGTGATGTTGACGACGCACAACGCGAGCGCTGTCAACGCAAGCCATTGTAGGCGGCGCACGTCGGTTTTCGCGAGCGCGCGTCTCGTCGGCGAGGGACCGGACTCAGCGACTGCGGGCGAAGACATACGATTTGCTGACGATATAGTTGAAGGTCAGTCCTGCCCCGGCACCGCAGGCGACTGCGATCGCGGGTCCGAGTGCTCCTGTCGGCTGCAATGCCGACAAAGCCAAAAGATACGCGAGAAAGTTCACTGCCGAACCCAGCGAATTGGCCATCAGAAAAAGCGACCATTCGGCGGCGGCATGCCTGCCACTGGGCCCGAACGTGAATGTTCGGTTGGCGCCCCAGGTGAACGTCGCCGCGAACAGGAAGGCGGGCACGCGCGCGGCGACGGGTCCCAGGCCGGCAACCGCCATCGTGGCGTACAGCACCCCGACATCGACCAGAAAGCCGGCAGTGCCGACCACGCAGAATTGCCAGAAACGGGCTGATGGTAAGCAGCGAGTCGGTGGGGTGCGGCGCGTCGGTATCATCGTTTTCGTGCCTCGGCGACCTGGTTGCCGAATAGACGGATGGGACTCCTCAACCTTTTGCCGATGGTCATTCCAAAAAGCGACGCGTGGCAGTCGGGGCGGTTATCGACAAGTAGGCGAGTCTCTTGACCTCACGACGACAGTGTGTGACGGTGTCCAGCACGAGACCCGCAGTCAACGACAGAAACGCCAGAACCATCAGCGATGCGGACAGGATGGCCGTTGGGAACCTGGGGACCAATCCGGAACGCAAATACTCGGCGATCACGGGAACCGCGAGCACCACGGACAGGATCGCTAGCACGGCGAACACCGCCGAGAAGAATGCCAACGGCCGCTCTTCCTTGACCAGTATCCCGATTGTCCTGAGGATCCGGATTCCATCTCGGATCGTCTTGAGTTTCGATGACGAGCCAGCTGGTCGATCCTTGTATCTCGTCGGGATTTCCACGGTTTTCATGCGCAACTCGAGTGCGTGAACCGTCAGTTCCGTCTCGATCTCGAATCCGGATGAGACAGCCGGAAAAGATTTGACGAATCGCCTGGAGAATACGCGATAGCCAGACAGCATGTCGGAAAACTGACGGCCGAAGATCGCCCTCACGATTCCGGTCAGCAATCTGTTTCCGAACCGATGTCCGAATCGATACGCTTCGCGAATGTCGGTTACCCGTGACCCGTTGACCATGTCCAGTTGACGCTCGAGGAGCGTAGAGACGAGCGTTGGCGCTGCGGTTGCGTCATAAGTGTCATCACCGTCTACGAGGACGTACACATCAGCCTCGACGTCGCTGAACATGCGACGCATGACGTTGCCCTTTCCGGGGAACGGTTCGAAGCCAACGATTGCACCGGCCTGAGTCGCAACTTCTGCAGTTCGATCAGACGAGTCGTTGTCGTAGACGTAGACGGTGGCGGCCGGCAATGCCTTCCGGAAGTCTGCGACGACTTTCGCTATCGACGCCTCTTCATTGAAGCAGGGAATGATCACCGCGACTCGTAGTCCGGCCCAGGCGTTGGCGTTCTCGGCGTCCATTGGCTGTCCACTTGTTCCACGGAGCGATCAATATACGCAATAGGAGTACGCCGGTTAAGCGGAGCAGTTCACAGTTGGCGCCGTCCCAACGCCCTCGCCTACCGCTCCCGCAACGCCTCGCTCGCCCGGTTGATCGGCTTGACCAGGTACTGCAGCACGGTCTTGCGGCCCGTGAGCATTTCCACGCTGGCGGTCATGCCGGGGATGATCGGCAGCACCTGCCCGTTCGGGGTGGTGAGCGAATTCGAGGTCGTGCGCACCAGCACGCGGTAGTAGGAATTGGCTTCGTCCGCCACGTCGGCCACCGGCGTGCCGGCGCGCCGTTCGTCGCGCAGCGTGTCGGGGCTGATGTTCTCCACCGTGCCGTCGAGCCCGCCGTAGATCGCGTAGTCGTATGCGCTGATCTTCACCACCGCCTTCTGGCCCGGGTGGATGA
>CAADHA010000193.1 GCA_900696685.1 uncultured Planctomycetota bacterium
CGGCACGGCACAACCTCCGCGAGCGACCCGCTGCGAAGCGACCCCATCATGGAGATACAGGCCAAGGTGATCTACGGCATTGCATCCATCGCCGGGAGGGACAAGGAGGGGGCGGTCGATCAGACGCTGGAGGAAATGATGATCCGCGCGCCTCTGGCGCCGGGCGTCGCATGGCGCCTGGTGTCGGTCCGCGCAGCACTGAAGCGCGACGGCCGGGCGGCGAGGGAGACGCTCGTGCCGTTGATGGAGGCGTATGACGATCAGGTGGCCGCCATGGGAGGCGAAGCGGAGCAGGTCCACGAAGCCGTCAAACAGGCGCTGCACGATCCTGCCGGACTCGCCGAAGCGCAGGTGCGCCGCCTCGAAGAGAAACTGGGTTGGTTTGGCCGGGCGCTGCTTTCGCACCGCAGCGGCTCGCGCGATGCCCGGCGTGTGCAGGTGGAGTCGGAGGCGCAGCGCGCGTTCTGGGTGAGCGTCGGGGCGCTGGGCCTGGCCGCGGCGGCGATGCTGTGCGGGATCGTCGTGCTGACGATCCTCGCCGCGAGGGCCGCGTCGCGCACAAGCGGGTTCGGACTGTCCCAGGCACACGAGCCGCTCGCCATCTACCTCGAGGCATGTGCGGTGTATCTCTGGCTCAACCTGATCCTGGCGGTGGCGGCTTCGTGGCTCGGAAGCGAGTCGAGGCCGCTGACCGTCGGCGTTCCGCTGATGGCCGTGGCGGCGATCTGCGGGCTCGCCTGGCCCTTCCTCGGGAGCCGGCGCCCCTCCGCAGTCGCGGCCGACCTGGGCCTTACGCGAGGGCGTGGCGTAATCGTGGAGATCGGAGCCGGGGTGGTCGGCTATCTCGCGTGCCTGCCCCTGCTCGCCCTGGGAGTGTTCGGTACACTCGGTCTTGCGGGCCTCTACATGGAACTGGGGCGACACTTCGGCTGGGAGATGAACGAGGCGGCCGGCTCGCCGCATCCCGCCATCGACTGGGTATCCGGCGGGTCACTTCCGGTGAGGATGGGTGTGCTGCTGCTTGCGGCAGGCTTTGCGCCCTTCTTCGAGGAGATCATGTTCCGCGGTGCGCTGCTGCGCGGTGCGGCCGCCTCGGGCAGGTCCATCGCGGCCATCCTCATCACGGCGTTCATTTTCGCCGCAATCCACCCACAGGGTTGGCTGGCGGTTCCTGCACTCATGTCCCTCGCGATCGGGCTGGCGCTGATGCGGATGTGGCGACGTGGAAGCCTGATCGCTCCGATGACGGCCCATGCACTGCACAACGGCTCGATCGTCCTGATCCTCTTCATGCTGCTCGAGTGAGAGCGGGAGGGGCCCATTGGCGACGTGCAGTCCAGAACGCCTGCTGGTTGCCCAGGAGATTCCGCGCGTGTGCAGGCGGCGTCGCTGCCGTCCTGACCGGTCGAGAAAAAACCGCCTCGCCGATGTTTGACCACCAGCGAGACGGGCACAGGGAAACTCCGCGGCACTTGCTGTTCTTGCGGGGCGGCATTGCACCGCTCCGTTCGAACGACCGCGGAAGTTCAAGCGATGTCGAAATCGGCGGCCGGCTGCGTGCGGCTCGCCCGGGGGTCCGCCGGTTCAATGGCGGCAAGCCCCCTTACCAGACGCCAATCACATCAAGCATAACTCAAAAAACACTGCTTTGTCAACTGAAACCCTCAACTTTCGGTCCAAACTACAATTTTTCCACATCGCAGCAGCGATTCGACCGAGCGGCGGGCTGGACAGGCCGGGCGATGTGCATAGACTCGCCCTCCTGAAAAACCCCTTCTCGGGCCTTCCTCAGGTCCTGAGATGCTTCCCAAGGACCAACGACCATGGCCAAGACGCTCAAGCCCGGCTCACGTATCACACTCTGCATTACCAAGGCCCCGACGCGGCCGGACGACGTCGACACCGTCCGCCGACTCATGCGGATGGATTCGCGGGCGAAGGCGGCCCTCGACCGGGCACGCCGCAATCGCGAGCGCACCCTGGTGAGCCACCAGCGGGGCGGGCGTCAGTGGGCGGTGCGCCAGCGGGCGGGCAAACTCGTTCACCCCGAGGTCGGCGCCACGTGGACCATCGCCTACCGGCCGCAGATCGCAGCCGACATGGCGGCGGTGTCGGACTACATCTCCGTAAAATCCTGAATCGGCCGGTAGCGTCGTTTCCGGCCCAGGTCAGCCGCCGGACGCAGGATTGTCGTAGATGAGGTGGACGGTGTTTCCCGGCGGATCGAAAACCACGCGCGTCATGTAAGCGCGCATGAGCAGCAGCCCGCGCCCTGTCGGACAATCGAGATTCTCATCAAGCGTTGGATCAGGAATCGACGCCGGGTCGAATCCCTCGCCCTGGTCGGTGATGCGCACACAGGTCCGGCGGGAATCGACATGCCACGCGACCTCGATGGTGCCGTCCGGCCGGTCGCGGTTGCCGTGGTGAATGGCGTTGCTGATGGCCTCCTCCCATGCGAGGCGGAGGGCGAATCGGGCTGCGTCGGGATACCCGCAGCGCGCCATCTCGTCGATGATCTCATCGCAGAGCCTCACGATCGAGCGGCGCTCGTGTCCGATGGTGCGGACGATGGCGTGCGGCGGGTCCCGTGGATCGCAGTGATCGTGGCGCTGCTGGGGCATGAGATGCGCCTCCGCGCCGCGTGTTCAGGTGAAACTCGCCAGCGCCTCGCGCGTGCCGGGATGAATCTGGAACAGCCGGTCGAGACGCGTGATCCGGAACACCTCGATGATCTGATTGTTGATGTCCGCAAGTCGCAACTGGCCGTCCTTGCCCTTGATGCGGCTGTTGATCGTGATGAGCGCGCCGAGCGCGGCGGAGGAAAGGTGATCCACGTTGGCGAAACTGATGAGCAGTTTCGGATTGGGATCATCGTTGACGATCGCGCCGATTTCCTCGCCGATCTGGGCGATGTTCGCCTCGTCCAGAATGTTCCGGTCCACGAATTCGACGATCGTGATCTGATCCTGCCTGCGGATCCGCAGACGCGATTGCTGGGCGGTCATCGAGGGAGTGCTCCTGTCGGATATCCGGCTCCAGCGTAGGGGTGCCGACGCGAGGGAGTCAAGGACGGCGCGGAAAGTGGCGCACAGGCTCAGGAGTTTCCCGGAGATTCCGCCCAACGCGAGAACGAAAGCGGATCACGCGCCGGGCGTGATCCGCTTGCGACTTGCACTGTGAATTCGGCGGTCAGAACGAGTTGGTGAACCCGCCCGCCCGGCGGATCGAGTCCTGCAGGCCTGGGAAGAGAATGTCTTCCTGCTCCTGATGAATGATGATCGTTGGCTTGATGAGGATCAGCAGCGTTCTTTCCTCAACCGTATCGATGCGGTTCGTGAAGAAACGGTTGATCACGGGAATCTTGGACAGGATGGGCACTCCGGTCTCCACCTGGATGTCGTTGCGGATCGTCTGCCCGCCGAGAAGGATCGTTCCGCGGTCGGGAACGCTGACCGTGGTGTTGACGGCGGAGACCTGCGTGACGGGGCGCTGGATCTCGGCCGTGTTGGAAATGATGTCGTTCGGCTCGCCCGAGTCGAGAACTCGCCCGCCGACGACGATCGGAATCGACGTCGAGACGAGGTCGATGAGGGAGGAGTTGCTGATGTTGACCGTAAGGGTGACGTAGCGCCTGTCAGCGGAAACGGTTCCTTCGACGTCGAGGACGACGCCTTCGTTGATGGCGTTGAGCGTGGGATCGAAGCCCGCCGACGAATCGCCCACGACCGGATTGAGGTCGGAGATGAAGAAGCGGCTGGTCGTAACCTGCGTGAACGATCGCTGGCCGTTGAAGAACGTGAGTTTGGGCGATGTGATCTGGTTGCTGCGGCGGTCGGCTTGCGTCGCCTCGATGAGCAGATCGACCTGGAGGTCGTTGAGGAAGGTGATGCCGTAACTCAGGGCGGGCGCGCCGAGCATCAGGTCCGCGGCCATGCTCTCCGCCGGAGCGCCGAAAATGCTCTCGGCGATCCCCAGCGTGTTCTGCTGCATGCTCGAGGGCGACCAGGTGCGCCGCTGACGGTTGAAGATGCCGCTGGCCGGGAGTTCCTCGGTGAACGATGTTCGGCCCTCAACAACAGCGCCCGGGATCAAGTCGAAGAGCGATGCATACCTTCGCTGCCCGGCGCCGGGGCGAACCTCGCCGGTCCGCGGGTCGGAGAACATGTCAATCGGCATGATGTTGGGATCGATCGCGGCGGCGCGCTGGAACTCGCTGCCGCCGAAGTAGATGTCGAGGTCGATGCCGACCTGCTCGAACCACGCCTCGTTGATGGTGAGGAAGCGCGAATCGACGTGAATCTGGATTGAGCGGATCTCGCGCAGTTTGCCCAGGAGGTTGGAGATGGCCTGGTGGTTGCGCGCCGTGTTGGTGATGACGAGGTTGGAATTGATGGGCTGAATGACGCCCACGTCGCCGCCGTTCACCTGCCACGAGGGTGGATCGACCGTCGTGGTAAGCACCTCGCGGACCTTCTCGAGGAGTTCTTCACGGCGGTCGCGGCGGCGGTCGTACCTCTGCACCTCGGCCTCGCCGAAAAGGGCGGCCTTGAGGCCGGCCCGCTGCGTCTCGCGCCGTTCCAGTTCGGCTTCGAGGTCGAGCGACTTGGCGTTGTCGAAGTGAGGCACGTTGACGAGGAGGTCGCCGATGTCGTAGACATGGGTGACGGGGCTGGCCGCGAGGCGCTCCTTCGTCGAGATCATCAGGATGCCGTCCTGCACCGCGAATTGAGGCCTCTGCGACGGGTCCGTCGCCAGTTGCGCGAGGACGCGCTCAAGAACGACGCGGAGATTGACCTGGTCGTTGAGCCGGAGGTTGACGGGCACGTTGCGGTCGATGAAGTTCTCTTCGAGGGCCTTCCACTCGACGTCGATGTTGACGCCGGCGACTTCGCCGATCCAGGTCAGGACGTCGCCCAGGGGCGTGCCGCGGAAATCCACGTTGGCGCGCTGGCGGGCCAGGGCATTGTGAACGCGGCGATCGGCCTCTGTGTCGTTGAAGGCGAGGTCAAGGCGCCGGTTCGTGATGTCCCCCCAGTCTTCCGGGTACTCGACGATTCCGCGCGGGGGCATGGCCCCTTTCATCTGCTCGATCGAGTTCTCCGCGTGGCGGCGATCGGTGTCGCGCTTGAGGACGTCGTACTGTCTGATCAGGCGCAGATCCTGGATAGTGTCGCGCAGCGCGAGGCCGGCGGGGTTGCCCGGCTCCATGAAGAGGAGGTTGTTGCACTCGAGCAGGGCTTCGTCGTAACGCTGCGCCATCTGGTGGCGGCGGATCGCCTGGATGCGAGCGGTGATGTTGCGCTGGCGTTCCGCCTCGATGCGCGCCTGGTCTTCAGCACGACGCTGCGAAATCTCGTCCGCCCGCCTCCGGATCTCGGCCTCGTCCGCGGCGCGGCGGGCGCGATCGATCTCGTCGGCGAGATTGATCGCCTGGTTGCGCAGATTCTCGTACTCCTGCGGAGCGAGAAGCGTGCGTCCCTCCTGCACGCGGGTCTTGGCCTGCGAGACGTAGTCGGTGGCGCCGGAGAAATCGCCGTCGGCCATCTTGCGCCGCGCCTGCTCCATGAGGTTGCGGAACTCGGCGCGCAACTGCTGCATCTGCACCTGCCGGGTTTCCTGCTGGCCGGGAAGAACCTGGCCGACGTTGAGCATGTCGCGTGCTTCCTGAAGCCCCTTGAGGGCTGCTTCGTTCTCCGGCTGGATTGCGAGGACCTTCTGGAAAAGTTCAGCGGCTGCGGCGTACTGACCATTCGCCAGCGCCTGCTGAGCCTGTTCGAGATTGATCCTGGCCTGCGCCTGCTGGGCCTGGAAGATGAGATCGCCGTTCTTGCCTTCCTCGGCGGGTGGCGCCTGAGCGGGCGGCTCCGGGTCCTGCATGACGGAAGCGCTGACGATCGGAGTGGCGAACTTGCCTCGCTGCGATTCGAGGGTGGCGATCTCGGCGATGTAGCGCGAGAGATCCTTCTGCTGGTCGAGGTCGAGAGCGACTCCGGAGTTGTGCACGGCGGTCAGGCCCGCCTTGGCTTCGCCGTATTCCTGCGACTCGAAGGCGCTGATCGCCTTCTGGAGCATCAGCGGCAGGTGGGGCGCCATCTCGGCCTGAGCGGCGCGGACGTCGGCGAGCATGGTTTCGGCCTTGCTCTTCTGTTCCGCCGTCGAGGCGGCAGACTTGCGGATCGCCTCGAGGTGCGACGTCGCCGCGCGGAAGTCGCTCTGCCGGCACGCGAGTTCCGCCTTCATCAGGCGAAGTTCAGCCTCAGGCATGGCTCGCAGATGATCGTCGATCTGGTTGATCAGTTTCAGCAGGGACTGGCGCTGCGCCCGCTCGAGCTGAGTGAGATCGGCGCGAAGGAGCATCTCCCGGGCTTCGAGCGTGCGGCCACGAGTGAACAACTCGACGCCCTGGCCGTACAACTCTTCAGCGCTTGGCTGAGGAGGAGTCGCCAGAGACGTGGAGCCGATGAAGAGCGAGAGGCCGAGCGTGCACAGGCGAATCCAGTGGGGAGTGCTCTGCTGATTCATGGTGGCTGATATCCCTTCAGTGGTGGTTCGATCAAAGTCGCGCGCCCGCGGCGTGGCCTGAGATGATCGCGCGTGGTCCCGTGAACACAGGTCGCGGATCGCGGCCCTCCGTCATGGGCCGGCGATCGGGTCTTCTTTCCAACTCGGGGCTCCGCTCCAACCTCCGGCATCCACCCCGATTGCGGACGAAAGGCTACCACCCTCGACGCGCCGATGCAAGTCCCCTCGCCCGACAGGATTCCGGATGCCCTATCGCGTCTCCCTTGGACGAATGCGCGCACTTTTCGAGGTTTTCTGACAGGCGAGGTTCGAAGCGGCTCCGGGCTCAGGCCGGCGCCGGGCCTGACTCAAAGTTCGGGGATGTCCGCCTCGGTCGTGGCGATCTCGCCGCGCTCGAGGCGTTCCTTCTCGCGGGCCACCCACGGAATGGTCGGCGCGTTGCGCTCCATCCAGAGGGGGATGGGAGTGCGCAGCCCCTTCTTGTCGAGTTCGGCGAACTCGACGATCATGTCCTCGCGCGTGTAGGCGGACAGATCGTGATTCTTGCCCATGTGGATGCAGTCGGTGGGACAAGGCTCCGTGCACAGGGCGCAGAACATGCACTTCTGGTAGTCGATGGCATAGCGCAGGAGGTCGCCTCCGGTTGCCGTGCCTGTCTTCTTGTCAATCTTGCGCGGGGCGGACTTGTCGATGTAGATGCAATCCACCGGGCAGGCCTTGGCGCACATGTCGCAGGCGATGCACTTCTCCGCCTCGAACTCGTGGATGCCGCGGTAGCGCGGCGCGAAACTGATGCGCTCGAAGGGGTAGCGGATGGTGACGACGGGGCTGAAGCAATACTTGATGGTGATGCGCATCCCGATGAGGATGCTCTTCATCATCTGGTAGATGCCGCCGAAGTAGCCTTCACTCGCGAGCGTGCTCATGGACGCCGATCTCCGATGCCGGTGCAGCCGCCGCTCGTGCGGCGGCGTTGAGTTCATGGCGGTGATGATAGCGGGGAAGGCGCGGCGCGGGTCACGACCGGCCCGCGAGACGCTTCTCGAAGTGCTGGCGCAACTCGTCGGACATGAAGAGGATGCGGCGGCAGGAGGGGCAGTTGGCCAGGCCCGAACGGCCCAGCAGCACGCTCACCACCTCCACCGGCACGGTCATGTTGCACGCACCGCAGCAGTACTCCTGGCGGCGGCGGTCCTCCTCAATGATCTCCGCCATCGGCTCTCCGTCGGTCCGGCGCGACAACTGCTCGAAGTCGCGCAGCGCATCGGCCGGCGCCGCCCGCACCGCCTCCGCCCGGCGCTCCTTGAGTTCGGTGAGGCGAGAGGCGATCTCGTCCTCCTCCCGTTGCAGCTGCGCCGCCGCCACATCATAAACCTTGCGCCTCTGCTCGATCTGGGATTCGATCTCCGCGATCTGCGCGTTCATCGCATCCACTTTGCCCAGCGCCTCGATCGCTTCGGTTTCGATTCGCTCGCGGTCGGCCTTGACGGTGTTGAGTTCGGTGAGAGTGGCCTTGTATTCCTTAGCGGAACTGGCCTCGTTCATGCGCTTGCGGAGCGATTCGACGCGCTCTTCGAGGATCCGGACGTCGTTCTCGAGATTGGCGGCGGAGGCGGCGAGTTGCCGCGACTGCGTGCGCGCTGCAGTCAGACGTGCCTCCAGATCGGTCAGTTGCTGGGCCTGGGTCTGGGCGTAGCGCCGGGCCGACTGGACCCGGCCCGTCAACCCCTGAATCTGCTGATCGATGCGATAGAGGTTCAGGAGTCGGTCCGTGATCGACATCTGTGGCGGCTCCGCGACAGTCATGTTGCACGATCATAGCCTCGCGAGCGGGTCAGTGCACGCCGCAGCCCCGTCAGCGGTGCATGAAGGCGAGGAGCCAGTAGGCGGTCGGACCGGCAAGGAGAGGAGAATCGAGCACATCCAGAACGCCGCCGAAGCCCGGAAGCAGCGATGAGGAATCCTTGATCCCCGCATCTCGCTTGAGAAGGCTGGCGATCAGGTCTCCCGCCTGTCCGACGAGGGCGAGGAGGGCGCCCGCGAACGCGGCCTGCAAAGCGGAGAAGGCGTGGTGATAAGCAGGGCGGCCGTCGATGATCACAGGATCCGTCGTTCGGCCCCACCACGCCAGCAGGAGAGCAACCGCCACGGACAGCGCCACACCCCCCGCGAGGCCTTCCCACGTCTTGCCGGGGCTGAGCCAGGGGATGAGTTTGTGGCGCCCGATGGCGCGGCCGGTGAAGTAGGCACCGATGTCGCAACTCTTGGTGATGAACACGATCGCGAGCACCAGCCACGCCGACTCCCACCGCCGGATGGAAAGCAGAAAGCCGAGCATGAAGCCGAGGTAGATCATTCCGAACATCGTGCCGCCGGCGGCCGCGACGACGCCTTCGACGTTTCGTTCGCGGCTGTGATAGAGGAGAGAGACGAGAAACATGGCGACCAGGGCCGTGCCGGCGATTGCGACGGCCGTGGCCGCGTCGGTCGAATAGGGCATGGCGAAGTGAAGCAACAAACCGAGTTCGGCGGCGAAGCACGTCAGCCAGGTGTGGGCGCGCACGTCGTTGGCACGGAGGATCCGCGTCAGTTCCCACGAGGCGAAGGGGATGATGCACACGGACAACCCGAGGAGCGCCAGGCCGGAAGGGAGATAGGTCCGCCCGCCGAAGAGATCGCTCCACGCGCCCCTGAGCACGATGTAATCAAGGCGGCTGTCCACCCAGAAGACCAGCAGCAGCGCCGCGATGAACAGTGCGCCGAAGATGAGCCGCGCCTTGAGCACGGCCCAACGATAGGAAGACTGCCGATCATCGACGACGCATCGGAACGCGCCGCGCGGCATCATGCTCAACGGCGGCTGTGGACGAGGCTCGTCGCCGCGGCAGGCAATGTGCGAGAGGCCGCCTCCGTCCGCACAACTATGCCCTTGAGCGGATCGACGCGCTCGACCATGCCGGTGATGGTCTCGCGCCCGAGGGTGAAAGTGCGCGTCGTGCCGGCCAGCGTGTCGCGTCGGGC
Source organism: uncultured Planctomycetota bacterium (assembly GCA_900696685.1). GTDB lineage: Bacteria > Planctomycetota > Phycisphaerae > Phycisphaerales > UBA5793 > UBA5793. The sequence continues at coordinate 9,547 of CAADHA010000193.1, forward strand.
GAAGGCGGCGGCCAATTCCGCGTCGCTGTGCGAGAGAGTGCTTGCGAGGCGCTCGACGATCGCGATGGTGACGGCGATGCGATCGACTTCGGCGCCGCGCAACTGCCGCAGGCTGACGGCAAGGCCGTCGAAGTCGGCCGGCCAGTGCGTCTGATTGACGTTGACGCCGATGCCTACGAGTGCGATCGGATCGTGCTGCTCGATGAGAATGCCGGCGAGTTTGCAGCCCTCGCCCATGATGTCGTTGGGCCAGCGCAGACCCAATCCTCGGCCCGCGAAAGGTTCGAGCGATTCGCAGACGGCGACGGCGGCGGCGATCGAGAGGCGCTCGGGCGATTGAGCCGCAACGGAGACCGTCAGCGCCACGCCCCGCCCGCGATCATCCGCCCAGCGCCGGCCGAGGCGGCCGCGGCCGGAGGTCTGGCGCAGGGCCATCACGAGGCAGCCGGGCCGATCCTGCGCGAGGCGCCGGCACTCGTCCTGAGTCGAAGCCGTTTCCTCGAGGACAACGATGCGATCGACGAGGGGCTGCGTCGGGGAACGCAGCGATTGCCCCAGTGCAGCCTGCCACCGGACTGCAGCGTCGTCCGGGCACTCGCGGTTCATGGCTCGAAGTCCAGCCCGAGGTCGAGGTGGGCGGCCGAGTGCGTCAGGGCGCCGACGGCGATGCGATCGACGCCCGTCGCGGCGATGCGAGCGATGTTCTCCAGCGTGATTCCGCCGGAGGCTTCGAGTTGAATTTCGGGACTGACCTCGTCGCGCCGCTTCACTGCCTTGATCATGTCGCCCGGCGCCATGTTGTCGAGCAGGATGATGTCGATGATGCCCGGCGGACAACGCAGCACCGCCTCCAACTGGCTCAGCGAATCGACTTCAACCTCGACGAAGCGCAGGGCATGTTCGGCGCGAGCCTGACCCAGACGCTCGCTGAGCCACGCGGTGAGTTCGGCGGCATTGACCTGCGCGAGGTGGTTGTCCTTGACGAGAACGGCGTCGTCGAGGCCGAGGCGATGGCAGAATCCGCCGCCGCAGCGCACCGCGTACTTCTCCAGGCCGCGCCAGCCGGGCGTGGTCTTGCGCGTGTCGAAGATGCGGGCCTGCGTGCCGCTGACGGCCTGGACGAACCGGCGCGTGAGAGTGGCGATGCCGCTGAGCCGGCCAAGCAGGTTGAGCAGTGGCCGTTCAAGCGCGAGCACCTGCGGCAGCGGTCCGCGAAGGACACCCGCGGCTTCGCCTCTCTCCACCGCCGCGGCGTCACGGATCAGCGGCTCGATCGTCGCAACGCTTCCGTAAGCAGCGAGCAGTGCGGGCGCAGCGGCCCAGCCGGCCATCGTGCCGCCTTGGCGCGCCGCCACGCCCGGCGACACGACCGCCTCGGGCAGCAGCAGGGCGGAGGTCGTGACGTCGCCGGCCTGGCCGAGATCTTCCTCGCGCGCCAGGCGAAAGAGGGCCGCGAGGCGCGCCGCGGGATTCAGCAGGTGAAAGGCCTGCTCCAGTGGTGCGGCGTTGATGTCGGCGAGAGCCTCGGCCATGCGCCCAAGTGTAGTGAGGTGCGTCGCACGCCGGTCAGGGGGACACGCGGGCGGGAACGAGCGTGACGCGGAAACCACGCGGGCCATGCGGATCGAGGCGCACGCGGTCGCCGGGCTCGGCGCCCCGTCGAGCAAACCAGGTTCGCCACGCCCGGCTGCGGAAAATGCGCCGCGACGCGACGATGTCCGTTTCCACCACCTCCCCGCCCTCGAAGTGCAGGCGCACAGGTTTGCCCACAAGCGCTCGCGTCGGTCCGCCGAGCGCATCGGCGGGAAAGCGATCGATGTGCCTTGTCAGATACACGTGTCCATGGCGGAGGTTGCCTTCAGTGAGGGGGATCAGAATCGCGCCGTCGAGCACACGGGTGTTCGCTGTGTTCGAGGAAGAGAGGCCGCCTGATTGCTGATCCTGAACCGCCTGGGCCTTCGTCTCGTCTTCGCGCAGCACGGCACAGCGCGGATACACATCCGCGCTCTCGGGCAGGCACTGCCACGCCACACCGTGGTGAGGCCGCATGCGCGGTCCGAAGCGGATGCGCTCGACCTCGCGCAGCCAGATGAGCGAGCAGAAGCGGCAGTCGCGCCGGGACTGCCAGAACGCGCCGTCGGCGCCGATCCACTCGTTGTAGTCGCGCCGGATGCGGACAACGTCGCGCGGCTTGAGATCGCCCATGAACAGGACGTGGTCGGCGATCGCCGTGGCGCGGAACGGCCCGCCGGACCGCTTGAAGAAGAGCCGCTCGCCGACCTCGACCGCTTCGAAGGGCACGCGGTTGGTCCGCGTGAGGCGCATCTCGACCGTCTTTCGCCCGTCGAGGATCGCTTCAAGGTATGCATGCTGGAGGATGGCGACGTGAATCATCACAGGCTCCGGGACACTGCGCCGGCGCCGGCATTCTAACGTGTCGCTCTGCCCGCGCCTTGCCCTTGCGTCATTCGCTCCCTACCGCTTAGGTCATGAACATTACCTTCTACGGTGCGGCTCGCGAAGTGACGGGCTCGTGCTTTCTGATCGAGCATCGGGATCAGCGCCTTCTCTTCGACTGCGGGTTGCGGCAGGGAGCGCCGGAGGCGGACAGGAAGAACTGGCGCCGCTTCCCCTTCAAGGTCGGCGCCCTCGATGCGGTCATTCTCTCCCACGCCCACATCGACCACAGCGGCCTGCTGCCGAAACTCGTTCGCGAAGGCTACCGCGGGCCGATCTACGCGACGCCCGCCTCCATCGCCCTCACTGAAATCCTGCTGCGCGACGCGGCCCACATTCAGGAAACCGAGGCGGAGCGCGCCACGCGCCGCAACCTGCGGCAGGGCAAGAAGATCGTCGAGCCGCTCTACACCATTGCCGACGTCGAACAGACGCTGCCGCTCTTCCGCCCGGTCCACTACGGCCGCGACGGGCGCCCGGCAGAGGAGATCACCTTCCGTTTTCACGACGCGGGGCACATCCTCGGGTCGGCAATCACGGAGCTCGAGATCGGCGGCGGCGGGCAGATGCGACGCCTCATCATGTCCGGCGACCTCGGGCCTGTCGATCAGGCGCTCATGAATGAGCCCGCGACGCTCGAACACGCGCACGCGATCGTGATGGAATCGACCTACGGCGACCGCGACCACCGCAGCAAGACGGAGACGCTTACGGAGTTTGAGCAGGTGCTCTCCGAAGCACGGCGAACGGGCGGGCCGGTCATCATTCCCGCCTTCGCCGTAGGAAGGACGCAGGCGCTCATCTACCGCCTCGCCGAACTCGACCGCGCCGGGCGGCTGCCCTTCCGCGAGGTGTACGTCGACAGCCCCATGGCGTTCTCGACGACGAACCTTTACTGCCGCCACGAGAAACTCCTCGACGACGAGACGCTCGATCTGATCGAGAAGGGCTTTGATCTCTGCGATCTCGACTTCGTCCGCTTTACGCGCGATGTCGAAGAATCGAGGGCGCTTAACTCGCTCAATCGGCCGGCGATCATTATCAGCGCCAGCGGCATGTGCACGGGCGGGCGCATTCTGCACCATCTCAGGCACAACCTCTGGAAGAACAACGCCCATGTGGTCTTCGTGGGCTTCCAGGGGCGAGGCACGCTCGGGCGGCAACTGGTGGACGGGGCGAAGAGGGTGCGCATCTACGGCGAAACGATTGCCGTCAAGGCCCGAATTCACACCATCAACGGCTTCTCCGCTCACGCCGGCCGCAGCGACCTGCTCCGCTGGCACGACCACTTCACGAAGGGCAACCCGAAGACGATACTGGTTCACGGCGAAGAGGAGGCGATGAAGGCGCTCGCCAGGGCGATCGAGAAGCGTCGCCACCGCAAGCCCCATATGCCAAGGGAAGGCGAAACGATCGAACTCGGAAAGGAATGACTTCGACTCGCATCAATCCCGGGCGGCGCTCAGGATGGCGAGCACGTCGCGCAGCGCGGCTCGCCAATGGCGCGGCGGGGCGGCGAGGTGAGACGTGAGGCGCGCCAGGTCGAGCGTCGAATACGCCGGTCTCCTTGCGGGCGTCGGGTACTCGATCGTCGCACAAGGCTCGACCGCCCCGCCCGGCACGTACTCATCGCGGATCGCGCAGGCGAAGTCGTACCACGTCGTCTCACCGGCGTTGGCGGCGTGAATCGTGCCGCGCACGCCGCGCTCCATGAGTTCGATCGTCATGGCGGCGAGGTCATCGGCCGACGTCGGCCGGCCGCGCTGGTCGCTCACCACGCGCAGGCCCTTGCCGGCGCGCAGGCGGTCGAGGACAGTGCGGACGAAGTTGCGACCGTGTGCTGCATAGAGCCAGGACGTGCGGATGAGCAGGTGTTCTGCGCCCGATTCGCGCAGGGCGATCTCGCCGGCGAGTTTCGATCGGCCGTAGGCGTTGACGGGGGCCGCGGGGTCGTCCTCGCGCCACGGACGACCAGAGTCCCCGCTGAAAACGTAATCCGTCGAGAAGTGGACGAGGCGGATCGAGCGCGCCGCGCACTGCCTCGCCAGTTCGCCGACTGCGGCGGCATTGATCCGCATTGCGTCATCCTCGGCGCTCTCGGCCCCATCCACATTCGTGTAGCCGGACGCATTGACGATCCAGGCCGGACGTGCGGCGTCGAGCATTGAGGCGAACCGGCGCGCGTCGGTGATGTCCACGTCATTCTGCGAGAGGAAAAGCCACCTCGTCGCATCTGCGGCGGTGGTCACATGATGGAGCAATGATGTGGCGAGCATCCCGCCGGCGCCGACAACGACGATGCGGTCATTCATGATGGTCGCCGCGCTGTGAGGAGGTGATACGTTTCAAGTCCGGCTCGCCAACTCGGCGCCATGGGGTGCGCCGGTCTCAGGGCAACCGTGGCGCGGAGCAGGGCGCCCATGAGCCGCAGTTCCCACGACGGCCGGTGCTTGGCCATGTAGGTGATGAGGCTTCGGCGGGTGTGAATCTGCCTCTGCGGATCGGCGCGCCGTTGCGCGTTGGGCGAGGTGTGTATGACCTTCCAGCGCGGCTCGAAGCGGCGGCGCCAGCCGCGATCGGCCAGGCGGCGGCACAGATCCGTCTCCTCGTAGTCAAGGAACATGGTCTCGTCAAAACCGCCGACTTCAACGAAGGCGGCCGTGCGCAGCGCAAGGCACGAGCCGGTCGCCCAATCGACGTCAACGGCGTGCGTGGGCGTGGGAACGTACTTGCGCGTGCGCCGCGGCCGCAATCGGCCCAGGAGGAGGCGAGGCAGCGTGGGGAAGGCGCCGACGCTCGGCTGAACGCCCCCCCCCGACTCCGGCGCATCGAGCAGCATGGGTGCGATGCAGGCCACGTCGTCATCCGTTTGCGCAAGGATGTCCGCCACAGCGCCGAGAGACCCGGCCGGAAAGACCAGGTCGGCGTTGCAGGCCAGGAGCCAATGCGGCGAAGGCGAGGCGCTCAAGAGAGCGCGGTTGACGGCTGGGCCGTAACCGAGATTCTTCCCGTAGTCGGCGACGATCGCCCACGGCCAGGCCGCGAGCGATTCGATCGTGGACGGCGTGCAATGGTTGTTGACGACGGTGACCGCGTGTCTGGATTCTGCACCGATCTGCGCCTCGAGTGAACCGAGCAGCCGCTCCAGGTCGCGCCGGGCGTCGCCGCTGGCGACGACGAAGAGGTGGAGATCGGGCTGGCGGGCTGGATCGGGCGACATGGAAGCGGTTTCGCGGAGCGCCCGCGCTGCGCGAGGCGGGTTGTCAACGGGGGCGCGAGGCTGCTATAACCGATGGATTGTAACGGCCTGCCCGCGGCCCGTGCGGGATGATCCCGGGAGCAACACCCTGATGGAATCACACGTCGGACAATCCCTGTCCGCGGCTGCGCCGGCCGACGACAGTCTCACTCGCTTCGATCCGCGCCGCCTCGGCAAGTTCTGGGACGAGATCAACGTCGGTGACCGAATGACCGACTTTCCTCATCACTGCGTGACGATCACTCAGCAGATGATCGAGGACTTTGCGCGGCTGACGGGCGACTTCAATCCGCTGCACGTCGATCCCGAGTTCGCCATGCGCAGCGCCTATCGGCGCAGGATAGCGCATGGGGCGTTCCTGACTTCACTCGCGGTAGGACAGTATTACCGCTGCGACTTCACCTACGGCACGATCCTGGCCCTGGCCACGCTGCGCACCCGGTTCCTGCTGCCCGTGTACGTTGGCGATTCACTCTACATCGACATGCGCGTCGCGGCCAAGTCGGAAGGGGACCACCCCAAGCGCGGCATGGTGACCTATGAGGCGTGGATGCGCCGCGTGCCCGCCCACGAGGTGATTCTTCGCCTCGATTTCGACCTGATTGTCCTGAAACTCGCCGGCCGCAAGGGGCTGGAGCGGCTGGGCGTCACGGACGAAGTGCTGGCCGCCCGCCGCTTCCGAAGCGACACCGATCCGCCTCCGCCGCCAGGGTTAGCGTATCCCTGACCATCCCCGAAAAGGCGGTTTCAGGCGCGATTTGCGAGATCGTGCAGATTATTTCAAATCGTCCGGAAAGAGGCTTGCGTCCTCGCCCGGATTCCGGTAAATTCTGTACCTGTGGCGCTCTCAGTCGTTGGGGGTGCCGTTGGAAATCAATGGTGTTCTTGAAAGGAGCAGAAGATGTCGAATGTGAACAGATCCGTGGCGTACTTCGTGAGCGGGGCCGTGGCAGCAGGTTTGCTCGCCGCGTCGGCCGCCGCACAGGTGTTTCCGACCGGGGCGAACACGGGGTACAACTTCATCCCCTTCGGAGCCAACCAGACTGACACCATGCACCAGGTCTTCCTGAGCTCACTTTTCGGGGGAAGCCCCGTCCGCATCAGCGAGGTCGCGTATGCAAGCAATCCCGGCCGCATCGGTCAGCAGGTCGACCTCGATGTGACAATCCGCATGGGGTACACGAACCGGGCTCCTGGCGGCCTTTCATCCAACCTCCCCGACAATCCTGTCGGCGCCATGACGCAGGTGTACACAGTCACGAACCGGCTGCACACCAATGCGTCGACCGGCCCGGACGATTTCGACCTCGTCTTCGTCCTCAGCACGCCCTTCGACTACAACCCCGCTCAGAACAACCTGCTCATCGAGTTCGAGGTGACCAGCCGCCTGGTCAACGGCGACTGCTCAATTTCCACCAACAACGCGGGAACGGAATCGTCGCGTGCATGGACCTCGACGCGATTCGCCCCGGGGGCGGATTCGACGGCAGCACGGACCCGGTTTGTGCTCGGGCCTGTCGTGGGCATTCAAATCGCTTTGCAAGGCTCATGCCCGGGCACCATGCGGCTCTCCTGGTCCGGTGCGCCGGCCGGCCGCCCGGCTGGTATCGCCATCGCCGGCGGAACCGGCAACTTCGTCATTCCGGGAGGACCGTGCGCCGGGACCCAGACTGGGCTCAACAACACACTGTCCCTGCTCACCCCGCCGGGTGTCTTCAACACCGGTCCAAACGGCTCGGGCTCGTTCTCCGGCAACGCGGGCCCCAACGCCTGCAGACGCTTCCTGCAGATGTTTGTGGTTGGCCAAGGGGCGCCACCCTGCGGCGCGAGCAACGTGATTCAGATCCAGTAACGCGCCGGCACGGCATCGCTCATCCCTCCCCTTTCAAACTGGAAGGGGAGGGGTGAGCCTTCTCCAACACACCGTCCCTCCTCGCGCATGCGGCAGATCGCCGGCCGCATCACCACGCTTCCGATCTCTTCTCGAGGAAAATAAACGGGACAGGTACATTTATTTCTGGCCCAAACCGCAGCGTAACTGCTTGGAAATCAAAGACATAAAATGTACCTGTCCCGTTTGTTCTGGGCGCTGGCGGCATCGTCTGCGGTCGGGGTTACCTCGCGGTTCGGACCCGGCACGCGTGTCGGGCGGCGGCCATGCCACCATCCTGAACTCCGCCCATATCAGGTCGGCCGAAACCTTCTGCCGACTGTGTGGGGGTATGATTGCCGCGCCCTCTGAGATGCGCGCCTGCGGCCTCAATCTACGCGCACTCGATTCGATCCGCCAGATCATTGCTCACGAAGACGGAAATGGATTTCCATGAACGATCTGCTCAGACCTCATGTCGGCGAATCGCTCGCGGACTTCAAGTCGCGCTGCGAGCGCGGCTCAGTGCCCGGCCTGATGTCGCTGAGCGCGTGGGTGGATGACCGCGGGTGGTCTTTCATGGGCCTCATGGCGGGTATCCTCGGAGGCGGGCAGATCAACTACTCGGTGCAGCAGCCCGCCGTCATCAAGGCGTGGCACATGCACGAGCGCCAGACCGACGTGTGGTGCCTGCTGCACGGCTGCCTCAAGGCCGCAGTCATGTCGCGCGGCGGCGAGCAGCGCTGGACCGCTGTCCTGGGCGAACGCAACCCTTCGCTGCTGGTCATTCCGCCCGGCCTGTGGCACGGGGCGATGACCATCGGTACCGCTTGGGCCGGGCTTCTCTATTACGTCGATCGCGAGTATGACCCTGAGCAGCCGGACGAGCAGAGACAGCCGCATGACTGGCGGTGGAACCCCTGGGTGGTGGTGCCTCGTTGACCGAAATGCAGGCCGAGTGCGAGTTTCTGTGACGCGGCGGGTCGCCCGCGGCCGATCATTGCGCGCCGGCCGGGGCGGTGACGGGTCACAGGTCCAGAAGAACGTCAGTGAAGATGAAGTGAGGTTCAATGCACAAGCGATCCGCCGCCCGATTCCTCCGCACATGTCCTGCTTCCCTCGGCGCCATCAGGCCTGCGACGCAGGTCGTGTTTCAGAGTCTCGAAGCGCGGAAGTTGCTCTTCGGCGATCCTGTTTTCGATCTCGGTACACTGAACGGCCAGAATGGTTTTCATATCCCCGCCGTCTTCGCGGGCGGCGAACTCGGTTTCTCGACCACGGCGATCGGCGACCTTAACGGCGATGGCCTCGACGACTTCGCCCTCAGTGCGCCGCAGGTCGGCCCCGCGTTCCAGGAAGGGCGCATCTACGTCGTCTTCGGCGCGGCGAACCTCGGCTCAGGCGGCACACTTGACCTCAACTCGCTCAACGGGGCCAACGGCTTCGTGATCGACGGCGCGGACATCGCCGGACGGGCCGGCTGGAGCCTCGCGGCCGTCGGCGATGTGAACGCGGACGGCTTTGACGACCTGCTCATCGGCGTGCCCTTCGGCAATGCAGCCTGCGTCGTCTACGGCGGCGTGGGAGTCGGCGCAAGCGGGTTCCTCTTCCTCGGCGATCTCAACGGGCAGAATGGATTTCGGATCGAGGGCGCGAAGGGCGACGCGATCGGCTTTACTGTCGCAGCGGCCGGTGATGTCAACGACGACGGCGTTCGCGACATCCTTCTTGGTTCACCCGTGAGCGGCAACGACACCGGCATTGCCTACGTCGTCTTCGGTGCAGCAGGCATCGGGTCCGGCGGGTTCGTCAGCGTCGGCGACCTCAACGGGACCAACGGCCTGCTCATTCCCGGACTCCTCCAGGACGACCAGTTCGGCTGGCGTGTTTCAGACGCCGGCGACCTGAATGCCGACGGCGTCGCGGATTTCGCCGTCGGCGCGCTGGAGGCGGGGACGAACGGCACCGGCGCCGTCTATGTCATCTTCGGCAAGCAGAACATCGGGCAGGGCACGCAGGGGTTCATCGACATAGCAGCGCTGGACGGGTCCAACGGGTTCGTGATGCGCGGCCCGGGCCCCAGCGCGTTCTTCTCCACGAGCATTTCCGGCAGCGCTGATGTCAACGGCGACGGTGTGCACGACCTGATTGTCGGCAGCCTCATCCAGAACACCTACGTAATCTTCGGGGCCGCCGGAATCGGGCAGGGCGGTCTCTTTGACGTGAACTCGCTCGACGGGACCAACGGCTACATCGCATTCCTGCCCAACGGGGCTGCCGCCTTCGCTTCGCACGCGGGCGACCTCAACGGGGACGGCATCGGCGACGTCGCCATCGGCGCCGGCGGGGCGGATGAAGTCTGGGTCTTCATGGGAGGGCCGAACGTCGGCGCCGGCGGACTCTTCGACGTCTCGCTGGTGGACGGAGTCAACGGCTTCGTCGTCCAGGGCGTCCAACTCACATCCGGCTTCATCGGCGAGCCGGTCGCACGCGGCAAGGACCTCAACGGCGACGGACATTTCGACCTGCTCATCGGCGCGGCGCGCGCGGGCAACGGCGACGGCGAGGCCTTCGTCCTCTTCGGCATTTCGATCGGCGGCCTCAGCGCGCCCGCCAACCTCGCCGCAACCGCACAGGACGCATCCTCCATCAACCTCTCTTGGACCGACACGACGCTCTTCGAAGATGGATTCGAGATCGAGCGCTCGCTTGACGGCGTGACGAACTGGGTGCTGATCGCCTCGCCCCCGCGCGGCAACGGCAGCGGCGGCGTGCTCACCTGGCTTGACGAAAACCTCAACCCCGACACGGAGTACTTCTACCGCATCCGAGCCTTCAACTCGGTCTCACAGTCCGCGTTCTCGAACATCGCCTCAGCCACCACTCAGAGCGGGCAGGTCCTCGCGCCTGACGCCCCGACCACTCTTACTGCGGCGGCCGCTTCCGAGTCTGCGATCGAACTCAACTGGAGCGACAACTCGGACAATGAGGACGGCTTCATCATCGAGCGATCGACGGACCCCTCCGGCAGTTGGCTGGAGATTGACACGGTGAGCGCGAATGCGACGCAATACGTCGACTCGGGCCTCGGGCCGGGCCAGACGTTCTTTTACCGCGTGCGGGCGTTCAATGCGGCCGGCTCTTCCGATCCGAGCAACGTGGCCGGCGCGACGACATCGCCATCGGAGGGGGGAATGAGGCGCGTCGAGTTTCTCGACGCCGACGGCGATCTCGTGATCTTCAGCCTTGTCGGCGTGGGCGGGACTATCACCATCAACGCTCCCGACGGAGTGATCGACGCGCTCTACGTGGCCGTCAATCAGCCCGGCGTCGGCTCGCTGGTTGTCTCCATACGGCGGGCAGCAGAAGGCGACGGCCGCGTACAGATCGGCACGCTCCAGGGCGACATCGGCGGCGGAGACCTGTTCGTGCGCGCCGGGACAATCAGTCTTGCGCCCGTCGATATCGTGGGGTCGGGCGCGTGGCTGTGCAACGTCAACCGGGCGACGTTCGGGGACCTCCTCGGCAGCGCCTCGATCCAGGGTCAGACCGCCAACCTGTTCCTGCGCGACGTCAATACGACCGGCGGCATCTCGCTGTGCGACGTGTACCGCTTCAGAGCGCGGTCCCTCAACCTCGGCGGCGGGTTCGATGCCCACTCGGTCTCCCTGTTCAATGTCGAGGCCGACGCCGATTTCGCGTTGAACCTCGGTTCGCCACGAGGCCTCGGCTCCATGTTCATCGGCGCTTCGGCCGTGCTCGAGCTGCACGCGCAACGCGCAGGCATGATCAACATCCGAGGCGAGGCCCGATTCACCGGCTCGTCGGAGATCACCGGCCAACTTGCGTGCCTGCGCGTCGGCGGGTCAAGGTTGGAAGGCTCACTTGTCGTCGGCCGGCTCGGCAAGGCGGTGTTGATCGGCTCGCTCGAAGGCTCGCTCGACGTGATGTCCGCCGACTGCGTCATGATCGGAGGCGACTTCACGGGATCATTTGCGGCGAGCGGCGCCGAGGGCGAGGTCGTCCGCAAGTTCCGCGTGTCTGGAGCGGCCGCCGGTTCCCGCTTCGCGGCGGTCGGCGACGTCGGCTGCCTCCTGTTTGGAACGATGGATCAGGCGGAGGTATACGTCGGCCTGCCGCTCGACTGGCCGGGCGGCCTGCCTTCAAGCCTGGACGACTTCCTGCGCCTGTCCATCCTGCGCAAGTTGCAGGTGGCCGGCCCGACGCGCGGCGCCACCATCGGCGCAGCGACCATCGTTGACCTTTGTCTGCGCGAGATCGATTCGCAGGAAGTGTTCCACCTGGCAGCAGGCCGCGTCGAGCGGGCGAAGATGATCGTGGAGAATCAACCGTACGTGCTCGGCCCTAATTCGATCTTCACCGGCTTGCCGATGCTGCCTTATCTTGATCTCCTGCAACTCTTTGAGTCGGGGGGCACCTGATTCGCGCGCAAGGCGCGTATCATGCCCCGTGGCGAAAGGAGGTGCGGCCGTGAACAGGTACGAGGTCGTCGAGAAGGTCCGCCAGGTCGTCATCCGTGAGCGTCGGTGGGTCGTCGACGCCATCTCCGAACAGGACGCCATCCGGGAAGTGAAGGAGCGAGCCGTGCCGCGCGGCTACCGCGGGGAGCGCTTTGCCGTGATCTCCAGCGAACACGAGGGGTGGTCGGTGAACAGCCAGCCCGTTGAATACCGTCCGGCGGAAGCGGTGCCCGTGGACGACGGCATCGCCGACATCGGGGGGGGGGATTGACGGCGCCTGGGCGCCAGGAGATGCGGCGGCCGTTCTCCTGCTTCACTCATCCGAGTTTCGCCGGCCCTCGACCTGAACCGGCCCCGCCGCCGGGATCTGCACATGCGGCGACTCCGGCGGCTCGATGCGGTGCTCGAGAATGATGTCGTCGTGCATTCGGTCCTGGATGATCCGCACCTTCGTCTGGCGGACGAGTTCGAGCGTGGCGAGAAAGAGACCGATCATCTCGGCGCGCGTGCGGCCCGCGCAGGCGGCGCGCAGGGAGAGGCGGCCGCCCGGCGCGCGGGACAACTGGTCGATCAGGTCCGCCTCGTGCAGAACGATGGGCGTGTCGTCGTATTCGACCTTGTGGTCTCCGAGGCGGCCGAAATCCACTGCTTCGGTGATGCGCTGGAAGACTTCGAAGAGGTCCCAGACTCCGATGTCCTCAAGTTCGGTCGAGGGCGGATCATGGTCCTCGGCCGCTTCGGCCTGCTGCGTCTTCGCGAGTGCGATTCTGGCCAGCGGCGAGCGTTGCAGCCACTCCTCGCGGCGTTCATTGAGCGCTTCGGCCGCGTCGCGGAACTTCTTGTAGGCGAGGAGCTGCCTGACAAGCTCGTAACGCGGGTCGGACGCCTCCAGCCCGCTGATCGCGTCCGGATCCGCAGCCGGCTCCGTCGCCGCAGCCCGCTCGACCGGCGGCATGAGCATCCTGCTCTTGATTTCCATGAGCATTGCGGCCATGACGAGGAACTCCCCCGCGATCTCAATATCAATGCGATCGAGTCCCCGGAGATGGGCAATGTACTGGTCAGTGATCGCCGCGATGGGGATGTCGATGATGTCGACCTCGGCCCGCTTGATCAGATAGAGCAGCAGATCAAGCGGCCCGTGAAAGGCATCGAGTTGTACGGTGTAATCAGGCTGCGACATGGGTGATGGAGCATAGGCGTGCGGCACATTGATAGAGTGACCGCGGAGGGCTTCAACGGGCGTGATCGAGCGGTCCTGACCAGTCTCTGCGCCAGACGCCCGATGCAGTTGAGCGTTCCCGCGGCCTCGCTATACTGGAGGTGAGCCGCAATTCCCCGGCTCTCATCGCGTCTTCACCCCGCCGGGCCGATCAGGGAGTGCGGCGGGCGCCGAAACCCTTCCCTGATGACAAGATCAATGACGTGAGCCGGGCCGCGGCTTCCTGCACGCGATGCGCCGCCTCGTCGTTGCTTCCGAGACGCGCGGAAGGACCGCCCTGAATGCCCATTGTTCCACTCCCTCGATTCGAGGCCGAGGCCGATCCCAAGGCACGTGGACTGAGCGAAGAAGAAAGCGCTGCCTACCGGCGTCTCTCGCCGCCGGAGACCGTCGTCGTCCGCTATGGGCGGGCGGGGATGATCGGAGAGTTCCCTGCGCGCCTCGACAGCGTGCCCGGCTGCGGGACGAAGTTTGTTGTCAAGACTCCGCGCGGTACGGAGATCGGCGAGATGCTCACGACGACCTGCTCCAACGGCGGGTGCGGCAAAAGCCTCACGCGGCGCGAGATGCTCGAGTACATCGAGAACTCCGGCGGACGGCAGTACCCCTTCACCACGGCCGGCCGCATCCTGCGCATCGCCGACGTTCATGACCTCCACCACATGGAGCGCCTCAACGATCTGCGCAGGCCCATGCTCCGGCGGATCCGCGAAATCGTGGCGGCGCAGAAACTCCCGATGAAGATCGTGGACGTGGAGCCGATCCTCGGCGAGGAACTTCTCACGGTCTACTTCATGTCGGAGACGCGCATCGACTTCCGCGACCTGTTGCCGGTCCTTTCGGAGGAGTTTCATGGCCGCGTCGATCTGCGCCAGATCGGCGCCCGCGAGGAGGCAAGGCTGACGGCCGATTACGAGCGCTGCGGCCAGCACTGCTGCTGCAAGCAGTTCCTGAAGGTCCTCAAGCCCGTTTCGATGAAGTCCGCCAAGGTGCAGAAGGGCACGCTCGACCCGCTCAAGATCTCCGGGCGCTGCGGGCGGCTGATGTGCTGCCTTCGATACGAAGACCAGACCTACGCCGACCTCAAGAAGAACCTGCCGCACCGCAAGACGCGCGTCGGCACGCCTGAGGGCGCGGGCCTTGTCATTGACACGCAGATTCTCACCCAGCTGGTTCTCGTTGAACTGGAGGCCGACGGGTCCCGCGTCGCGGTCCCCGTCGAGCAGTTGTGCGATCCGGACAGGATTCCGGCGCGGCCCGTAGCGCCGGTCGTCGAGTCGGGACGCCCGCCGCGAGGGCGGTCTGAGGATGATCCGCTGCGCGGACTGAGCGAGAAGGAAGTGTCGCGGCGACTTGAGAAGCCTGCTCCCGAGCCGATCCTAGAGCAGCCTCTTCCGCACCAGAAACGCCACAGGCAGCGTGGTCACATGGAGGACCTGTCTGAGACGGCGCCCGCGGACCTTGCAGGCGTCGATACCGGTGCAGCCTCAAGCCAGGCGGGCGAAGCGGGTGATCGCCCCGCCAGGCGCCGAAGGCGCGGCCGGCGCAAGCGGTCGGCGGAGAGTGGCGCTGGTCCCGACTCCCGCGATCTGTCACATCCGGTGGGCGCATCACCCTCCTCGGGCGGCGGCGTCGGCGCACCTGGTGGTTCGCGCGAAGATCTGGACGCAACGGCGCAGGATTCGAGTGCAGGTGCATCGGAAGAGGGTCGCGAGGGAGGAGGCGGCAGGCGTAAGCGCCGCCGCCGCGGCGGCCGGCGCCGAAGACACAAGGGCGGCGGAGACGCAGGCACGCCCCCGCCGGCATGATTTGATCGACTTGATCGCTGCCGACCGGACCAACGCTACTTTGCGAGAACGATTGTGCCGAGATCGATCACGATCCCATCTTCGGTGTAGAAGTCGGCATTGAGCCGCCCCTCGCCGACGCTGGTGAAGACGAGGGCGTTGACTGCCATGGCCGCGGCGTATTCGAGGTCTCCTCCTCCCGGACCGGCGAACTCTGTGTTCCTCACTTCCTGCACGTGGAAGTGGTAGTGGAAAGGGGCGGTGTGGCCGGCCTCGATCATCGAAGCCGGCGCGTAGTACTTCTTGTCGTGGGAGCGGTGCAGGGGCGGGTAGAGCGTCGCGCGCGGCTGACCCTCGGCGTAGTCGATGACGCCCCCGTATTCCGTGCTCTTGTCTTCACGGTCGCGCTGCGCCTGCGTGAGAAGGTGGCCGGCCAAAGCAGGTTCGAAGACCATGGTGTCTGCGAGGCGCACAGTGAGCAGGTCCGGCCACGAGAGTCGGTGTCCCCATTCGCGCAGACTCTGGGGTCCGGTGTTGAGCGTCCGCGCCGACATGATGGCGTCCGGGTGAAAGTGCGCCCTCCCGACCAGGCCCGCCTCGAGCGCCGAGAGCAACTCCTCCGCCGAAAGCGACAGCCAATGCGCGTGGAACTCCTGCACGCGCATGAGGACCGGCAGGTGGCGCAGGCGCAGACCTCGCTTTTGCTCGGGGCTGAGCATTGCAACGATCTCGCTGCATCGCTGCCACCACGCCTGCTGCTCGTCGCGGCGGAGATGCTGGAGGCGGAGCACCTCTTCGCGCGTGCGCGCAATCACGCCAAGTTCCACGTAGCCCAGGCGCAGGTCCCGGATCATCGGATCGTCATCGGTGAGCAAAGCGAGCCGGTCCTGCCAGGGATCTGATTCGCCGAGGCGGTTGAGCAGTTCCCACGCCGCCGGCCGCCAGTGTGCATGCACGACGTTTCGCGGCGGATCCGCCACGACCTCAAAAACGATCTCGCGGATATCGCGGTTGTCATGAAGGCGCATCAACGCGAGCCGCTCGGGACGCAGTTCGTCGGTGAAGGATGGCGACGGCCGATAGAGCGAGCGCACCAGGGCCGGTGTCATCTCGACCCACCCGCGCTCGGCGATGAGTTCGCACGCCCACTCGACGAACCCCCAGGATGGATGAGTCGGCAGCCGGTACTCGAGGACGGCTCTGGCCTCGTCCGCGTTGTGCTCTTCGAGTTGGCGCCAGGCCTGGGCGCGGTAGGCGACGGCATGGGTCGCGCCGCTGATGATTTCCTTGAGTTGCGCGATGCGGCGCGGGTCGTCGGGTTGCTCGCGCCGCGCCTGCTCCATCGCCGCCTGCTGCTCGCCCACGGTGAGCCGCGGATCGATCATGGCGGCGATAGGGTCGTCAAAGGACCGTGGCCCGCCGCAGCCGGTCGGCACGAGGCCGCAGAAAAGGCCAATCGCCACGCCAATCGCGCGCCCTTGGCGCAACGCCGCTGCAATCGCGGCTTCGGGTCCGCAGGAGATGCCATCAATTGGATGCATCGCCGATTCTAGCCGAGGAGCCTGACGCGATATGATCTGGAACGCGCTCCCGCGGACGTTTATCATTGTCTAGATCTCTTGCTCCCCCCCGGACCGGTTCTGCATGCCCCATGCCGCTGACCCATCGCTCTTTGAACAGGTTGATCGCGTGATCAGCCTGATACGTCCGGCCATGCAGGCCGACGGCGGAGACGTGGAACTCGTCGAAGTGACCGACGAGGGAGTGGTGCGCATCCGCTTTCACGGCGCATGCTTCGGCTGTCCCTCGAGCACGTTGACGCTGCAATCCGGCATTGAGCGAAACCTCAAGCAGCGCCTGCCGATGGTCAAGAGCGTCGAGCCGGTAAATTAGCCAGGATCACTGATACGGTTGACAAGGTCGGGGCGGCGCCCGATTGTTGATCATGCTCGCCACCCACTTTGTCGCGTCGTGCCTGTTCCTGGCGGCGGCGCCGCCGGCCGACCTCGTCATCGAGAACGCCCGCATCTGGAGCGACGGCCTTGCGGGCTTCGCCTCCTTCGCCGCCGTGCGCGACGGCCGATTCATTCATGTCGGCGAACGTGAGGAGCGGTGGATCGGCCCGGCCACGTTGCGACTTGACGCACAAAGGCGCCTCGTCATCCCGGGCCTGATCGACTCTCACATCCACATGCTCGGCGGCGGGACGAATCTCGCACAGGTCCAGTTGCGCGACGTCGCCGACAAGGAGGAGTTCATCCGCACCGTCGCCCAGTGGGCGAGCAGGCTGCGCCCCGGGCAGTGGATTCTCGGCGGGCGTTGGTCGGTCGAGAGTTGGGCCAGCCCGCAGTCGCCGACGAGGGAGTGGCTCGATGAGGCTACAGGCGATCATCCGCTCTTCCTCAGTCGCATGGACGGCCACTCCGCACTGGTCAACTCCGCGGCGCTTCGCCTCGCCGGCATTACGAGAGAGGGACCGGCCGATCCGGTCGGCGGCGTGATTGACCGCGATCCGCAAACCGGCGAACCGACCGGCATTCTGCGCGAGTCGGCCATGCACCTCGTCTCGCGCTTCATCCCGGAACCTTCTGACGACGACAAGGTGGATGCGCTGCACGCGGCAATGCAGCACGCCCTGGCGCACGGCATTACGGCAGTGTCGGACATTCCGTCAATCGGCGATCTGCGGGCCTATGAGCGCCTCGCGGCCGACGAGGCGCTGCCAATGCGGCTGTTTCTCTATCCGACCGCCAATGACTGGGAATCGGCCGCGCTGCACGTGCGGCGCTTCAGCGGCCGGCCCGGCTGGATCGAAGTTCACGGCTTCAAGGCGTACCTCGACGGCAGCCTCGGCTCGCGCACGGCGATGATGCGCCGGCCCTTTCTCGCCAATCGCCCGGACCGGCCGGAGTGGCGCGGACTCTTTGCCGAGGGAGTCGAGGACGGCACGTTCGCGCGGAATCTCCGCGCTGCACGTGCCGCCGGATTACAGGTCATCGTCCACGCGATCGGCGACGAGGCAAATCACTTTCTCCTCAACTCGCTGGTGACCGAATTCCCCGATCTGCGCGCCGCCCGCTGCCGCAGCGAGCACGCGCAGCACCTGCTGCCCGAGGACATCCAGCGCTTCGGCGATCTCGGCGTCATTGCCTCGATGCAGCCGTATCACAAGGCCGATGACGGCCGCTATGCCGAGGCCATCATCGGGGCCATGCGCAGCCGGTCCAGTTACGCCTACAAGTCGCTTCTTGACGCCGGGGCCGTGCTCGCCTTCGGCTCCGACTGGCCGGTCGTGTCGATTGACCCGATGCTGGGCGTCGAGGCGGCCGTGACAGGGCGCATCCTCACCGGCGAAACCTGGCAATCGCAGGAGAACATCACCGTCGCCGAGGCGTTGCGCTGCTACACCTCGCGAGCGGCGTATGCGCTGGGCCGGGATGACGAGATCGGCCGCATCGCGCCGGGATACCGCGCCGACTTCGTGATCCTCAATGCTTCACCCTTCGATCGCAGCCCGGACTGGAAGGCGATCAAGCCCGTCGCCGTGTACGTGGACGGCGTGAAGCGCTACGAAGCGCGGTGAATCGGCCGGGAGCGCCCGCGGTTGTGTTCACGCCCGGTTGGATGTTTCAATGAGCGCGTTCAGGCTCCGGCAGGCGGCGCCGCTGTCGATCGATTCCCGTGCGCGCGCTACGCCTTCGGCCATGTCGGCCGCAAGATCAGCCACGACCAGGGCGGCTGCGGCGTTGAGCACGGCCACTTCGCGCGCGGGGCCTTTCTCACCGTCGAGCAGCCGCGTGATGATCATCGCGGCATCGTCCAGGTCGGCCGCGGCCGCCGCATCGATCGAATCGCGCCGCACGCCGCACCTCGACGGATCTTCCATGCGGCAATTTACCGCGCCGTCGCGACACTCGCTGATGCGGTTGGCGCCGCTGATCGAAAGTTCATCCAGCCCGCCGGCGCCGTGCACGACCATGGCGCGCTCCGAGCCGAGTTCCAGCAGCGCCCGCGCGAGCAGTTCCGTCAGATGCGGCGCGTAGACGCCGAGAAGTTGCCGCCTCGCTCCCGCCGGGTTCGTCAGCGGTCCGAGGAGATTGAAGATCGTCGGAAAACCCAGCGACCGGCGCGCCGGCATGGCGTGCCTGATGGCCGGGTGATGGTGGATCGCGAAACTGAAGCACACGCCGGCCTCTTCGAGGCATCGCGCCTGCGCCTGCGGCGAGGCATTGACGTTCACGCCGAGGCGATCGAGGACTTCGGCCGAGCCGCGCCCGGTGCGCGAGCGGTTGCCGTGCTTGGCGACGTGCGCGCCGGCGCCGGCGGCGATGAGCGCCGCGGCCGTCGAGACGTTGAACGTCTTGGGTGCGCCCCCCGTGCCGCACGTGTCGATGAGCGCCTCGCGCAGGTCCTCCGCGACGGGAACAGGCGTGACGTGCACGCGCATGACGCGGGCGGCCCCGACAACCTCATCGACCGTCTCCCCGCGCCCGGCGAGTATCGTCAGAAGCGAAGCGATCCGCGCATCGTCCGCCCGCCCCTCCATGATGATGGAGAAGGCCTCCCGGGCTTGCTCCTGCGACAGGCAGGCCCCGGCGCGCGCCGTTTCAAGAAGCGTCTCGAAATGATCCGCCGCGCCGTCGGCCATCGCGGGCCGATTATACCGGACGGGAGGTTCTCGCGTCGGGCACGCCGTGCGCCACTACCATGACCCTCGCGCGTTTCGTTCGAGGAGTCGGTGTTGCGTCCTGTTTCCATCCGCCTTCGTTTCCTGCGCGACCTCGTTCTGCTGGCCCTGCTCATGGGCGGAGCGTCGCTGCTGGTCTTCTGGATCGCAGGCCGACGGGTGATCCGCACCCATTCCGCGACCATCATCCGCCAGACGCTCGATACGACGGAGCGCGAACTGGCGTCGTTCTTCGACCCCGTGGCCATGTCGCTGCAGGTGGCTCGCTCATGGGGCGAAGACGGCGCATTGATTCTCGGCCCGGAGGCGGGAGGCGGCGACGAGGCGGCGGAGGCCGCCGTACGCGAGCGACTCATCGAGCGCTTCATCGCCGTCATCCGCCAGTTGCCGCGCATCTCGTCGCTCCTCGTCGCCGATGAGACGGGGCGCGAGTTCATGCTCCTCCGCACACGGGAAGGCTTCGAGGTGTGGCAGACTCGGCCGCTTGAAGAGGGCGGCTTCGAGCGCCGGCGCACATGGAGCGACTGGGGCGCTCCCGACGCGGCACGCCGCGATTACAACCCGCTCGTACGTCCCTGGTTCACGGGCGCAATGGAGATCCTCCAGCGGAGCGAAGCGCGCGGGCACGAACAGGCGCTCTACTGGACCGAGCCGTACACCTTCTTCACGACGCTCGACCCGGGCATTACCACGTCCATTGCGATGCGCAACCCGATGGGGCACGCGCAGGTCGCCGGTTTCGACATCCTCCTGGCCGACATCTCCGAGTTCACGCGATCGCTCCACGTCGGCCAGCGCGGCAAGATCGTAGTGATGACGACGGACGACCGCGTGGTGGGCCTGCCGAACGATCCGCGCTTCTCCGATCCCGCCGCGCGACAGGCGGCGTATCTCAAGGAGCCTCAGGAGATCGGTCTCGACCTGGCGCGCGATGCGACGCAGGCCTTCGGCGACGCCGTGGTCGAGGCGCTCAGGGCAAACCGCGAGCCGGAAGGGCTGACCGTCCGCTTTCAGAGCCTCGGCGAGGCGTGGTGGGGTGAGGCGAGGCACTTTTCACTGTCAGGCGACCGCCACCTGCGCATCGCCGTAATTGTGCCCGAGGCGGAACTGCTTGGCGACATGGCTTCGCAGCGCCTCACCGTGGCGGGCATTCTCCTGACGCTGCTGCTTCTGGGCGTGTGGCGGGCGATCGTGCTGGGGCGCACGCTGAGCCGGCCCGTCGAACAACTTGTCGCGCAATCGGACCAGATCGGCCGCGGCGATCTCTCACCCGCCGCGCCCATCAGGTCGCGCATCTCAGAGGTGCAGCGCATCGCAGCCGCGCACGATCGAATGCGCGAGAGCCTGCGCAGCCTGATGCGCCTCGAGCGCGATCTGCAGATCGCCCGTCAGATTCAGCAGAGCGCCCTGCCGCGAGCGCTGCCGGCGCTGCCCGGCTTTGACATCGGCGCGTGGAACGAACCCGCGGATGAGACCGGCGGCGACGCCTACGACGTCATCGGCGTGCCGTCGCGCGACGGCAGCGGCCAGATCACGCGGGCGATCCTGCTCCTGGCCGACGCGACGGGGCACGGAATCGGACCGGCCCTCGCCGCCACGCAGATCCGCGGCATGCTCCGCATGGCCATCCGCCTCGGCGCTGACCTTCGCTCGATCGCGCAGCACCTCAACGAGCAACTCGTTGCCGACCTGCCCGCGGACCGCTTCATTACCGCCTGGCTCGGCGATCTCGATACCCGCACCGGCGCCGTGACTTCCTTCTCGGCAGGCCAGGGGCCGATCCTGCATTACCGCGCCGCGCCCAGAGCCTTCGAGCGCATCCCGACGGACGCCCCGCCCTTCGGCATCCTTGACGACCTGCACGTCGAGGTTGCCCCGCCTCTGCCGCTCGAACGCGGCGACCTGTTCATCGTCCTCTCCGACGGCCTCTTCGAGGCAAGAAGTGCTTCCGGCGAGCAGTTCGGACTCGAACGCGTCGAGCACACGATTCGCCGGAGCGCTGCCGGCGCGGGTGCGGCTGAGATCATCTCCGCCATCCGCGCAGCCGTCGATGACTTCACCAGTCACGCCCATGCGGACGACGATCGGACGATCATCGTCATCCGGCGCACGGCGTGAGCAGGTGGAGCGATCGGGAAGGGCGCCCACCATATCGTTTGCCGACCCGGTCCGGGAGAGCGCATGACATTCATCCTCGCACTCGATCAGGGCACGACGAGTTGTCGGGCGATCCTCTTTGATGAGAGCGTTGCGGTGGCAGGCGTTGCGCAGAAGGAGTTTCGGCAGCACTTTCCCCGGCCGGGATGGGTGGAGCATGACGCCCAAGAGATCTGGTCAACGCAAGCGGGCGTGGTCACAGAGGCGATCGAAAGGGCGCATCTCCAGAGATCCGACATCGCGGCCGTCGGCCTCACCAACCAGCGTGAGACATCCGTCGTGTGGGATCGGCGCAGCGGCCGGCCGATCGGCCCGGCGATGGTGTGGCAGGACCGGCGGACGGCTTCCTGGTGCGACGACTTGCGGCGACGCGGGCTGGGAGAGGTGATCCGCGCCAGGACCGGCCTCGAAATCGACGCCTACTTCTCCGCGAGCAAGATCGCCTGGATGCTCGAACACATCGACGGCGCGCGACAGCGCGCCGAACAGGGAGAACTCGCCTTCGGCACGATCGATTCGTGGCTCGCCTGGCGGCTCACCGGCGGGCGGCTGCACATCACTGATGCGAGTAACGCCAGCCGCACCATGCTCTTCAACATCCACACCGGCGACTGGGATGATGAACTCCTGCGACTCTTCGGCGTGCCGCGCTCGATGTTGCCGCGCGTGTGCGACAGCAGCGCCGTGTACGGCGAGATCACGTCGCCCTCGGCCATTGCCGGCGCGCCTCTCGCCGGCATCATCGGCGATCAGCAGGCCGCCATGATGGGGCAACTGTGCGTGTCGCCGGGCCTGGCGAAGAACACCTACGGCACCGGGTGCTTCCTTCTGCTCAACACGGGCGATGAACCTCGCGAATCGGCCAATCGCCTCCTTACCACCATCGCCTGGCGCCGCGGCGGGGTGACGACCCATGCGCTCGAAGGCAGCGTCTTCGTCGGCGGGGCGATCGTGCAGTGGCTGCGCGATGGGCTCGGGTTGATCGACCGCTCCGAACAGGTCGAGTCGCTCGCGGCAAGTGTGGCCGACAGCGGCGGGGTGATGCTCGTGCCGGCGCTGACGGGCCTGGGGGCGCCGCACTGGGACCAGCACGCGCGCGGGCTGATCATCGGCCTGACGCGCGGCACGACCAAAGCCCACATCTCGCGGGCGGCGCTGGAGGGGATTGCCTTTCAGGTGGCGGACGTCGTGGAGGCGATGCAGGCAGATGCGGGCGAGACGCTGCGCGAGTTGCGAGTCGATGGAGGCGCGGCCTGCGATGACCTGCTGCTCCAGATTCAGGCGGATATCCTCCAGGCGCCCGTCGTGCGGCCGAAGTTGCTCGAAACGACGGCCTTCGGCGCCGCATGCATGGCGGGGCTGGCGACCGGGTTCTGGCCGTCGCTTGAGGCGCTGGAGCAGCACTGGAAGGTCGATCGGGTATTTGAGCCAAAGTTGAGTGCGGGCGAGGCGCAGGCGATGCGAGCGCGGTGGCGCGAAGCCGTGCAGCGGACCCGCGGGTGGGAGAGGGCGTGAAGCGCCTCTGCGCAGGAGCATCGCAGACGCACAGGACTATACCTCAATCGCCTCCAGAAACTCCCGGCTGAAGTCGCTGCGCAACTCGATCCACATCGGCAGGTGGTCGGACATCTTGTACGTCCGCCAGGTCTTGAAACTCCAGTTCGGCTTCATCTGCGGGCGATAGACCGGTTCCTCAGCCTCCGTGAAGACGTGCTCGAAATAGTCGAAGACCCCCGCGCCGACGACGTCGAGGCGCGCGTAGCCGCGGTTCTGTGCCGGCTTCCAGAAGGCGATCTGGTCATAGGCCTTGTCCTTGGCGACGTTGGACCCGGGGATCGACTTGAGCGCCTCGGGTATCACGAAGCCGCTGCTCTCGAGGGCGGCCATCGTGGGGTGGCCGGCGCCGATGATGTTGAAGTCGCCCAGCACGCCGAGGAAGGCGCTGCGGTCGTACTTGAGTTCGCCCTCGGCCTTCTTCGCGAGCGCAGCCGTGAGAAGTTCAATCTCGCGGCGGCGCTGCTCCAACTTTGCCGGGTCATCCTCCTCGCCGTAGTAGATGTGTACGGTGCAGAGGTTGAGTTTGAGCCAGCCGGCCTGGAAGGAGATGAGGTACGGTGTGCGCGCGAACTGCCGCAGCGAATCATCGAAGGAGTCGTTGGGGAAGCGCAGGCGCAGCGCGGCGTCGCCGGTGATCGGCGTTGGAAGGTCGATCTCGGCCTTTCCCGTGCCGGGGCTGGCGGCGGGCGTGCCCTTCGTGACCACGATTGAGCATCCATTGGGCAGGCGCAGCGTCGAACCGGGCGGCAAGTCGATCTCGACATCGCGGTCGAGCACTTTGCCCCCGCCCTTGCTCTTGAGGCGCGCGTTATAGACGCCGCTGAGATCGACGCCGGGCGGCAGGGCGACCTCGACCGCAGGATCGAGCTTGATGCGCTCGCCGAAGGCGGCGCGAATCTTGCCGTCCTCCGCAAGCGTGAGTTCGCCGGCGATGTTGCGGAACCACGCGCGCGACTTTCGGAAGACGTAGACCATTCGCTCGCCGTTGCCCGGTCCGCCGTCGGTTACATCGGTGGCGAGGTAATCCCAGTCGGGGCCGAGCAGTCGCATGAGCCGGCTGAACTCCGCCAGGTCGGCGCGGATTTCCTGGAGGGCGGCGATGTCAAAGTGCGAGATGATCTCGGCGATGTAGAAGAGGCATTCGTCATCGCGGCCGCCGTAGGAGGTGTTGCCGAACTCGCGCAGGTTCCACGTGCCGATGCGGACGGTGCCGAGGCGGTCGGCAATCGACCCTGAAGTCGTGAAATGTGCGGCCAGCGCGGCGCGGAGTCTGAGCAGGCGGCTGACGGTGCGCTCCTTGCGTGCGCGAGTTACGGCGTCATCCGAATCGCGGACTTTGAGCGGAAAGTAGATCGGCATGGGAGCGCCTCCATGACGGCCGCAAAGTGTCGCCGGCCCCGCTCATCGTACCCTGCCGATGCACTGGGCTTCGGGTGCGGATTCGTGAATGATCGCATCGGCGGAGAAGTTGCGCGCACTTGCGCGTGCGCCATCGCGTGCAGCGATCAGGCTCGCACGGACCGGCCTTGTTCTGCAAGTTGTTGCCGCGTTCCGACTTAGGCATCAGCCGCGGCGAATGAAGCGCAGATTGTGCGCACAACGGCGCGCGGCGCCGAGTGAAAGGAAGTTGAGTAAAGCAAGATGCGCCGGCTTCGCACGGGCTGCCGGCCGGTACAATGCGCCGGCAGATTCGGCCCGGCACCGTCCCCTCCCGCGCGCAACGTGCCGCGAGATGCTGCGACCGACACACGCCTGTGCGAAGGAGTCCGTCATGGAGTTTCTCACGCAACTGTGGCTTCCGATTCTCCTCTCGGCCGTGCTCGTCTTCATCGCCAGTTCGATCATTCACATGGCCACGCCCTGGCACAAGGGCGACGTTCGGAAGATGAAGAACGAGGATGCCGTCCTCGACGCGATTCGCAGCAACGGCGTCCAGCCTGGCTCCTACATGTTTCCCTGCGCCGAGTCGATGTCGGCGATGGGCACGCCGGAGATGCAGGAGAAGATGAAGCGCGGCCCCGTGGGCTACCTTACGCTCCTGCCCGGCGGCGGATTCAACCTCGGCGCGAGCCTTGGCACCTGGTTCGTCTATTGCCTCATCGTCGGCGCGCTCGTGGCCTACGCGGGCTGGTACAGTCTCGGCGCGAGCAACGACTACCTTCACGTCTTCCGCATTACCGGCACTGCGGCCTTGCTCGGCTACAGCGTTGGCTACTTCCACGAGTCGATCTGGAAAGGGCAGGCCTGGGGCATCACGGGCAAGTTCATCATCGACGGTGTCGTTTACGCGCTGCTCACGGCGGGCACCTTCGGCTGGCTCTGGCCCGAGCGCGGCATTCTGCCCATTGGCTGAGGCGCCACGGCGCGACCGATTGACCGGCAACGAACATTGAGGGAGAAGATCATGAATCGCCTGCTGCGCGCACTTCCGCATCGATGGCGGATTCTCCGTTGCCTGCTGCTCGCTCTCGCCGTTCCGCTGCCGACCGGCTGCGGGGCGCTGCCGGATGCAAGCGCGCTGGTCGATTCGGCGTGGTCGATTCACGCGGCCGTCAGGTCCGCGGGTGCAGCCGTTGAAGCGGAGTTGCGGCGCTACGAAGAGGACGGAGAGGCCGCTCGACGATTCGCCGGCGAGTGGGCCGTGCGGATTGACTCGGTCAAAGGCATCGCCGAGTACGCGGGCGCTGTCCAGGGCGTCGTCGAGGCGTCGGGCCGGACGCGGGAGCGCATCGCGGCGCTTGCCGGCGGGATTTCGGGCCTTGCCGGCGCGGCCGGGATCGCGATGCCGCCGGCCGGGATCGTGGCCGTCACCACCGAGGCCGCGGGGATCGTGCTCGAACAGGTCAACCGCATCCGGGCGGCGAAGTCGCTCGAAGAGGCGATGGGGCCCGCTCAGGAGGCCGTCGGTTTCATCTGCGCCCGCATCGCCGCCGACCTGCGCACGACCGATGAAATTGTGCAACTGCTGGAAGCCGATGCGCGGTCGCGCCTGCAACTGCGCTGGGGCGACGAGCAGGCGTACCGTCAGCAGATCGAGGAGGCGCGGCGGGCGGTTTTCCGACTCGGCGCTCCGGCGCTTGAGCCGGCCAACCAGGCGCGGCTGCGCGAACTCGACGATCTCCTCGCGGCGACAGGTGAACGGCACACGTTGTACGAGGACGCGCTTCGCGCCGTCGAAGAGCGGACGAGATCGATCCGCGAGGTGATCGCGGCCGCCGCCGGCGCCGTCGAAGCCTGGCCTTCGGCCCACGCCCAACTTCGCGCCGCCATCGCCTCGGGACGGTCGCTCAACATCGCCGCGGCCATGTCCACCGTCGTCGAGATCAGGGACCTTGTGCAGAGGATGCGTGACCTATGAGCACCGAATGGGACGGCATCGAAGGCGTCGAGGGCTGGCGCGCCAAACTCGAGTCCCTGCTGGGCGAGGCCGAGGCCCTCCCCGCCAATGCCAACGTGCAGACGCGGCTGAAGATGAACCGGCGCCTGACGGATTTCCAGCTCCGTTCGACTCCGAACTCGGATGACATTCTTGAACTAGACGCGATCGCCGAGGCGGCCCGGGCAGCCGTCATCAAGGCCGGCATCGACGAGCGCCTCGAAGGGCTGGCGGAAGGCAGCGCGGCGCTGGCACGTTTCACGAAGCAGTTGCGGCAGCGGGCCGCGAGCCTCGAAGCCGATGCACGCTCACTTCGATTCGAGCGCGCCGACAAGGCCGTGCAATCTCTCACGGACACGATCCGGACAGTCCGCGACCTGATCGACACGCTTGACGCCGCCGCCGAGGATGACCTGGTGAAGAAGTCCGAGCGGCTCATCACGACCCTTCAGAACTTCCGCAGCGAGATCGAGCGGCCTGCTTGAGAGGAGAAAGCCGATGGCCCAGGACAAGGACCGGCGCTACCCCATCATCTACGTCCGCGGGTATGCCGGAAGCCAGAGCGAGGTCGAGGAGACCGTCGCCGACCCCTACAACGGCTTCAACGTCGGATCCACGAAGATCCGCCAGGCCTGGACCGGCGAGATCAACCGGCACTACTTCGAGTCGCCGCTCGTGCGCCTCATGAAGGAGTACGAGTACAGCGACGTGTATTCCGACGGGCGCGAAATGCCGCTTGACAGGCCTGTGCCCGAGCGGCCGATCATCATCTGCCGCTACTACGACATCACGTCGAAGGACGTCGGCGCCGGCGCCCGCGAGGAGATCGAGCAGCAGGCGCGTGGCCTTGCGGAACTGATTCTCAACCTGCGCGATCGCATCTGCGGAAGCGACGCTGCGGCGAAGTCGCAGTTCCGCGTCTATCTCATCGCGCACTCGATGGGCGGGCTGATCTGCCGGGCCATGCTCCAGAATGACAACGTGCTCGACCTCGCTCGCCTCAAGGAAGCGCGGGCCGCGGTGGACAAGGTCGTGACCTACGGCACGCCGCACAACGGCATCGACCTGCGCCTCATCGGCAACGTGCCCGGCTTCTTCACACGCAACAATGCCGA
Source organism: uncultured Planctomycetota bacterium (assembly GCA_900696685.1). Lineage (GTDB taxonomy): Bacteria > Planctomycetota > Phycisphaerae > Phycisphaerales > UBA5793 > UBA5793. The sequence goes on from CAADHA010000193.1 coordinate 37,515, forward strand.
CAACTTCAACCGTCAGCGGATGCGCGAGTATCTCGGCCTGCCGCCGGGCCGGGATGAGGAGAGCGTGGCGACGCTCAACGGCATGTTCGATCCCCAGCGTTTCTTCACGATCGTGGGCACGAACCAGCGCGACTACGAGGTGGGGGGCGGGGCGGTGCGCGCCGCCGTCGGCCCGATGAGCGACGGCCTCGTGCGCATCGCCAACGCCACGGTTTCGGGGCCATGGAAGGTGAACGGCAAGGAGGAGATGCGCCACAGCCCGCGCGCCTTCGTCCACCGCGCGCACAGCGGCCACTACGGCATGGTCAATTCGGAGGAAGGGTTCCAGAACGTCGCGCGGTTCCTCTTCGGCGATGCACTCGTGCACGGAGTGCTGGAAGTGGCCTCAATCTCGCTGCCGCCGAAGATCGACCGCATCTACCAGGAGAACAAGGAGAAGGAGACGCGAGGCGAGAAGATCAGGCCCATCCGCGCTTCGTATCACTTCGAGGTCATTGTGCGCGTGCGCGGAGCGCTGTGGGACCTGCACCGGCGGACGGTGGCGGAAGGTTCGGCGGTGTTCCGCACGTTCGACCAGTTGCTGCGCCACCAGGAAATAGGGCTGGTCGAGCCGCGCCATCCACATCTCTTCTCCGCCTTCCTCTCGCGCAAGGCGCGCGTGAACACGAATCGCCAGGGACTGGGCTTCACCGTCGATCTCGGCATCCTTGTGCCGCAGTACGAAGTGGACAACCGCCTGTGGTTCGATGACCACTACGAGGGCGGCTACCTCTTCCGCGACAAGATCAATCTCGAAGCGGTTCCCGACGACAAGATCGACGGCGGATGGCGGCTCAAGTACGGCTTTGATTCGCGCACTCCCAACCGCGCGACGATGGAGGCGGAGGCGACGCCCGGGGATGGGTTCGTCACATTTCGTGTGCCCGTGAAGCAGTCGAGCAAGCCCGGCATCGACGCCCACCTTGTCCTCACCGCGCGCGCGTGGGAGTGAATCACCGTCTCAGAAGTACTGGCAGTGATCCGCCCTGGCCGCGCACTCGTTGAGGAACCAGGCAGGATCGACAATGCCGTCGGCCTCGGGGATCAGGTTCGAATCGTTGACGTCGAACGTCGCAGCCGCAAGGCGGCAGGCGTACATTCCCACATTGCCTGTTTCGCGCAGTGCGCGGAGGAAGTCGTGAATCTCAGCGGGGTCTCCGACCGCCGCGAGCCGTTCGCGCAGCCACTGTTCGTCGCCGGCGTGGCGGCCCTCGATGCGCAGCGCTTTCAGCCCCGCCTCGGTGAGCGCTTTGACCGCCCAGAGGACGAAGAGAATCTCGACGCGCACGCCGCGCTTGGCCTGCACGTAGGCGAAGGTCAGCGGCGTGAGCATTCGGTCGTAGCCGTCGTCGCGGATCACGATGGCGAGGTTCTTCATGGGCGGTCTCCTTGAGGGCATTGGTGCAATGGGGACGTGCAGGGGCCGAACGTCTGCGAGGAATCTCAGGCACATGTGACTTCCGCCCTCTCCTCCTCCTCGTCGCGGCCGCGTCGCATCGAGAGGCGCGGAATCAGCCCGCCGACGTTGCGGCGGTAGTTGACGTACCGGCGACCAAAGTGCTCGATGAGGTTGCGCTCCTCGAAGGGAATGGCGATGAGGATGTACGCGGTCATTCCCAGGGCAAAGAGCAGGTGCGCGATGGTCATCGTCGGCGTCGCCCAGAAGGCGATCATCCAGCCGACATAGAGCGGATGCCGTACGTGGCCGTAGACCATCGGCGTTCGGAATGGCAGGTGCGTGTAATCCCGGCCGCGCCAGTGCAGCCAGACCTGCCGCGTGCCGAAGAGGTCGAAGTGGTTGATGAGCAGGCTGACGGCCGGCACCATGATCCATCCGAAGGCGAAAAGGCCGTGCAGCGCCCACCGCGCCGCAGGATCGCCCGCGTCCCACACGACGCCGCCCATCGGCCTCCACTGCCAGAGGAGCAGTGCCATGAGGATGCACGAGAATAGGACATAGGTGCTGCGCTCGATGGGCTGGGGGACGAAGCGCATCCACCACTTCTTGAACGTCGGCCGGGCCATGACCGAGTGCTGCACTCCGAACGCGGCGATGAGCAGGAGGTTGATGCCCGCGGCGGAGAGGAGCGACCCTTCCACAGGACCGTCGATGGTCGGGATCAATCCGAAGCCCAGATTGCCGACGAATGCAGCCATCCAGGCATAGACGAGAAGGAACAGGACGTGGCAGAGGATGCCGTAAACGAGGAATGCGGTGCGTTGCAAGGGGACTCCTTTCAAGAGTTGCAGGCAAGTATCGGATGCGTTCGCGCCGCCGCCAATCCACTTGGAGTACACTTCCAGTTGACTCGCAGTCAACCCTGGAAGACGGTGAGGAGGACTGGATGGCGACGGACACGCGCAAACGACTTGTCGAGGCGGCGCAGAAACGCTTCTACCGTGACGGGTTCCGCAACGTCGGCATCGACGCGGTTCTTGCGGACGTCGGCATCAGTAAGACAGCCTTCTACAAGCACTTCGCCAGCAAGGACGACCTGATGGTGGCCGTGCTCGACGACATCGACGCGTTTCTCCAGCAGTCCTTCCGCCAGATGGTGCGGGAAGCGGGCGGACGCTCGGCGCGCGGCCAGATCAATGCGGTGCTCGAAGTGATCCGCCAGATCATCGAGCAGGAAGACTTCCACGGCTGCATCTTCGTGAACGCGGCGATGGAGTTCCCTCTCCCGCACGACCCGGCGCACGTGGCGTCCTCGCGCCACAAGCGGGCCATCGAGGACTTTCTCTTCGAACTTGCGGAGCGGGCCGGCGTGCTTGAACCCGAATCCTTCGCGAGCGAGTTCTGCATGATCATCGAAGGGCTCTACGTGACACGCAGCGTTACAGGCGACGTCGGCGCCATCGCCATCGCCCGGCGGCTGGTGGACGGCCTGATTGAGCGGCACGTGCCCGCTGAAGGAGCGATGCAACCGCCCGGGGAAGAGGCCAAGGCGGTCGAGGCCCCTGTCAGCAGCCGGCCGCGCCAGGCTCGCAGCAGGGCGGTGCGGCGCGGTACGAAGGGTTGAACCGCCTTGCGTATGCGCGTGCTATCATTCGTGCTCAGGGCCTGCGGCGCTACCGGCGCGAACGGCCGACGACACAGAACCCGAATCCCCGGAGACAGGGCGCATGACTCAGGACGTGATGGACATTCTCATCGGCTCTACCGGTCAGGCGGTCAATCGAGACCCGCAGGCGAGCCGCAACCACTTCACTGCCGGCTGCAAGGCTGAGGAATCGGGCAACCGGTGGCAGGCGATCGAGGAGTTCCGCCGGGCCGTGCAGTTCGACCCCGCCAATGCCGAGGCCCTCTTCAAACTGGCGTACGTGCTGGACCTGGTGGGTGAAGAGGAAGAGGCGCTGGCGATCTACGAACGGTGCGCCGAGATCCAGCCGGCGCACGTCAATGCGCTGATCAACCTCGCCATCTGCTACGAAGACCGCGGGATGTACCGCCGCGCGGAGAAGTGCCTGCGCCAGGTCCTGGAGACCGAGCCGAACCATCCCCGCGCCCGGCGCTACATGAAGGATGTTGAGGCCTCCTTCGAGATGGAGATGGACGAGGAAATCGAGCGTGACTCAACCAAGCGCAACGCGATGCTCGACACGCCGGTAACGGATTTCGAACTTTCGGTGAGGGCCCGCAACTGCCTCAAGAAGATGAACATCCGCACGCTCGGCGACCTGCTGCGCATCACCGAAGCCGAACTTCTGGGGTACAAGAACTTCGGCGAAACGAGCCTTCAGGAAATCAAGGACATGCTCACGGCCAGGGGGCTGCGGCTGGGGCAGGGGCTTGACGAGCAGCACAACGTCCTGCGCAACGCCGTCTACGAGCAGTTGCGAGGCACGCCGCAGGAGCATCTTCTCAACAAGCCCGTCTCCGACCTCGAGCTCTCCGTCCGCGCCCGCAAGGCGCTGCAACTGCTCGACGTGCAGACGATCGGCGACCTCTGCGCCCGAACCGAGGCGGAACTGCTGGGCGTCAAGAACTTCGGCACGACGAGCCTCGTCGAAGTCCGGGAGAAGCTGAGCGAACTCGGTCTGGGTCTGCGAGAGATCGGCGCGGAGTGACCGGCAAGGCATCATGAAAGCCGCTGAGCCTGTCGGCGCCGCCGCGGGCGTCTCCGGCTCACACGGTTGCCGCGCCTTGATCGCTTCCCAGACCCCCGCGCCCCGACTCGCATCCACGCTTACACTGCGCGCGGAATGACGGAACCACCTCGGCTCTTTGAGGACGACAGAGACACCTCGATCGGCGTGGCCCGCGTCGTGCCCGAGCGAGGCATCGACCGCTATCCCGAGGGGTTGTCCTACAGCATTCCGCGGACCATGCATGACCTGCGGCTCGGGCAGCGCGTGGTCGTCCCGCTCGGTCGCGGCGACCGGCCCGCGCCCGGCTTCATCGTCGAAGTGAAGTCGGGCGACGCGGCGACGGCCGAGTTGGCGCAGCGCCGCCTCAAGGCGATCCTCCGGCGCGACGAGGGCGACATTGAACTCACGCTTCCGCTCGTTGAACTGGCCCAGTGGCTCGCCGGCTACTACTGCGCGCCCCTCGGCTCCGTCTTTGCCAGCCTCCTCCCCGCCCCCGTGAAACGCGGGATCGGCCGGCGTCAGCACGTGCTTGTCGATCTGCCCGAGGCGCCGCCTCCCGAACCTCCCAAGCGTCTCACGGCGATCCAGCGGCAGATCATCGAGGCGCTCTCCCGGGCGCCGGCGCGCCCGGTCGAAATGAAGGCTCTGGCCGATCTGGCGGGCCTGAGGACCACGGGCCCGATCAAGCGCCTGATTGATCTCGGGCAGTTGACGAAGGCCTCTCGCTCGACCGTCCGTGCCGTGTGGGACGAGGTCGCCATCCGCCCGACGCTGCCCGTGTCGCTCACGCCGCAGCAGAAGCACATCATCAAGGCGGTGTCCGCGCAGATCGACGCCGGTTTCGGCGTGCACGTGCTGCACGGCGTGACCGGAAGCGGCAAGACCGAGGTCTACCTTCACGTGATCGAACAACTCACGTCAAAGGGCAGGTCGGCAATCATTCTTGTGCCGGAGATAGCGCTGACGCCGCAGACGGTGGGGCGGCTCCTCGCTCGGTTTGAGCACGGGGTGGCCATCCTGCACAGCGGCCTGACCGCCGCCCAGCGCCACGAGCAGTGGGCCATGATCGCTCGCGGCGAGGCGCGCGTCGTCGTCGGCGCACGCTCGGCCGTCTTTGCGCCGCTGCCCGCCGGCTCGCTCGGCCTCATTGTCGTCGATGAGGAGCACGATTCATCCTACAAGCAGGACCAGTCGCCGCGCTACCACGCGCGCGACGTGGCCATCCGACGGGCGCAGATCGAGGGGGCCGGGGTGATCCTCGGCTCGGCGACTCCCTCCCTCGAAACCTGGCACAACGCCGCCCGCCGCAACCTTTATCACTGGCACGAGATGCCCGATCGCGTCCCCGGCGCGCAACTGCCGCGCGTCGAGATCGTCGATCTGCGCGAGCAGAAGCGGCAGGCGGCGATGGAGGGAGACCGCAGCATTCGGCTCATCGGGCCTCGTCTTGCCGCATGCCTCCGCGCCGTCCTCACCTCCGGCGGCCAGGCGATGCTCCTGCTCAATCGGCGCGGTTACGCCAACTACATCGCCTGCCCCGACCAGAACTGCGGCTGGGTCATGCAGTGCGACCACTGCGACGTGGCGATGGTTTATCACAAGGAGCGAACTCTTCCTCGAGGCGGCGTAGTCCGTTGTCACCACTGCCTCGCCGAGCAGACCCTTCACGAGCGCTGTCCGAACTGCGGCAAGAAGGTCGTCCCCTTCGGCATGGGAACACAGCGCATCGAGGAGGAAGTGCAGCGGCTCCTGCCGGGCATCATCGACGAGTCCTCCCTCTTCCGCATGGATTCCGACTCCATGCGCCACGCGCGCGATTACTACGATGTGCTCGAGCGCTTCGGCGCCGGTGAAATCCGCCTGCTCGTGGGCACGCAGATGATCGCCAAGGGCCTTGACTATCCGAACGTGCGGCTTGTGGGCGTGATCAACGCCGACACCGCCATCAGCCTGCCGGACTTCCGCAGCGCCGAGCGCACCTTTCAACTCGTTTCCCAGGTCGCCGGCCGGTGCGGGCGAGGCGAGCACGCCGGGCTGGTTGTGGTGCAGACGTTCTCGCCGAAGCATCCGGCGGTTCAGTGCGCCGCCCGGCACGACTACGGCGGATTCGTCCGCTCCGAGATGCCGCAGCGCGAGCACGCCGGTTTGCCGCCCGTGGGCCGCATGGCGAGGATCGTCGTGCGCGACACCGATTACGCAAAGGCCGGTCAGAGGGCCGAGGCGCTCGCGGCCGAACTGCGCTCCATCGTCGAGCGACTGCCGCGCGAAGCGGATCAGCGGCCGGCATGGATCAAAGGCCCCGCCCCCTGCCCCCTCTCGCGCATCGCCGACCACTACCGCTTCGGCGTCGAGATCATCGCGCCGACCGCCGCCCTCGTGCAGCGCCTCCTTACCGACCTGCGCAACCGGGGGCTGGCGGTCTCGGATGCCAACACCGCCGTTGATGTCGATCCCGTCGCCCTGCTGTGAAAGCACGCGCCGCCCGACCGGACCGGGAGTGTGCATGCGTGAACGCCGTGGGGCGCCCTGGTCCGGAGGGAGGCGTTGCGACCGCAGGTCCACGCTGTGGCGCGGACGGATGGGCAGTCTTGCTCGTGCCCCATGCGCTCGTCGGCGTGGCCCGCGCTCCCGGAGCGTCGCTTGACCACGGCACCCCCACGACTCATACAGTCTCAGAGACATGGCCGCCAGCCCCGCCAAGCGCATCGACGAACTCCGCCGCCTCATCCGCAAGGCGGACCGCGCCTACTACGTGGACAATGCGCCGATCATGGCCGACTCGGAGTACGACCGGCTCCTGCGAGAACTCCAGACGCTCGAACAGGAGCACCCCGAACTCGCCGACCCCGACAGCCCGACGCAGCGCGTCGCCGGCGAACCGATTAAGGGCTTCAGGACGGTGCCGCACACGGTGCCGATGCAGTCCATTGACAACACCTACTCGCTCGAAGACCTGCGCGCGTGGCATAAGCGCGTCCTCAAGGGGCTGGGGATCGAAGAGAGCGAGGGAGGCGATCTCTTTGCGAAGGCGCAGGCGGTGACCTACGTCTGCGACCCCAAGATCGACGGCGTGGCGATCAGCCTGCGCTACGAGAAGGGGCGGCTCATCTCGGCCGTGACGCGCGGCGACGGGGAGAAGGGCGACGAAGTCACGGCCCAGGTCCGCGCCATCCGCGCTGTGCCCCTGGAGCTCTCCACGTCGGGGAAGGCGTCGGTTCCCGTTGTTCTTGAGGTGCGCGGCGAGATCTTCATGCCCAATGCCGAGTTCGAGCGCATCAACCGCGAGAAGGAAGCAGCCGGCGAGGCCCTCTTCGCCAACGCCCGCAACTCCACCGCCGGCACGCTCAAGAACCTTGACCCGAAAGTGACGGCCGCTCGGCGCCTCAACTTCGTCGCCCACGGCCGGGGCGAGGTGCGCGGCCTGGGCGACATAAACACCTACAGCGACTTCCTCCAGCGCCTCAAGACCTTCGGCATCCCCGTCAGCCCGCACACGAAGGTCTGCGACTCCATCGAAGAAGTCGAGAAGACGATCGAGGCGTTCCGCAAAGAGCGCTCCACGCTCGGCTACGGCGTGGACGGCATGGTCGTGCGCGTCAACTCATTCGACCAGCAGCGGCAACTTGGTTCGACAAGCCGCGCCCCGCGCTGGTGCATTGCCTTCAAGTACCCGGCCGAGCAGGGGACGACCGTGCTCGAAAAGGTCGAGTGGCAGGTGGGCAAGGGCGGCACTCTCACGCCGCGGGCCACGATGAAGCCCATCTTCATCGCCGGCACCACCGTCCGCCACGCCACGCTGCACAACATCGAGGAGATCCGCCGCAAGGACATCCGCATCGGCGACACCGTCATCGTCGAGAAGGCCGGCGAAATCATCCCGCAGGTCGTCGGCGTCGTTCTCGACAAGCGGCCCAGGGACGCCAAGCCCATCGA
>CAADHA010000194.1 GCA_900696685.1 uncultured Planctomycetota bacterium
ATCTTGCGCATTGGCGTGAGGATCGGGAAGTTCCACGGCGTAATGGCGGCCACGACTCCGCGCGGCCGCCGCAACACCAGGTTCCGCACGCCGGGGCGCGCCGACGGCATCACTTCGCCCAGCTCTCGTCGCGCCAGCGCAACCATCAGGCGCGCCTCGGCGCACGACTTGCCGACCTCGCCACGAGCCTCCGCCAGGGGTTTTCCCTGTTCGAGCGTGATCGAGCGCGCCAGTTCCTCGGTGCGCTCGGCAAGCGCATCGACGAAGCGCGCGACCAGATCGCCGCGCTCGAGTGCCGGTATGCGTCGCCACAGGGCCTGGGCCGCTCTGGCAGCCCTGATCGCCTCCGCGAGGTCCTCCCCGGATGCCGACCGATAGGCACCCACGGTCTGCGAAGGTCGCGCCGGATTCCGGGTCACGAACCGGTCACCGCCAGATCGCCAGTTGCCCTCGATGAAGCTGCCGTATTCGTACATGCTGTGCAACCTCAAGCTGTGGCGGGGCGTCCCTCGGGCATGGATTCGGCATCTGGCGCGCCGTGAAGCACCAGATCGGCGCCCTTCTCGCCGATCATGATCGCGCAGGCGTTCGTGTTGGTCGAAACCATCTCCGGCATCACGGAGGCGTCGACGACGCGCAGCCGTTCGACGCCGCGCACGCGCAGCGCGGGATCCACAACCGAGCGCTCGTCGCTCCCCATCCTGCAGGTGCCGACCGCGTGGAACACCGTGCCGCCCTTCTCGCGCGCGAAGTCGAGCAGGTCGGAATCGTCTCGCCGGCCCGGCCCGGGAAGCTCTTCGGATTCGACGAGATCTCGAAATGCCGGCTGTGCATAGATCTCGCGAAGCATCTTCACCCCGGCGACAATCGTCCTGCGATCGAGTTCGTCGTCCAGATAGTTCGTCACGATGCGCGGCGCAGCGTGCGGATCGGTCGAAACGATCTGCACGCTGCCGCGCGAGCGCGGACGACACTGCGCCGCCGACGCGGTGAACCCGGAATAGCGATGAAGCGGATCACCCGGCTTGTCCACCGAGAGTGGCATCACGTTGAAGAGCACGTCGGCCCGCGAATCCGGCGCGTGCTCGGTTCGCGCCAGCCCGCCGACCTGGCCGGCGCCTACCGTCAGCGGACCGGAATTCGCGAAGAGCCACTGCATGCCCATCGAGGCCAGCGCGAAGGGATTGCGCACCTGGTCATTGAGCGACTTGCGGTGCTTGAGCCGCACAACGGTGCGCGCCTGATAGTGATCCTTCAGGTTCTCGCCCACTTCCGGAGCATCGACGCGCACCGCGATTCCATGGCGGCGCAGCAGTTGCGCCGGGCCGATTCCGGACAGCTGCAGGATCTGGGGCGACTGGATTGCCCCTGCGGCGAGAATCACCTCACGGTCGGCACGCGCACGCACCGGCACGCCGTCCTGCAGCCATTCGACACCGCTCGCCGTGCGTCCCTCGAAGAGCACACGCACGACGTGCGCATGCGGCCTGACAGTTAGATTTGTCCGACCGATGACCGGGCGCAGGAAAGCGGTGGCGGCGCTCGAACGCCAGCCGTCGCGAACCGTGAGCTGGTATGACCCCACGCCCCAGTCCATCGCGCCGTTGAAATCGGGATTGCGCGGTATCCCGTACTGGATCGCTGCCTCGACCCATGCGCGGCAATAGGGGTGATCGTTGCGCAACTCCGAGACGCCGAGTTCGCCGTGGGCGCCGTGGTACTCACTCTCGCCGCCCGAATAAGCCTCCGAGCGCCGGAAGAAAGGCAGCACGGAGCGGTAGTCCCAGCCCTTTGCGCCGAGCGTCGCCCATTCGTCGTAATCACCGTGCTGGCCGCGGATGTAGAGCAGCCCGTTGATCGAGCTCGATCCTCCGATCACCCGGCCCCGCGGCCAGAGCACGTTGCGGCCCGCGGTTCCATGGCAGGGTTCGGTGTCGAAGACTCGTGAGAAGCGCGAATCATAGATGGTGCGGAAATACCCCACCGGGAGACGAACCCAGAAGTTGCGGTCCGATCCACCCGCTTCGAGCACCAGGACACGAACGACAGGGTCCGCCGACAACCGGTTCGCGAGCACGCAGCCCGCCGAACCGGCCCCGACGATGATGTAGTCCCAACTCTTCGTGCTAACCACGATTCGCGTCGCCCCTTCAGGCCTTGATCGCTTGCAGGTACGGCGTCGGGTCGAAGTATCGGGAGGCTGGTACGGGATTCTGGATGTTCGCGAAGCGGACGAAGAAGTCCGTCACCTGCTGCAGCCACTTGGTGACGGTCCCGTCTTCGTACATCTTGCGCCACTCGGCCGAGGTGAACATCTTCTGCGCGCCGTACTGCTCCTTGAGGTCCGTCAGAGGCACCTGCTGGTAGTGCTTACTCTGGAGTTGCTCGAGCGCCTGCGCGGAGTTGGCGATAAACCAGTCATTGGCACTTGCCCAGCCTCGAATGATGCCCTGCAGCGCTTCGCGGTTCTTCCGCTGGTACTCCTCGGTCGTGACCCAGCCGCCCACGATCGCGGCCTGCGGGTAGTACGCAGACGCATCGACCAGCATCTTCGCCTCGGGAACCTTCTGGCGCACCGCGATGTTGAATGGCACCCAGAGCGCGACCGCAGGCACTGCACCCGAGATGAACGACGTGACCGCCTCGCTCATCCTCTGGTTCACGATTTCCACGTCCTTTGGATCGACGCCGTTGGCGCGTAGTGCGTTGTCGAGGAACACGTGTGCCGTCGTTCCGGA
>CAADHA010000195.1 GCA_900696685.1 uncultured Planctomycetota bacterium
CTACCCCATCGGCAGCCACGTGCTGCTCTCGACCCGGCGAATCGCGCTGGTCGTCGGAATGCACTTCCGCGCGCCGGATCGGCCGATCGTGCGCCTGTGCGACGATGAGGGTCGAGCGACGGGTGAAACGCTTGACCTGATGAAAGGTCAACCGTGGGAGTTGTTCGTACTCGACGGCGTGCCGGCCCCTGCCGGCGAGGCGGCGAGGCAGGTCCGCCGCGCCGGCTGACCTCTCCGACAACAGGGCGCCCGAAAATAGCGCCCGAAAATAGGGACGGGTGTATTTTCCGAGGCTGGAAAACAAGGGTCGGAGGAGATAGGAACGGTTGCATCCTCCGGCGCGACGGGTCGGAACGGGAGTGGTTTGCGGTCTGGCGATTCTCTCGCACCGGTGATGGCGGGGCCTGGTCGCGCGTGGGACCGCTTCAGACGTTTGACCGTTGCGCGCGCCGTCAATGCGGCGAACACAAAAGGGACAGGTACATTTTATCTCCTTGATTATCAATCACTTATGTGCAATCCAGACCTGAGAATAAATGTACCTGTCCCTTTTGTTCTGGTGGTCGAATCGTGCGCCGCGGTGTCACTTGATTCCCGCCCTTGCCTTCGCTGAGGGCAGGCTGTCTGCGCGAATGACTGGCGAACGACCGTCATGTCACAAGCCTGGACGGCACTGGTTCTGCAGCGCGCCGCGCCGATCGGTCCGGCGGCCTATCGTCCGAAGGTCATGGCAACGAATGACGTTTCACCACTGATGCTCTCCGTCTCCGGTGCGCGCGGCATCGTCGGCAAGTCGATGACGCCCGAGGTCGCCGGCCAACTCGCCGCAGCCTTTGCCCGCGAGTTGTCCGAGTGCTCGGTGGCCGGAGGCATCGTCGTCGTCGGGCGCGACGGCCGGCCCTCGGGCGCTGCGCTCGAAGACGCCTCGTGCGAATCGCTGGCACGTGCAGGTTGGCGCGTGGTCAGGCTGGGGGTGGTGGCGACGCCGACCTCGGCCGTCATGGTCACGCGCCTTCAGGCCGCGGGCGGGGTCGTCATCACGGCCAGCCACAACCCGGGCGAGTGGAACGGCGTGAAGTTTCTCACGGCGCAGGGCGCCGCGCCTGCGCCACCTAGCGCGCAGCGCATCATTGATCGGTTTCGAAGCGCGCAGTGCGCCGGAGCCGGTCCGCGTGCAGATTCAGCGTGCGTCCACAGTTCGACCGTCCGTAGCGGCCGGGAATCGATCAACGAAACAGCGGACGACGTTCACGTGCAGCGGGTGCTCGCGCACGTCGATGTCGAATCGATCCGCTCGCGGCGGTTCCGAGTCGTTCTCGACTCGGTGAACGGGGGGGGGTGCAGGTCGGGCCGGCTCCTGCTCGAACGCCTCGGCGCGGACGTGATTCATCTCAACGGAGAACCGACCGGACTCTTCGCCCACAGACCAGAGCCGACTCGCGAGAATCTCACCGATCTCGCCGCCGCCGTGGTGACGCACCGCGCCGACGTGGGGTTCGCGCAGGACCCGGACGCTGACCGGCTCGCCATCATCGATGAAGCGGGCCGCTACATCGGGGAGGAATACACGTTCGTGCTCGCGGCGGAGGAGGTGCTGGAGGTGGCGAAGGCGCGCAGCGGCGCGAAGCGGCGGGCGCGTGCCGGCGCGGCGCCTGATTCGTTCACGCTGGCTGTCAATCTCTCGTCGAGCAGGATGATTGACGACGTGGCGGCGTCGCACGGCGCGCGGGTCATCCGCACACCCGTGGGCGAAGCAAACGTCGTCGAGGCGATGCAGCGCCACGGATGCGTCCTCGGTGGTGAGGGCAATGGCGGCGTCATCTGGCCGCCGGTCTGCCTCGTGCGCGACAGCCTCGGCGCCATGGCACTGGCCCTGTCGCTCCTGGCGCGCCGAGGCGCGGCGCTGAGCCGCATCGCCGACAATCGCCCGACGTATTTCATCGAGAAATTCAAGGTTCCACTGCGCCCGGGCCTCGCCTCGCGCGCCTTCAGTGCGCTCGGGCAGAAGTTTCCCGAGGCTTCGGCGGATCATCAGGACGGCCTGCGCCTCGACTGGCCCGACCGCGGCGCATGGCTCCACGTCCGCGCCAGCAACACCGAGCCGATCCTGCGACTCATCGCCGAGGCGCGCGAGGCGGCACACGCACAAGCGCTGCTTGATGAAACCGCGCGCCTCGTCTCGTCGCTCTAACACACCCCTGGCCCAGGCCTGGACCTACGGCCGGCGGGGGCGCGTTTCTCCCATCTCCTGCTGAGCCTCAAGCACCGATTCCTCGGCGTATTGCATCGACTGGCGCATGATGCGGCGGACCTGTCGCAGCGCTTTCTGGCTGTCGCTCAGTTCGGGCACCTCGGGCAGGGTCAAGCGGGCCTGCTGCGTCGGGGTGAGCACGGCCCAGGCCTGCTCGATGGCCGAGACGACCACGCCGCGCTTCTGCTTGTAGAGGTCGTCCTGCCTCGCGACGAGTTCCTCGCCCATGAGCAGATCCTTGGAGTCGAAGGGGGCCTGCTCGGCCTGCTGGCCCTCATCGGCGTAGGCCGACATCGCCCCCACCATCGCCATCACCATCATGTCCTGGTTCTTGAGCGACTTCTCAATTGAATCCTCGTGCTCGTTCATGGACTGCATGATCTGGTGATTGACAGCCGCGACTCGATCGCGGTACGCCGCCGCAACGCCCTCCACGCCTCCCCGCTGCCCTGGCGTGAGGTCTTCGATCGCCAGGAGAGTCTTGAAGAAGGCGTCGGCCTCGGTGGGGGCGTAGATCCGAGGGTGGGAGTGCTCGCGGAAGGCGCGAGTGAGTTGCTCGCTCGCCGGGCCCGGGATCGACGAGGCAATAACCTGAGCGTGCTTGCGATTGACGTCGCGAATCTGCCGCCTGACGTTGAGGATGCGCTCGAAACTCTCGAATGGATTGCCCATCGCGCCCGGGTCGGTGTAGTCGATGTTGCGGACCTCCTCGGCTGCGCGGAGGCGCTGGCGCAGCAGGCCGTCGAGTTCGACCGCATAGGACTCGAGCAGCGGCGCAACCGCCGCCTGCTGCGGACCCTCGAGTTGCAGGTCGGCGACGAGGCGGACGACGTCCACGCCCTCGCCGGCGAAGAAGGCGCCGATGTGGAGTTGGGTGCGGCGGCGACGGTCTCGCTCGAAGGCCGGCCACTTCGCCAACTGATCAGGCGTGAGCGTGGCCTTCACATTCTCGAAGAAGTCGTTGCCGATCCCCGCCCGCTGCTTCATCCAGTTCTTCTCGACCTCCTGCATCTCGAGGCCGAAGGTGACAAAGTCTCCACCCTCCTGCATCTGCTGCATCAGGGCCTTCATGCGGTCGCGGCGCTCGGTGGCGGCGGCCGTGAAGACGGTCACGTAGCCCTCGTGGAGCGAACGCACGAGGTCGCCGTGGTCCTCGTCGAGGCTGAAGGCCTTGATGATGTCGCGAACCTCGGCGGCCTTGATGAGCGGCGCTTCGACGGGGATGGCGACCGAGCCGATGCGCTCGCTGAGGTTGAAGAGATCGACCTCTTCATCATCATCCTGCGCGCGGGCGGAAAGCGGCCAGACAAGAACCGCAAGAAGCACTGCGATGATCCCGGTCAAAGCACGAGCCGGCCGGCCGGCCATCGGAATCCCTTGAAGAAACATCGGCGCGCCCTTCCATTGCGAGTGTGTTGAATCGCCTGTTGCCGCTGAATGATTGTACCGAAGGCGTGCCGCGACGAGTCGTCCCGCCCAGCCTGCGATCGGACACCTCAGGGGATCGGCTCGGGATTGCCGCCTTGCTTCAACCGGTATTGCCCCGCAGCCACCCGGGCGAAGCGCTGCACGGTCGCCGCCGCGTCGGGCCAGATCACCTCGACTTCCTCAACCACGGGCGCCGCCCCGAGACCGAAGTGGAGAAGGAAGTCATGCTGTTTGCCCGCGTGCCCTCCGATGCCGATCAGTTGCCTCTGCATCCGCGCGCCTCCCACACGCACGCGGACAATCGCGCCGAGCGCATCGCGCGCGGCGCCGGCGTCCACGTCGCCGCGCAGGCGCAGGACCAGTGACTGCGCGCCGGCCTCAGGAACGGAGCGGAACAGGCGCAGCCGCGGCTCGCGCCCCTCCCGCTGCTCGGGCGCAAAGCGGTTGAACGTCTGGCCGACAAGGATGTCGGGCGAGCCGTCGCCGTCCACGTCCGCAAGGGAAATCTGCTGAGAGCCGTCGTGATCGAGTCCGACTCGCTGAGTCGCATCCTCAAACGACCCGTCTTCCCGTTGCAGAAAAAGGCGCAGTCGCTGGTTGTCGGCGTAGTCGCCGCTGGAGAGAAGCAGATCGAGTCTGCCGTCGAGATCGAAGTCGGCGAGTTCGCAGAAGAGATCGCCCTGGTTCCAGTTGTTGACGCCCTCCGGAATCCGATCGACGTTCAATCGCTGATCTTCGACGAAGCGGCGCCGCCCGAGAGAATCCGCTTCGTTGACGAGGAAGCGCGATCGGTCGGACGACTCGCCTGCCCAGCCGTGCGTGATCTCGGCGAGGAAGAGGTCGAAGTCGCCGTCGCCGTCAACGTCGCCGACGGCACAGTCGAAGGTGTTGCCGTTGCTGCGGAAGGGCCGCTCATCTTCGCGGTCGAAGCGGGCATCCTCCTTGGCGCGCTCCTTGAGCCACTCGGGATAGCGGCCGTGGCGGACGGCGTCGCCATCGACGCCCGTGGCCGGCGCCACGTCACGCCACAGCGGGTAGGCAACGCCCGGCGCGAACTCGGCGGGAGAGACGGACAGAAGCGTCGGATCCCACAGATGCAGCCGGTTCCACCGCCGCCCGTAGTTGAGTTCGACGATCTCCGCCAGCGGGTGGTTGTAGCCGATCGGCGTGGGAAGGAGATCGGCGAACATGACGCCGTAGGTCGGCCGGCCTCCGCGATCGTCCGCATCATCTTCATCAAAGAGATACCCGTCCGTCCCCCATCCGACGCGCTGGAAGACCCCCGGTGCGGTCTGGAGCAGAAGGTCATTGTGGTGGCCGTCGAGTGACGGACCGTAGTGCCTGTACCAGTTGCCGAGAAAGAGGTCGAGGCGGCCGTCGCGGTCGGCGTCGCCGACGGCCAGGGCGCAAGTGGTCGCTGGCGTGGCAGCGGCGATCGGGTTGGCCGGTCCGAATGTCGCGTCGCCGTTGCCCCGATGCCACGCCGTGCGCAGCCCGTGATCAGTCCATTGCTCGTTTTGAGAATCGATGTATCGCGTGATGATGGCGTCTGCAATGCCGTCGTTGTCGAGATCGGCGAAAGCAACGCAGTCGCCTCCGTAGAGAAGCGGCAGGTTGGTCGTCTCCTTCTCGACGTACCGGAACCCGAGCGGCGCCTGCTCCTCGCGGGTATGAATGAAGAGCCGAATGAAGCGGGCGCCCGGCGGCGCGTCGGCAGGGAGGGCGCCGGGAGCGGGGCGCGAGGACTGGATCGCGACATCGGGCCGGCCGTCGCCGCCAAAGTCGACGAAGGCGCAGCGCGCAATGGCCGTGCCCGCCGCGTCTTCTCCCAGGCCGACTGCGTCGGTGATGTCCTCGAAGGTCATCCCGCGGCTGCCATCGGGCGGAGTGCAGAGGGCACGCGGCGCACTGACGCTGACAATCCCCACACACAGGACATGCCGCACAACTGGTCGGATGGCTCTCATCGCTGTGGCTCGGACTCGACGGGGGGTGCAGGCTGTGGCGCAAGCGCAGGTGGGGGCACGCGCCCCACTTCAAGTTCCATCAGCGCCGTCACCTGAACCGCATAGCGGAACTCCACGAACGGGCCGAGCAGCGGCGGAATGTCAAACGTCCCAGGGTCGCTCCGCGACTCGTTCACCCGAAGTTGCGGCGTCAGCAGGCCGCGCAGACGCACGGGCGAGCCATCGTCGAATCGCGCCAGCACCGGGCGCAGTCGCCGCGGCCAGTCGATCACGAACGGTTCGCTGACGGCGTCGCCGTTCTGCGGATCGATCGCCTCCAATTCGACGTACATCTTCTCCGCGTCCGTCGCGTCTCGCGAAAGAATGCGGCATGGCCAGTCGATGCGCTCACGCTGCTCTCGGTTGATGGCGTTGACCCACTGCGTCAGCGTGCGCAGATGCGCCCGCTGTGCGCGTTCGTCCGCGGGCAGGGGGTCGGGAAAGTCGGCGGCCAGGCGCTCCTTGAGGCGCGCCAGCAGGTCGTGGGGCGAGAGGAGAGACTCCCCTCCTTCCGCGGAGGGCGCACCCGGCCCCGCGCCGGGCCGTGCTGCACGGGCTGCCGTAAGTTCCGCTTCGAGTTGAGCAATCCTCTCCCGCGCTGAGGCCAGTTCGCGCTCGAGCGCGGCTATCCGGGCCTTCAAGGCGGCCACCTCGCTCGGGGAAAGTGGCGGCTCGGGCTGCGGGGAGGGGGACGAATCGGGGCGATCCTGGCTGGATGCCGGCTCCACCGCCGGGGCAGCCTCTCCCCGGACGCTCAGGCCGAGACTCGCCACCACAATGACCGCCACGAGACCAATCCTGCTTCGTCGCATGGTCCACCTCGGCCCAGGGCGCGAAAGAATTTTCCAGTTTTCCGGGCAGGCACGAACCGCTTCCGTCCGTTATCATAATAATCGGCCGGGGAAGTCCTTTCGCTGCTCGATGACCCGTCCGCCGGCCCAGCCGGAGGAGGAACGCGATGGAAGACATCCGCACCCTGCTCACCCACGCCGCCCGCCGCCTCGGGTTCAAGGGCCTCCTCGACCGCCTGCACATCGTGGCGATTGCCGCGGCTGCGGTTGCGCTCGTGCTGGTCATCGTCAGCAAGGCTCTGCCGCCCGTGAACGAGTCGATCAACTGGCTGCTTATGGGGCCGGCGCTGGGGCTTGCGGCCCTGGCCGCCGCCGTGGCGTGGTGGGCGCCGACGCGGCCCTCGCCGATCCACGTCGCGGTCGAGGTCGATCAGCGACTCGAACTTCGGGAGAAACTGAGCACGGCGATGCTCTGCCGCGGCCGCGAGGACGCCTTCGCGCAGGCGGCGATTGACGATGCCATTGAGGTCGCGCGTCGGCCTGAGACGGCGCGCGATGTCCGCCGGCGATTCACCATCCAGGCGCCGCGCCTGTGGTGGATCAGCCCCGTACTTCTCGCCGCAACGATCCTCGCGGGCTTCACCATTCCCGCCGGCAACTGGTTCGCGCGCGAGGAAACGCGCCTCACCATCGAGGAACGCGAGCGCATCGAGCAGATCCGGGAGCAGTACGAGGCGGCAATCAAGGAGGCCGCCGAAAAGGTCGGCAAGGACCCCAAAGAACTCAAGGAAATGCTCGCCCAGGCAGACCCGAAGATGGCCGAGCCTGAGGCCGCCAAGGCTCCCGAGCAGTTCCAGCGCGAAGCCTTCAAGAAACTCAACACGCTCAGCGATGAGTTGCGCAAGCAGACGGAGACGGAGCAGGCTCGTTCCCTTGAAGCCCTCCAGAACAAGTTGAGCCAGTTGAATCCTTCCTCGGACTCCGGGCCGACGGGCGACCTGGGCAAGGCCCTTGCCAAAGGCGACTTCTCGTCCGCGAAGAAGGCCCTCGAAGAACTCAAGGAGCAGATCGACAAGGGCGAACTCAGCGAAGAGCAGAAGCAGGCCCTCGCGCAACTCGCCGAGCAACTCGAAAAACTCGCCCAGAACCAGGACGCGCTCAAGGAGCAACTCAAGCAGGCCGGCATCGATCCCGCCGCGATCAACGATCCGCAGGCGCTCCAGCAGGCAATCCAGAATGCCGCGAACCTGACGGAGGAGCAGAAGCAGCAGATGGCGCAAGCGTGCCAGGCCGCGGCCCAGGCGGCGCAGGCGATGCAGGCCATGGCCGGCGCGTGCCAGGGCATGGCAGGAATGCCCGGCCAGCAAGGGATGCAGGGCATGGCCGGCATGGACGGAATGCAGGGCGCCGCCGGCTTGGGCGATCAACTCAGCCAACTCGAAATGGCCGCCCAGCAACTCGCCAACCTCAACGCTGCGCTCGGCGAACTTGCCGGCCAGTGCCAGGGACTCGGACAGGGCCTCGGACAGTGCCAGGGTCAGGGCATCAGCCAGGCCATGGCCCAGATGCAATGGATGCAGTCGCTCGGCGATGGCCGCGGTCCGGGCATGGGCAGTCGCGGAAAGGGCGCCGGCGGCAGCGGCTCGCGCCTCGCCACTCCAATGTCCTTCTCAGACCAGAAGGAGAAGGTCTTCACCGACCCCAACAGCCAGATCATCGGGACGACCTTCATCGAGGGCAAACAGGTCATCAAGGGCGAGTCGCAGGTTCGCTTCGCCGAACTCGTCCGTGCCGCCACCAGCCGCGCCCAGGAAGACGTCGAAGAGAACCTTCTCCCCGCGCAGTACGAGAAGGCGATGAAGACCTACTTCGGCGAGATGCAGAAGCGGGCCGAGATCGTCCGCGAATCCGCCCCGCCCGCAGAACCGGCGGAGAAGCCCGAGCCATAGCGTCGCAGCGCTGAGGCGCCGGGATCACAGATTGACGAGCGGCATGCGTCGCAGCGATACCTCGGGGCGCAGGCGGGGCGGGGCGTTGCTTCGCGGCCTCGACGCCTCTGCCCTCCTCCCAACTTGCTATCCTTTCGCTCCATGAGCACACCCGCGATGTCTACCGCTTCTCCCGGCGCCGGCAAGCCCCTCACCTACGCCGACAGCGGCGTCGACATCGAGGCCGGCGACACCATGGTCGGCATGATTCAGGCCCTTATGCGCCGCACGCACGGCCCGCGCGTCATCGACCGCCCCGGCGGATTTGCCGGCCTCGTCCGTCTCGACTACAACGAGAAACTCTTCCGCCGCAACTACAAGGAGCCTGTCCTCGTCGCATGCACCGACGGAGTGGGGACCAAGGTCAAACTCGCCTCCCAACTGGGCGTCTACGACACCGTCGGCATCGACTGCGTGGCCATGTGCGTCAACGACATGATCGTCGAGGGCGGCGAGCCTCTCATGTTCCTCGACTACCTCGCCGTCAACCGCCTCGACCCGCAGATTGCCACATCGATCGTCAAGGGCGTCGCGGACGGCTGCCGGCTCGCGGGCTGCGCCCTCATCGGCGGCGAGACGGCGGAGATGCCTGATCTCTACCGCGAAGGCGACTTCGACATCGCCGGATTCGCCGTCGGCGTCGTCGAACTCGACCGCGCGATCGACACCTCTCTCGTCGAGGCCGGCGACGTCGTCATCGGCCTGCCCTCCTCGGGCGTCCACTCCAACGGCTTCTCGCTTGTGCGCAAGATCGTCAGCAGCGCCGGGCTTGATCTTCACAAGGTTTACGGCGAACTCGATGCGCAGCAGACGCTCGGCCAGGTGCTCCTCACTCCAACGCGCATCTACACGCGCTCGATCGTGCGCCTCCTGCGGCATTACACGGTCAAGAAGATCATCGCGGGCATGGCGCATATTACAGGCGGCGGCCTGCCGGGCAACGTCTGCCGCGCGTTGCCGAATGATCTTGACGCCGTGCTCGATTCCTCGAAGTGGCCCGTGCCTCCGGTGTTTGGGTTCTTACAAAGGCACGGCAGCATCGAGCGAGGCGAGATGTTCAACGTCTTCAACATGGGCATCGGCTACGTGCTGATTGTGCGCCCCTCGTTCGCGAACTCGGTGATGAAGCACCTGACGAAACTGCGCGAAGAGCCGATCATCATCGGCGAG
>CAADHA010000196.1 GCA_900696685.1 uncultured Planctomycetota bacterium
ACACCGCGTGCGAGTCCTTCTCGCCGAAGATCGCCACCAGCACGTTGGCGCCGGTGACCTCCTTCTTGCCGTTGCCGGTGGACTGCACGTGCATGATCGCGCGCTGGATCACGCGCTGGAAGCCCAGCGTGGGTTGCGTGTCGACCTCCTCGGTGCCGCCCACCGTCGGAGTGTTCTCCTTGATGAAGGTGGGCAGGCTCTTGCGCAGGTCGTCGATGTTGGCGGCGCAGGCGCGCAGCACCTCGGCCGCGGACGGGTTGTCGAGCAGTGCGAGCAGCAGGTGCTCGACGGTGATGAACTCGTGCCGCTGCTGACGCGCCTCGACAAACGCCATGTGCAGGCTGACTTCCAGTTCTTGCGCAATCATGCGGCCTCCATAATGCACTGCAACGGGTGCCCCGCCCGCTTGGCGGAAGCCAGCACCAGTTCGACCTTCGTCGCGGCGACGTCTTTCGTGTAGACGCCGCACACACCACGCCCCTCGTGGTGGATCTTCAGCATGATATGGGTCGCGGTCTCCAGGTCGTGCCGGAAATGCTCCTGCAACACCATCACCACGAACTCCATCGGCGTGAAATCGTCGTTGAGCATGACCACCTGGTACATGCGCGGCGGCGCGGTCTTCTGCGTCTGGCGCTCGGCGACGACGGCACCCTGCCCGTCGCCCGGACGCGCCGGCGACGGAGGTTTCGGGGGCGGCGTCGGCGCACTCGAGGACATGCGAAAGATTCTATAGATTCGGTCTTGGCGCGCACTTCGCTCGTCATGTTGCCCCGCCCGACGGGAGTTCAAGCCGCCGAACAGGGCCCTGCGCCCACCGTTTCGGCGGCTGACCCATGCGGACTGCCTGCACGCGTCAACCGACTAAGTATTGTCCAAGACAATCAACCACGATGTTGGGCATCAGCTTGACACTACCGGAAACGGGGTTCCACAATGCTTGGCCACGACTCAGGGGCAGGAAAGGAGGCGGCATGGCCATCGGCATCGTCAAGTGGTTCAACGACGCGAAGGGCTTCGGCTTCATCGAGCCCGAGGGTGGCGGCGCCGACGTGTTCGCGCACTTCTCGGCGATCCAGATGGAGGGTTTCCGCACCCTGAAGCAGGGCAGCCGCGTGAGCTACGACTGCGTGCAGGGACCCAAGGGCGACCTCGCCCAGAACATCCGCCCGGTCACCCACGACGCCGCGGCGAAGACCGAAGCCTGACGCCCGAAGTGTCGACCCGCGATTGGCGCGCCCGTCGGGTCGCTGCCGATCGCCGCGACCGTCGACCCGGCATTAGCAATGAAGGAGAACAGTCCGAGCCTGAGTGGTCGGACTGTGCGTGATTGGTGGAGCCGGGGGGAATTGAACTTATGGACCTCGCTTCCTCTATGAGATCGCCGCTTTGACGAGAAGTATCGCCTCTTTTACCACTTTGATGACCACTCGCTCTCGCAGGCGACCCAGTCAAAACATTGCGCTACCACGACCCTCCATAGCCGACCGTTCGGTCATCCACGCGACGCAGCGCGTAACGCAAGCCGCGCCACATCCACCCCATCGACCTGAGCGCCTGCGATGACGTCCGCGTCGTCCAGTTCGCCCTCCCAGCCGACGCCGCCATCGTCATAGGCGACCTCGAGACCTCGCCGACCATCAAAGGCCCAACAGGCCGTGAACCGTTCTCCCTCGTACCAGTACGGCTCCTCGACTGTCCGCGGCGCGCCTCCCAGAATGCGAACCCACCGTTCGAACGACATTTGGAGCTCATGCATCTCATCTCCCCATACGACACCGATAGTCACACGGCCCAATGGCCGAAGTGCTCGTTGCTTGAGGAGATCGTCTGCAGACGGAAGCCCTGAGATCTTCAGGTTCGCGTGCTGGGCGATGACGGCAGCGGACAGCCAGTCGATAGATGCAATGAGCGGCACGATCTCCTGCCAGTCGAGATCGACGCCAAGAAACTCCGCTTCGTCTTCGAGCGCTCTTCGTATGGCCATGGGACTGACCAGCGCGCGCGTCTTGTCCCAGTCACCCCAGCGACGTTTCCCAGTCGCAGGGTCTTCGCCGTACTTGTTTCCCCATACGGCGAACCGCGCGTTCGCAGCGCGCCGTAGTTCAATGTGATCGATCCAGTCATCGCCCATTGAGGCAGCCTCGCGACGCAAGAGTACGACTTTGTCTGCTTTGCGGCGCATAGCTCGCTCCGTCATGGGTAGGTCCCCATTGCCGTGCCGGCATCGGCCCTCGACGCCACACAATGATCCGGACAGTCGCCGTAGATGCACGGGCGGGGCAACAACTGAGACTCTACTGGTGAAGCTCAAGCTCTTGTATCGCACGGTAAATCACAACGGCGGCCTCGTGTTCGCGACGGACGACCGAGCGCGCCGGATTTCGCGTATCAACCACGCGATCAGCACCTCGAAGACATGGGCCGATTTCCGTCGTGCGATGCCCCGCCAGGAGTATTCGCAACTCTTGCGCGTCTTCGATGAACTAGGCGAGCCTCGGCCCAAGGGAACGGCCGAGTTCTCGGGCGAGATGTTGCCGGGATGGTCAGACGGGGACTACCCGCCTTGGCTCCAGGCGGAGATGTCGGGGTTGATTCCAAAGCCTATCCTTGAGCGGTTCGGGACCCGCAAGTCGACAGTCCTGAATGGCAGCTTCTGGTGGATCCCGCCTGAGGCGGCGGAGGCGATCTGCGCCGAGCTCGCGGCCTTGGGTTGGACGGCAGAGCATGCCCCGGACCTGCGCTTCTGGTAGTACGCCTTCCGCGTACGTTGTCGACTCGACCCTCTACGAGCCACTTCGACAACGTACTGGACGTAGCTCCGGACTTACGCAATGCGTGCCATCCCGGCGACACCAGAGATTCGTGGCCGGCGGGCCGGGATTGGCAGCCCGCTTCAGCCAGTGTGGTCTCCCGCCTGCGCCGCCGCAGCTTCGAGGTAGGCAGTCGTCACGGTCCCCGTGACGAGCGGCGCCGGAACATCGCCGAAGAGCCAGTTGATCTCGGCACTGATGTCCGCGATTGCCTGCTCGAGTGGCACCGCATGCTGCGCGGCCAGCCGCGCGCGCATGCGCGCTTCCGTACGCGCCATGAACAGAGGGTGGTCCATGCCGATCGGCTCGTCGGCGTAGAGACCAAGCACACTGGGTTCGTTCTTCATTTGACACTCCTGCCCCTCTGCCTTTGGATCGGCAGCCGGAGGCGGGGTGGAACCCAGGCGTGCCG